>MCBE01000142.1 GCA_001723845.1 Candidatus Altarchaeales archaeon WOR_SM1_SCG
ACACTGATTTTATTTAAAATTTTGACATGGCAACAAAATACAAAAAGTGAGATAACAAAAACCAACATCAGTAAATGGGGTAAATAAAATTTATTATGTTAGAAATCTAATATCTTTGAAACTCAAGTAATAATATTAATATTTTTTATTTCCTTCTTTGTTCCTTCTTTTATTTCCTTCTCAATTTCTTTTTTCATCTTTACTACCATTTCATATTCTTTTTATAGCGATTACGGATTAATATCGCGATTAAATAAAATCCTATAACGATCATCAATAAAACAAGCGCGGTTCCCGCCTGGTTCAGCTGCGAGTTAGGGACGTTTGTCGCGAGGATAAATAAGTGATAGGGTAAAGCCATAACCGGATCCATAAGCGAGTCCGGTATGAACCTCTGGCTGAAAACAACAGCCGTAAACATTATAGGTGCCGTTTCACCCGAAACCCTGCCTATGCTGAGTATCGCGCCCGTAACGATCCCCGGTACAGATGGGGGAAGTACTGCTTTTCTTATCGTCTGCCATTTTGTCGCGCCCAGCGCAAGACTTCCCTCCCTGATTGACACAGGAACGGTTTTTAAAGCCTCCTCTGTCGTTCTTATTATTGTCGGAAGAACCATAAGGGCAAGAACTATCTGCCCGACAATCAGGGATATGCCTAAATCAAGGAACAGCACCAGAAACGCAAAACCGAACAATCCGAAGACAATTGAAGGAGTACCGTTTAAAAGCTCAACTGCTGATCGGATAACAGAGGTTAATTTTCCTTCTTTCGTGTACTCGGTGAGATATATTGCGGCGCAAACACCGAGCGGTAAAGCCATGATAATCGCGCCACCGATAAGGTAAAACGTACCTATGATCGCGGGAAATATGCCTCCTGCCCTCCCGAGGTCTTTTGGGTATCCTGTTAAAAATTCCCAGTTTATCGCGCCTATCCCGTTGGATATTATGTAGTAGAGTATAACGCCAAGCATGAAAAGAACGATTATTGTTGATAATCCGATAAGCATAAATGCCGCTCTCTGGGTGTTTTTCGGTGAAATGCTCCTGCTTATTAGGTAAAAGCATGCTGCTGAAAATATAACTGCAATTGTTATTAAAATGCTTTCGGTTAAGTAAAACAATAATCCCGACAATATTAAAATCAATAACCAATGAATATATTTTTTAATTTTATTTATATTTTCAGAAGGCATTGAAATCATTGACAGTATTCCCTGTTTCTTCCCGGAACCTCTACCTCTGGATGTCTGCCTGCCCCTTAACCTGCCGAGAATGAAATTCGCAGTGAGATTTATGATAAGCGTTATTGCCATCAGTATAAGCCCAAGCCCGAACAATGCTTGCTGCCACTGCGACCCCATCGCAGTTTCACCCATCTCGATCGCTATTGCGCCTGTTAGCGTTTTTACAGTTGAGAACACATCAAAAAGAGGGTCCGGAATTATTGCAGTGTTCCCTGTGACCATGATTACCGCCATTGTCTCTCCGATGACTTTCCCCATGCCGAGGATTATCGCGGCGGTAATTCCCGAAAGCGCGGACGGGAGAATCACCCTGTTTATGGTCTGCCATTTCGTTGCGCCCATTGCAAAGCTCCCTTCCTTGTATTCTCTTGGTATAGAACTTATTGCATCCTCTGCTATACTTGTTATGTTTGGTATTGCCATTACCGCAAGTAAAACCGCGCCTGCGAGCATGCTTTCACCTGTCGGGACGTCGAATGTCACCCTCAGCCAGTCGGTTAATACAATCAAGCCGAAGAACCCGAAGACAACAGAGGGGATTCCCGCAAGCAGTTCTATTGCGGGCTTTATTACTGCGTTAACCCTCGGCGGCGCAAGCTCTGAAATGAAAATCGCGCTTCCTATGCTTAATGGAACCGCTATTACCATTGCACCAAGCGTAACAAGCAGCGTTCCTGCAATCAGCGGGAGTGTTCCGTAAATCCCGGTTTCCGGTTTCCATTCCGTTCCCGATAAAAAGTCCAACAATCCTGCCTGCTGGAATATCCCGTAGCCCTCCTTTAAAAGAAAAAATATAATTGAAAAGACGACGATTACCGCAAATACTGCGCATGCAAATAAAACTCCCTTTACGAGCGTATCTTCGATGCTTCTTCTGTTAATTGAAACCGCAGGGGATTTTATTGGCATTTTAATAAAATATAAAAAATTCGAATTTTAACTTTTATTTAACAGGAACAAAACCCTCTTCCTCAACAATCTCCTGTCCTTCGGCACTCATTATAAAGTCAATGTATTCTTTTGCGATTCCTGATGCTGGTCCTTTCGTAAACATGTTAAGCCCTCTTGAAATCGGGTATTTATCGTTTAAGACATTCTCTACCGTGGGCTCTACAAGCTCGCCGTCTTTATCAATCTTTACTGCTTTAACGTTTTTGAGATAGCCTAAACCGACGTAACCGATTGCTCCCGGGGTCTGTGAAATCGTTTGCTGTATCGCTCCGTTTGAATTCTTCTCAAGAGCGGTTTTTGTGAAGTCTCCTTTTTTCATTATGTGCTCCCAGAAGAATTCCCTTGTTCCGGATGCCGTGTCTCTTGAAACCACAACAATTTCCCGGTCATTTCCGCCAAGTTCATTCCAGTTGGTGTAGGTTCCCGCGTATATTTTCCTTACCTGATCCTCGGTAAGTGATGATACGGGGTTGCTTGAATGCACGATAATTGCAATCCCGTCTTTTGCTATAATGTGCTGCATTAAATCAGGGTACTTTTCTTTCTCCTCATCCTTCAAATCCCTTGAAGACATGCCGATTTCCGCAGTTCCCATGCCTACTGCCTGCACCCCGACGCTTGAGCCTCCTGCGTTCACCTGAACGTTAATGTTTGGGTTTTTATCCATGAATTTATCGGCTGCTTTTTGCGCTGCGGGAAGAACCGTTGTTGAGCCGCTTATGGTAAGCGAATTACTTTGTGATTCGTTGCCAGGTGTTTTTTCACCCCCGATGCACCCCCCGATCATTGCCGCAGCAACAAATACTCCAACAATTCCCAGCACAAGTATCCCGCTTTTAATCCCGGTTTTTTTGTTTTTTATTTTCGTTTTTTCCATTTTTCTGTTTTCATTAAGTTATATTAAATTATTTCACTAAAACTAATTAAACCAAATTTTTTGTTAATTATCCTTTTATTAATTATATTCACTCCCTATTAAATATATAGATATTATTTTAAATATATACTTTTATAAAAAACAAATAAAATAAAATAAAATAAACTCAATGAACCCCTGTGTGTTATAAAATCCGGGAATGGTGAATTTATATTTTTATTAAAATTTTATTAAAATTTTATTCAAGACAGTTAACTATATACCAAACTATATTTAACATAAAAATATATGCTTCTAATGTATATTATAGATAATCTGGCAGTAAAGCAATAAAGCAATAAATAAAAATGGAAACAAGAAAAGTTCAGCTTACCGGAAGCTCATCGTATGTTGTTACGCTACCAAAGGAATGGATAACCTCGCAAAGAATCAATAAAAACGACCCCGTGAGGATAATCACCCGGGCTGACGGGACGCTTCTCATCCTCCCCGCGGAAAAAGAAGATGCGGTTTACAACGTAAAGGAATTTTCGGTTGACGAAATAGACGACCCCGTTTACCTGTTTCGCCTTCTTGTGAGCGCATACATAAACGGGTACTCTGTAATAACAATAAAATCAAAAAATAGAATAGAATCATTTGCCAGGGAATGCGCAATAAGATTCACTCAAACCGCAATAGGACCTGAAATAATAGAAGAAAGCATAAATTCAATAACAATGAAGGATTTGTTAAATCCCGTGGAAATGCCTATGGATAAAACAATCAAACGAATGCACATACTCGCAAGAACAATGCACGAGGATGCGATAAACGCGCTTAACAAAAAAGATAAGCTGCTCGTACAGGATATTGAGCCAAGGGACCGCGATGTTGACCGCCTGCACTGGCTGATTTCCCGGCAGTTCAACATTATCCTGAGAAACATAGCGATGACTGATAAAATGAAAGTCACAGGAGAGGAAGCAACCTACCTTTTCCTTATCAGCCGGCTTGTTGAGCGAATTGGTGATCATGCCGTTAAAATAGCAAAGAATGTCCGTCTGCTTGTTGAAACCCCACCGTCAGGCGAGATAACCAAAATGATTGCGCAGGCAAGCGATAAATCACTTGAGATATTTTCCTCGACGATGGATGCGTTAACTGCAAGGGATATGAAAGCGGCAAACAAAAACATTGAAGCGATAAACGATCTTGTTTTGCTGTGCGAGAAAATAAACAATGAGGCATTGAATATAAACGATGTATCTTCTATATACATAAGCTATATAGCAGAGAGCATAAGAAGAACGGGCGAGTACTCAGCGGATATATCCGAGCTTTTGCTTAACTATCTCGTTAAAGAATAAAGAAAACTTAATATTAGTGTCCTCAAAAACTATCGTTTCTTATCGGTCGGTCGGTGCTATCGCACAAATTACTTTTAGCAAATTCTTTTATTCTCATTAAGTTATCCGGGATAAACCGTAAACCCTTATTATTCAATCTTTTATTTTAAACAATTTCTAATTATTAATAAATCAATTTTTTTCAAAAATTAAATGTCCACTCTATCCCCCAGAGAGGGTGCCTCTTCTGGCACCCTCTCCCTTCTTTTTACTACATTCAATCTTTAACTTCTTTTAGCATCTTGCAGAAATTGATAGTTGTAACCTTTATTAAAATCAGTTAAATTAAAATAAGGTTAAATAAATTTAATATATTATTAAAAATAAAAAATGAAAAGACAATTTGCCGTCATAATCGAGAAGGACGAGGAAGTGGATATGTATGTGGGCAGTGTGCCGGGTATTCCAGGATGCCATACGCAGGGGAAAACCATTGACGAATTAATGAAAAACATGGCTGAAGTCATATCTCTTTGCCTGGAAGTAGAAAAAGAGAATGTATCGGAAATACCAAAATTTATCGGAGTTCAACAAATAGAAATACCAGCATGATCCGACTGAAACCAATCTCCCCTAAAAATCTGGAGAAAAAAATTAAAAAACTGGGATTTGAACTTATAAGACAGAAAGGCAGCCATGTATTTTACCGCCACCCCGACGGGCGTACTACAAGCATTCCTTTTCACGGGAATCAGGAGATTGGACCTGTGTTGCTGGGGAAGATATTAAAGGAGATTGGACTTACACGGGAGGAGTTTAAGAACATATAATATTAAGTAATGAAAAATTAAAAATTTTATGAATATTAAAAATGTTAAAGTTAAGCAGGGAATCAATAATCGGAAAATTAAAGGGAAAATCGGCAAAAACAATATACGGGTTAATCGCGGCAGCGGGAATTTTTGCAATTGCTTTTTTGATTTTATTTTATGGCGGGGGGATTTATTTAATCACGGGAATTGATGAATATTACGCAAAAGATGAAATCCCGGGAAAAGTTATGGTAGAAAAAGGCGACACCGTTTATGTTAATTATACGGGTAAACTTGAAAACGGAACGGTTTTTGACAGCGGGAATTTAAGTTTTGTTGCAGGCTTTGGGCAGGAAATATTCGGTTTTTTTGATAGAACAGTTTTTGATGAAGAGATAACCGGTATGGAAAAGGGTGAGGAAAAAACAATAACAATTCCCCGGGAAAAAGCGTTCGGTGATTTTGACCCCGGAAGAGTAATAACCATTGAAAAAATTATAATTTTACACAGGTTTGAAAATATTTCAGCCGAGCAGTACAAAAAGGGAACGGGAAAAGAGCCGGTTCCGGGAGAAACCTTAATTATCCCGGACCTGCCGTGGCCTGTAAGAATAGCGGCTGTTATGAATGATACGCTGCTCATGGATATTGCACCGGGTGCGGGAAAAATACCTGATATAATCGGCGAGAGGATTGTGACATTAAAAGATAATGAAGTAATATTGTCATTAAAAACAGATATTGAACTTGCGAAAGGTAAAATTATAAGAACGGAGCAGGGAAATGCAAAAATATCCGAAATCAATGAAACGGCAATAACACTTGACTTTAACCACCCCCTTGCAGGAAAAACTTTAATCCTTGCTGTAAAGGTATATGACATTGTAAAGAAAAATGAAGGCAAAACAGAGGTAAAGTCGTTACTTGCAAGTGATTCCGAAAAAATACCGGGTTTAACAATAGTCGTATATTCCGAGTTCCAGTGTCCATACTCGGGAAAGGCGGCTCCTGTTTTAAATAGTATAAAAGAAACCTACGGGGATAAAATTGAAATTATTTTTAAACATTTTCCCTTAACATTTCACAGGGATGCTCAAAAAGCGGCAGAAGCAAGTGAATGTGCAAGAGACCAGGAAAAATTCTGGGAATATCATGATAAATTATTTTCAAACCAGGATGCTCTTTCCGTTGATAATCTGAAGCAATACGCACTTGACCTTGAACTGGATACGGAAAAATTTGATAAATGTTTAATTAGCGGCGAGAAAGAATCAAAGGTAAAAAACGATATTTGGGAAGGTCAGAATGAAGGAGTCAGCGGGACGCCCACGTTTTTTATTGAAGATTATAAACTGGTGGGTGCACAGCCGTACGATGTCTTTGAACAGATAATTGATGAAAAATTAAAATAAAAATTTTGGGTCAGGGATTTTGGGTCAGGGATTTGGGATTTGGGATCAGGGATCAGGAGTTAGTCAAATCCCACCGACAATTAACTCTAACCCCTAATCCCTAACAACTAACAACTAACTCCTAACCCCCGAATCAGCCATGACAACTAACCCCTAAATGCAACGCAGAGCCGGTAAAATAAACCAGAGAAAAATAGCAGAGGAGAGAATAAAAATATTATTTGATAAAGCGGATTGTGAATCCCTGAACAGCGATTTTGAGCAGGCAAACAGGTATGTTGATGCGGCAAGAAAAATCGCGATGAAATATAATGTAAGGATTAAAAGTGAATTTAAAAGAAAATTCTGTAAATTTTGCCATCATTATTTACTTCCCGCAAAAACCGCATCCGTGCGGCTTGATTCTCGCGAGCATAGAGTCGTTATTAAGTGTTTTAAATGCAAAAGGATGATGTTTTATCCATATACAAGGGAAATCAAAATGAGGAGAAGAGAAAAAGTTTCAGCCGTCAATCAATAATTTCAACAATTCCTTTGAATTGCCAATCTCTTTTAATTCGTCGGGCTTTATAATAAAAATATCAACATCCTGTTTCTTTTCGCTCACGCAGATTTTATAGGAACCCGTCATATCGGAAATTTTTCTTACAATTTTAATCTTTTTTTTCAATGTTCTTAAATCGTTACTCACAACCGTAAAAACCATTTCTTCTTCTTCAGCGAGAATATCAAACGGGGCGTTGAGGGATGTTGTTGAAAAGCCGATGTGGTTAAACTCGCAAATAACCTTTTTCATTAAATCCGTGAGATGCCCTGCGATAATTTCACTTTTTATTTCTTCCCGGTTTTTTTCGCCGGCTTTCTGCTCGTTGAAAATATTATTTTTAAATTTAATATCCGATTCATTGAAGTCCTCAAAAAACACGAGAAGTTCGGAAACGATGTTAAGAGGGATTACGCCGGAATGCTCATAGCGGTAAATGCTCTGCTTTGAAATTTTTAATTCATCAGCAAGTTCCTGCATTGTCATTCCCGCATCAGTCCTTAAATTTTTTAACAATTCGGAGCCGACATTTACAACATAGTCGCCTCGCACCGAGTAAATTAAAGGAGAAATTTCATCAAGAATGTATCTCAAGGTGCTGCAGGTAAACGCATGAATGCCGTATCTTGTATAGACAACCCCGTCCCTTAGGTTTGCATTTTTCATTCTCTCCCCGATCAAGAGCGGTGCGCCTGAAAGGGCAATGGATGCAAATTTCAATTCCATCGCAGACGCCCTTGTAAGCCCCTCAATATTCATTAAAATTTTAATCAGCAGTACCTTTTCCTTTTTCGCGAATATGTCAAAGCAACTCTGGATGCTCTGGCAGTCGCATACGGAAAAATCATGGTCTTTGAGGATTTTTACTACCCTGTCGGTGAGGATGGATTTCATGATGTTAGATATTAGATTCCGGGGATTTTTAAGGATTTCAAAAAAAGACTCCTCAAATAAGCAACCTTTCTCTTAATCGGATCTTCAAAAACAATTTTAACTTCACCTTTCTTTATGCAATCAACCGGGTCTTCACTAACATCAATGCACACATTCCCGATTTCTCCTAAACTGCGGGCATCGCTACCGCCTGTTTTTGTAATTCCCATCGCATCGGCAATTTTTTCAATATTTTTCCTGCTCATCAAGTAATTTCAACACATGGAATTATTTTAAAATTGATTCATTAATAACCGAATTTATAGATTCATACCAATCTATATAGTCGCCGATTTTATCTTCTACCAATTTTATTTCTTCATCTGAAAGTTCCCTGTCTAATTCTTGTTTAGCAACTGTTTGGACATCCTCCGAACTTATAGAGTAAATTATTTTTTCGTTTTTCATTTTTAAAATTCAATTGAGTCAAAATCTGAGTTTAATTGTTACAATTTTAATTGTGATTTTCCTGCAACCTTGCTTTTGCGAGCATTTTCGCCTTCAATCCTATTATTATAAGTGAATTTTGAAAAATAAGCATCAATTTCCGGTCTTAATTCAATGCCTGCTCTTTCAAAACAATTCAATAATTCCAAGTATGAATCATCGCCTCCGAGAAAATTCCACAATTCATCTGCGACTTTTAATTCGTTGTCCAAATCCAACATGCCTTTCAATGTCCACCTTTCATAAGGTTTTGGCTCATAAGGATTATAAGGTATAGCAATGTACGAATTTACCTGTGCATCATGATTTTTTGCTAAAAAAATTGCTATCCATTCTAATAACATTCTTTTGAAATCTTTAAAGTCGCTGATATTTGGTTTTGCTGTTTTCAAGTCAAATAAATGCACTGTTCCGTCCGCACTTTGAGCAAACAAATCCACTTTTACAGTTTTTAATTTGTTCATTGTACCCTGATTGCAAACTTTTCTTATCCTTTCGATTTCTTCTGCTTTATTCGGATTTCCCCCCATTGTAAGTTCATTCATAATATGTTGAATTTCAGATTGGGCTTGTTCACTAATAGTATCACCAACTACATACTGTTTTTGTGCAAATTCAAAGTTCAAACTTGCCAGAGTTTCTGCAACGGGTTCAAAAATAGATGTGCCAAAAGTCGTGTTTAATGATTGAATAAAGGAAAATAACGCCATTCTATCACGACCGAGTAAACGATAATGAAAGGGCATATTTTTTGTTTCCGGGTCGTATGTTTGAAACTTTTTTCGTAAACTATCTTTGATAGTATTTTCAATTCCTTGTATTTGTTCTTTTGTAAGTGGCATTTTATCTCTCTTTTAAATGAAATATTATTTCCGAATATGCATTAGACCTATCTTTTTCTACTCTATTTAGCACAGGACGCTTAAATTGATTAACAATCTTCATATCAGCCAAATGAGCAATATCGGGATAGAAATTAAATTTGTCATTGGCTACTAAAAAGATGTCATAGTCCTTTTGAAGATATTTTTTACAATTTCTTAAAGATTCCGCTATACCTTTAACATAGGAATCCCTTGCTTCTTTTCCCTGACCTTTAGAAAGAGGCCCGATTTCTAATTCATCTTTTCGGTTAAATCCAAATATTTCATATGCATAAGCATGCTGTTCGTGATAATCAATAAGCCCGACATAAGGGGGACTTGAAAAAATTCCTTTGATCTTTTGTCTCAATAAAATTTTAGCAAACTCCGGGTTTTTCTTTTTAATTTCTTCATAAAGGTCTATCGTTCTGCTATCGCCTGCCAAACAGATATGGAATGTTTCGGTTCTTAATCTGTCAAATTCTCTAAGGCGATTTAATGTGTCTATGGTATATCTTTGCCACCACCCTTTAATGGAAAAAATCGGTTTGCATATTTTACCGTGCTTCTTACAGTAATATGTAGTTGTGATAGGATCTTTTAAGGTCGCTAAATCAGCATGAGTGGTTGCTCTGCATGAGCGAACAGTTCTACTCAAGATTATTGCTAATATTTTTTCAATATCTTTATTATCTACTTTTTTCAATTCTTTAGATACAAAATTTATTTCTTCTCTTACCGGAAACAAAAACCATTTATCCAAGAAAGAATTATCCTTATCTTGCTTAATTTGAATTTTATATTTTTTAACCAAATCATAATAAATGCTTAAAAACTCCTCTTCTTTATCTTTTGCATATTCTTGTTCGTTAATCTCACCTCTCATTACTTTTCTTTTATATCCTGGTGATGGAAAGTATTTGTAGTTAAATTTTGAAATTTCTGATAATAGATGTTCTTCAAAAGCAATATTATTTTTTGTTTTCTGAAAATTTTTCAAATACCCTGTTATTTTTTGAATGATTTTTCTAATCTGTGGAATATCATATTTTTCGAGTTTAACATTACTAATCATTGTATTGAAGGCAGAAATGTCTACACCAATGGCGTGCATTCCTAACTCATTTGCCTGGACTAATGTTGTTCCACTTCCACAAAATGGATCCAGCACAATATCATCTTTATGAAAATATATTTGTTGCTTGAATTCATTGGTACGAGAATCAAGAAAATATTCCACTAATTGAGGAATAAATTTACCTTTGTACGGATGTAACCTATGGACATGTTTTGTTCTTTCCGATTCTTTGTATTCTACAAAAGACAAATGCCAATTAAGGTCTTTACCTAATTTCTTTTTCCACTGTTTTTCTTTGTCATAAGAGTCATAATATTCTTTTAATTCTTCAGTATTTATCAAGGGATTCCCATTGTTCCCATACTTTTTTATTTTTCCATATTGTAATAAATACGAAATATTAGAAGTCGTAACTTTACGATTTAAATATTGTGATGCCCATTCGCTTGCTTCTCTTAAATTGATTAGTTTTTTTTCTTTTTCAAACAGTGTTAGTTGGTTCATATCTGATTACCTTCGATTTTTTATATGTAACATACTTTGATATTTGCTTTTTCCCTGTCGCAATTGCAGATAACTCATTTATATCAGACACAAATTGTCCGATATATTTACTTTGGATAAAATTTAATTCTTTGTTAATAATAATTTTGATTTGAAGTTAATAAATAATGAGAAGACGAACTTCCCATAAATAAAAAATGACTACCTACGGCGATGATGCCCATAAATACGATAATATAATTGAGTTTGCATCAAACTCAAATCCAAAGGGAATATCAAAAAAAGCACTGTAAAATTTTTATCCAATCCTTTTCAAAAAAAGACTCCTCAAATGATCAACCTTTCTCTTAATCGGATCTTCAAAAACAATTTTAACTTCACCTTTCTTTATGCAATCAACCGGGTCTTCACTAACATCAATGCACACATTCCCGATTTCTCCCAAACTGTGGGCATCGCTACCGCCTGTTTTTGTAATTCCCAGCGCATCGGCAATTTTTTCAATATCTTTAATACTTTTCCTGCTCAGGATTAACCTGCCGTTATAGACCTCAATCCCGTCAAAATTTAATTTATAAATTAAATCACCCACGCCGCCGCGAGTCATATCGTAGGGGTGGGCTGCAATTGCAATTCCTCCCGCATCGTGAATTTTTTCAATGACTTCTTCTGCCGGTTTAAATGAATCTGTTTCAAGAGCGGCGTCCAGGCAGAGGATATGTCCCTGCGCAGAGGTTATTTCAACGCCGGGAATTATTTTAAAATTTTTTGAATTATATTTTTTTGCATTCAAACAACCTTCAACAGTGTCATGGTCGGTTATCGCGATTCCCGAAAGCCCGATTTTTTTTGCACGCCTTATTACATCCGGGGGAGTGTTTGCACCGTCAGAGTAATTGGTGTGGATGTGAATGTCGTATTTCATATTATTTCTGTTGATTTATTAGTTAGAATTTAATCCATATAAATCAATGGAAATTTAAATTAATTTTTAGATTCGTTTTTAATTTTAATAAAAATATAAATTTTATTTAAAATGATATGTGCCCCGATAATAGAACAGGATATTGAAATGATGGTAAAATCGGCAAACCTGGCAAACTCAGACCTAATTGAACTGCGGCTTGACTACCTGAATAATTTCGCGGGCTTGAAAAGAATTGAAAGCATAAATAAGCCGAAAATCATAACCTGCATGCCAGAATGGGAGGGGGGCTTATTTTGCGGCACGGAAAGGGAAAGAGCAGAAATCTTATTGGAATCCTTAAAATTCTGCGGCTCAACAGATTATGTATCTGTTGAATTAAAAACAGGGAAAAATTTTTTAAATGAAGTTGCGAGTGCTGCGAAAGCCAGAAAAATTAAAGTAATAATTTCACATCACGATTTTGAAAAAACGCCGGGAATAGAGGAAATTTTAAAGATAATCGGCTTGGAAAAACAGGCAGGCGCAGATATTGCAAAAGTCGCTTTCACACCAAAAAATTACGGCGATGTTCTGACCGTTCTTTCCGTTCTAAATAATAATTTAAAAATTCCCGTTATTGCAATTTCAATGGGCGAACTTGGTAAGATTTCCCGCGTTGCAGGGCTTTTGATGGGGTCGTATTTGACCTTTGCTTCCCTGGGAAAAGGAAAGGAATCGGCAGGGGGGCAGATGAGCGTTGATGAAGTTAGGGCAGCACTTAAATTTTTTAAAAATTAAGCAACAAAAAAAAATTTAAAATGAATGAAGAACTAAATCTATTTGCATCGTTTCCAAAGGAATTAGAAAAGTTCAGGGGAAAACACATCGCATTAATAGGAAGAAAAGTTGTTGCGAGCGGGGACAATGCCATAAAAGTTCTTGCGGCGGCAAGAAAGAAATTTCCAATGAAAAACCCGAAATTGGCGTTTGTGCCAGAGGAAGAAACACTGATACTGTGAAATAGGCGCCGCTTTCAATTGTGATATTTTTTTGCTTCCGAAAAATCCTTTTCCTTGATTTTAACACCTTTCAGCATTCCCTTTAAAGAGACGATTTTCTTCTGCTTTTGATGCTGTGAAATCAAGATTTTCAGGTTCTTGATTTCGCTTTCTATAGCATTCAACTCCGGGTAAATTGCAGTGGCTTCCATTTTCAGGTTAATAATTAAAAAGATGAGATTAAAAAGTGGGAAAATTAAATTATTATTCAGGAGGTTTATTCGCACGGCTCCGGGAAGAAATGCAAAGCGCGTGGGTTTAAGGAGAGTTGTTATGAGATTTGAGAAATTATTTATGGTGTTTCAGCATTATGTTAATTCAAAATAATAACTTTGAATTTATATTCTATTTTTATTTTTCTTCAAAGCTGCGAATTTGAACACCCGAACACAGCACATGAATTCCCGTAAAAATTTAAAACTTCCCGGTCATAGTAAGTGCCGCATGAATTGCATTTCACAATCCTTTTCCCCTGTGCGAGTAAATCGTGTATTTTATCAAGCGTGTAGGGGTCTATTGCATCATCGGGAATTTTTGAATAATTTTTGACTTCTGAAAAGCCGGTATGTGTGAATAACGGCATCCCCGTGTTTATTGTTTCCTCTATGCTTATATCGTCAAATCGTTCTCTTTCTATTCTCCTGAACCTTGATTTATATAAAATTATTGATGCTGCGGAAAGTCCGGACACGATTAGCGCACCCTGCAAATCAAAAAGCAGGTAATTTACAAAAAATATGCAGGAAGTGATATAGCCAAGATGCTTGAAAAGAATGTATGCTGCAACCGGGGCAATGAAGGGGATGGGTAAAATCCATGAAAATTCAAAGATGCCTGCAATTAATAAAATAATTGCGGCTGCGGCTGCCGGCACATATATGCTTATTATGCTTAAAAGAAACTTGTCTGCAAGGTCCAGTCCGTCTGCAAAAAAATTCCAGAAAACCAATATACAAATAAACGGAGGAATCATAAAGTGTGAGCCGAAAGGAAAAGCATGTCCGGATGTTGTGTAAAACCCCGCTGGAAATACAAGCGAGGTGATTATCATTAAAACCATGGTGCCTATTAACTCCATATCAACCCTGTTTAAAAAATAAAAATAAATAAGCGGCATTAAATACAAAACTAAAATCCACAAAATAAATAAAAGAGAACTTTCATTAAAGCGAACAAAATCTCTACACCTGTTAGCATAACAATACCGTCCTGAAGAGCAGCCATAATCTTCCTCGCAGTATCCTCTCTCCTCGCATATACCCCTAAAGCAGTTCCCGGTTGTGCAGTCGGAATTTTCAGAGCAGGGCGAACCCGTATCTTCCGGTGCAAATACCGGGATTACAAAAAACTGCGAGATTAAAAGCAGTATTATTGCCGTTGATTTTTTCATTCTTTATTTTTCTTTATTTTTTGATATATTCTTATATTTTTAAATACAAATAAAATTTATATAAAATTTATGCTCTGAAGTTAAATAAATAACTATGGAACTAATATGCCTGAAATTATCCGGAAGTTTAATAACCGAGAAAAGTAAAAAAAACACAGCAAAGGAAGAGATAATAAGGCGGCTTGCCAGGGAAATCAATGAATTAATGGAAAATTTTAATTTCATAATTGTTCACGGCGGCGGCTCGTTCGGGCATGCTGCCGCAAAAAAATATAAAATTCACGAGGGGCTAAATAAAGGTAATAAAGAGCAGGTTATTGGATTTTGCGAGACGCAGGAAGCGATGCAGAATTTAAATAAAATTTTTGTTGACATTTTCCTTGAAGAGAAAGTTCCTGTTTTTCCCGTGCAGCTTTCTTCGTCTGTTATTTTAAAAAGCAATAAAATCAATAAATTTTCAATTAATTCACTTGAAGTAATGAAAAAATTAATTGAACTTAATGTGATTCCCGTTGCTTACGGCGTTCCCTGTGTTGATGTTGAAAACGGGATCGGGATTTTATCAGGAGACGAGATTCTCGTCTGGCTTGCAAAACAATTAAAAGCAGGCAGGATAATTTCGGGAAGCATAACCGAGGTTCTTGATGATGAAGGAACAATTATCCCCGGAATAAATGAAAAAAATATTGAAAAAATTAAGTTTTACAATGCAGAAAATGATGTAACGGGCGGGATGAAAAGGAAGGTTTTTGAGTTACTAAAATTCGCAGCCGAATCGGGGATTGAAACACAGGTTGTGAACCTGAATGAAAAAAAATTAAGGGATGTTCTGGAGGGGAGGGTTTATGGGACGGTGATAAAAAACATAAGTGTAAATACCGATAATATTTATAATATTGATAATGAAAATGAATCTTGAAAATCTAAAAAACAAAATAGAGGCAGAAGAAGATGTTGTAAAGATTGGCGAATATGTCAGAACAGGTGCCGGAGAAATTAAAGAGTCCCCGGGTGATTTGATTACCGTTGTGAAAGACAAGCTGAAATCAGAAGAAGACATTTTAAAGATATGCGAGTGCATCAGGTTGGTTTCATTGAAAAACAAGGAATTTGCAGTTAGTTTGATTCCCGCGATAAAGGATAGAATAGAAACGGAAAAGGATATCGGGAAGGCAGGCGAGTGTATTATAAAAATTACGCACGGTAACCTTGAAGTTGCAGAAAAACTGGTGAAAAGTTTTGATCTGGAAAAATTAAAGCAGGGCATAGAGGAAGAAGAAGATTTTCAAAAAATCGGCTTTCGCGTCTGGAGCATTTCTCTCGGAAGCGTGGATGTTGCAAACAAGCTGATTCCTGTCGTTAAAAATAAAATAAAAATTGAAGATAATATTGAAAAAATCGTTGAATGCACAAGATTGATTGCTCTTGGGAATGAAAAATTTTCAGAAAAATTAATTCCCGTCGTTAAAACTAAAATAGAGTCGGAAGAGAACCTGGGAAGAATCTGCTGGTATATTCAAAGGATTTCCGAAGGGAGCAGGAAAACAGCATCCGGAATTTTAGATTGTCTTGACCCTGATAAAGCAAAAAATCCCGGGGTTAAAGCAGGGATAATTGAATTGAAAAAAGGCAGTATTACAGGGATAATCTAAATTTGAAACCGGTAAACAAAAATGTCCGTATTAAGTCCCGCCCGGGTTGGCGCAATAAGTGCCGCTGCCGTCACAGCTATCGTTGCTATCCTTAAATTACCCCGGATAATGTCTCTGAAAAAGTCGCAGATATACATTTTTTAATTTTTAATTTTATTTCCAGTTACTCTCAATAATATCTTTAATTTCTTTCGGCGGGTAGCCCAGTTTAACAAGGCGGGTATTGCCCCTGACATATTTTCCCGATAATTGCGCGGTAATAAGCCCCAGCATTTCAAGGTCCGAGAGGTAATTGCTTATCATTCTCATCGTTCTTGGGGGGCTTTTTAATCTTAAACAAACCCGGCAGTATCTCTCGTATATTTCTCCTGTGAAAAGCGAGCCGTCCGTAATGCCTGCAAGACGCCTCTGCATGCTTTCATTCTCCGATAAATCAGCGATTGTGTAAAGCGTTATCTTTTGATGCTCGGGAAGCGAGGTTATGATTTCTGCAACAATGTCTTTTTCAACCGATTCCTTTGCGAGTTCAACTTCCTCTTCCGTGATCTTTTCTTTTCTTTTCTGCTGTGCAATTTCCCCTGATTTCTGTAAAAGTTTCAGCGCATATCTTGCATCCCCGTCGGATGATGCCGCAATTGCCGAAATGTAGTGGATTGCGGAATCCTCTATGCAGTTCTCCTGGAGTCCCAGATCAATCCTCTGCCGCAATATCTCCTTAATTTGCGGCGCATTATACGGCTTAAAAACCCTTTCCTCCTCGCAAAGAGTACTTTTACTTCTCGGGTCAAGCCGCCTTTTAAGCCGCAAATCGTTTGTAATCCCGATGATAGATACATGTCCTGTGGTTAATTCATCATTTATTCTTGTTAAAATATATACAAGGTCTTTTAAGTCGTCGCCCTTTTTTACCTGGTCAATTTCGTCAAGAATTAGTATTAAATTAATGCCGTTATCCTGTATTACCGTTCGTATCCTTTCATATAAATCAACAGGCGTCATACCCTCCAGTTTTTTATCGGGTTTGTCATGCAGCGGTGAATTAATTAAAAATTCGTCATTTAAGTTTTTGTTTTCTGCCGCGGATTTCAGGACCTGGTATTTGCTGTTGTAAATTTTACAGTTCATATAGACAATTTTAACCTGCGTGTTTAAAGTCGTTTTTTCAATAAATTCCTTGAATTTCCTTGTGACATATTTTGTCACGCATGTTTTGCCTGTTCCTGTTTTCCCGTAAATAAAAAGATTATTCGGCTTTTCGTTTCTTACAGCCGGCGCAATTAGGGTGCTTACATCCCGGGCGTGTGCCTCCCTGCAGGGCAGGTTGCCGGGAACATAATGCGGCGACAGGACATACAGGTCCTTGAAAATTGTTCTTGCCTTCAGTTCGGTTTCAAATATGTTATTTATCAAATCGTCTGTCATTTTTTAAATATGTCTTATTTTATTTATCTGTGCATCCCCTGGAAAAAAAATTTCATTAAAAATTTAACTAAAAATTTCAATGTGTTATTTAATAATTTATTTAATAATTAAATAAATCAAAATTTAAAATAAATTTTTATAAAAGATAAAAAAAATATTAAAAATAAAATGGGCGTACTTGACATTTTTAGCGGCGGAAAACCAGGAAGAGAAGAGGAGATTGATATTAACGAATTCCTGGAGGGTATAAGTCATGTGGACGAAGATACGGCAAAGGCATGGGTTGAAGTAATGAAACTTGAAAGAGCAGAAGATGTTGACAGCATTACTTCTAAACTGGAGGCAAATAATATTGTTGTAATTGACATAAGCCCGATGCTTAAAAATAAGGAAGGAATTAAAAAATCCGTGATGGAACTTAAAAAGGTATGTCTTGAGATTGACGGCGATATCGGGAGGGTTTCTTCTCACCAGATTATCGCTGTTCCCGAAGGCATGAGGGTCAGGAAAAGTTAAAATTCAAATTCTTTAACGACAGAATAAATCGGACCTGAAGAATTAAGTTCGCTTCTCATAAGTTTAAAACCGCAAACTTCAAAATCGCAGAAAGCTGTGCCTGAATTTTCAAGCAAGACCTTTTGCACTTCTTTCTTATCTTTAGTTTTTAAAAACTTCACCCTTGCAATCGTGAAATGCGGGTGAAACTTTTTGTCTCTTTTAAAGTCCAGGGATTTTAATTGAAAATCAATTTGCCTGTGCAAATCTAAAATTTCCTCCCTGCCGGAGGAAACGCCGATCCAGAGAATTTTAATGTAATTTTCATCAGGGAATGCTCCTGCGCCGCATAAATTAATTTTAAATTTACGGTTTTTCTCGTTTCTTGAAATTAAATCAAGAATTTCAATGATCTCTTTGATTTTATTTCCGGAAACATCACCAAGAAATTTCAGGGTCAGGTGGATGTTTTCTCTTTCAACAAACTTGATTTTTCCGGTATTTTTGAGTTGGTCCTGGAATTCAAGGATTTTGTTTTTTAATTCGTCAGGGCAGGGGATTGCTATGAAGGTTCGCATTTTTTTGGTTTTAATTATCAGTTTAAACATGGATTTGAATCCGCTGAAATTTTATGGATTACTATTTTGCATGAAAATATTTTGTGAATATTAAGTAGATTCCTGCAAGAAAGCAGCCGATTAGAATCCCGATTAAAGGGGGGGAAATAAGGGATTGATTCTGCGAGTGATTTCTCATCTGTTGCCGACTTTTTTATGTTTATGTTTGTCGGGAATTGGGGGGTAGTTGTGGGATTTTTTAGGGGGGGTATTTTGAATTTTAATCAAATTTAGGGTTGGTTTTCTGGTTTATTATTGTCTTTGTCGTCTTTGGATTCTCTTGAAGAACATAAATCTCTCAACCAACATATATCACATCCTAATTTTGGTAAATTTCTGTATCTGCAATACATAGTTCCAATATACCATAAGTAATCTAATATTATTGGTGGTTCTGTGATTTTTGCCTCTTTAAATTCGTTCTGTATTTTGTTTTGAATTTTAAAATTTTTTTTATTATCAATCTTGGTGATGTCTCTCGGTAAGTGAAGACTACTTTGCCAAATACTTTGCCAAAAGTCACCATCAAATAGTTGTATCATATCTTTTTCTTTTTCTTTATTAACCTTTTTGAAAAGAAATCTTAAAACATGAACATCCAACGGAATAAAAAGTGCATCATCCAACTCGCTTTTACCATCAAAATTTTTACTACTATGATATATTAAGAATTTAAGAAACATTGATATTATTTTCTGGTTCATTCCTTCTATTTCAGAATTTAACAACTTAAAAAATGCCCCTTCATATCTTTTTTTAGGGTTGATATTCTTATCTGAAAGAATATCAGTAATCTCTTTTAGTAGTCCATCTACTTTATTTCCAACTTTTTTGTATTTATCTGTTGTCTTCTTAGTTGTTCCCCCTTGTCTTGTCGTCAATGAAAACTCAAATAATCTTCGTACGCTTTTCATATCTTTCTCAACAAAACAATTACTTTTTATTCCCATTGGCTTGAACATGCTTTCTTCATAATAGTTATCTATTTCTGGTTTTCTGTAATTTAATATTTCTACGACTTCATTCAATTTATTTTTTTGTGTATTCTGCATTTTATCTTAATATTGGATTATTTATAACTTCCCCTCATTTTCTAAAAATTCTTTAACTTTATGAATGTGGTCTTTGTCTATCCACCGACATATTGCACGAGTAAGTGATTTTGTTTTTGGGTATCCAAAGATACGTTCTAACCCCCCACATAGTTTATTGCTACCGTCTCCAAGAGGAATAGCTTTTGTAAATAATTTACTCTCATCTGATTCTCTTCCCTTTACTATGATTAATTTTTTATTTGAGTATTCAATTTTCAATTCTTCTAACCTGAAATATGTTTTAGCATGTGCATTCTCTGATACTTTTTTGAATATTGTTTTCCATTCTGACATCGGTATTTCGTTGAAATCATAAACTTTTTCAACTTCAAAATAACCTATAATAAAAAGTCGGGATTTTAATTTCCGATTTTTTGCCTTATACCACTTTTTCCCATCTTTTGGTTTAACATAATGCATCAATCCCGCATAAAATATCAATAAATCCCCAGTATCTAATTTAGCTAATTGATTT
Source organism: Candidatus Altarchaeales archaeon WOR_SM1_SCG (assembly GCA_001723845.1). Taxonomy (GTDB): domain Archaea; phylum Altiarchaeota; class Altiarchaeia; order IMC4; family WOR-SM1-SCG; genus WOR-SM1-SCG. The sequence continues at coordinate 20,109 of MCBE01000142.1, forward strand.
CTTTTAGGTTCTGTTGGATCACCATAAGTGAAAGTGGTAAATTCTGGATCATAATGAGGATGAGAATACTTGATTTTTTCAGGAACGAAATCAACTATTTTATTTTTTATTCCTTTCTTATTTTTTATTCCTTCCATTGTTGCATAAACTTCTTTTTCAGTTGTTGGTTCTATTGCATGAATCGGAATGTATTCAAACGACCCATCTTTGTATATTGGAGCAAGACATCCTCCAAATCCGTTGTCAATACCTACTCTTAATAATAAACCTTTCATTTTTCAATACAATTTTTCAATTTTTCCATCGCTCTTAACATTTATTTAATTGCTCTTTGAAATCAATAATAGAAATTAAATTTCAATTTAGAAAATAAATGAGTCGTTAATCCTGATTTTTAATCATCCCAGGAAAGTGTTAATTTCTCGCCTCTGATAAAGTTTGCGTCAAATAAATCAAGTCCGTTTGCCCTGCCGAAAATTGACGGAACATTATTTGAGTCGGCTATTGCTATTGGTTGTCTGAATTCCTTTTCATCTATTTTTACCCTCATATCCCGATGTATAAATGCTATCAAAACAGAAGTAGGCACAACACCTTTTATTTCAGTGTACTCGCCGGTTGTTATGTCTTCAATTAAGAGTTCTCCTATAAATCTGGGCAGGACCGTTAAATCTGCTCCCGTATCTGCTAAAACATCATCTATCATCACCCAGTTATCGTCTAATTTTGAAAATACACTAATACTCATTCTCGGTCTTTTTACATTACCAAATATCCTGCTCTTCTCAGTAGTGTAAGGGAATTCTATGCTTGACATACTAAAACATCCTCCTTTGTTTTCCATGCAATTGAAACCTGCTTACCGATATTCTGACTCTTTATTTCATTGAACTTCTGTTTTGGGTTCAGCCCATGCCAGACCTCTCTTCCATCAACCTTTATCACATAACCAAACTTCTTTTCCATTTTTTGATTTATTAACTATTACACTTTAATTTATAAATAATTAACTCAAATATTTTCAATTTTTCCGTCTCTCTTAATATTTAGTTAATTGCTCTTTTGAAATCAATAATAGAAATTAAATTTCAATTTAGAAAATAGATGAAACCCCTGTATGACTCATCCGTATTTTAGGTTTCATTATGCTCACTTCACTTATATTACAGGAACTATGTATATAAAAAAAGGGGATTGAGTATTTAAAAGATAACGGGGATGAAAGGGAAACCTCAAAGAAAATATATATTAAATTTACTAATTAATCTAATTAATCAAATTAAAATGCTCTTAACAACAATAATTTTAACAACAATTCTTTTTTTAGCAATTGCATCATACCATGACCTGAAAACAGGGGAGATCCCGGACAAAGTCAGCATCGGGCTTTTTGCAGCGGTATTAATTTTAACAATATTCCGGGCGGCAGCGGAATCACCTGAATTTTTGATTAATGCACTCCTGACAGGAGCATTATATTTTGTTATAGGATACATTTCATTTTATCTTGGGCAGCTTGGCGGCGGGGATGTTAAGCTTCTTGCAGGAATCGGAGTTGCCGTTTCAAACATTCCTGTTGAAGGGTTTCTCCCGAATTACGCGGCGTATTTCATTGATGCGGGAGTCGTTGTGATGCCTTATGCCGCAATCTACGGGTTAATTCTCGGCTTTCAAAACAAATCCGTTTTTACGGAATTCGGAAGGGAAATTAAAAAAATAAAAATTATATTACTTATTATTTTATCTATGCTTCCGCTGTTTTTTTTGTTCCTGGCCCCGGAAAATATTGAATTTATATTAATTGTTCTTGTCGCATTACTGCCGGTTTTTGTAATACTTACGGCGTTTCTTAAAGTCGTTGAAAAAATTGCAATGCAAAAGACAATTGATGTTTCAGAATTAAAAGAAGAAGACACTCTCGCAGAATACATTTTCGCGGGCGGCAAAAAAATTGCCGGGAAAAACGACATTACAGGTGTTACAAAAGAACAGGTTGAGAAAATCAAAAAGTTTGCGGAAGGGGGTAAAATTTCAAATAAAATAAAAATCAAGTGGGGGATGAAGTTCGTTCCGGTGCTTTTCCTTGGATTTTTAATTTTTGTTGTTTACGGTAATGTTTTGAAAATTTTGTGTTGTTAGGGGTTAGGGGTTGGTGGTTAGGGGATTTGGACTAATCCCTGACCCCTGTTTACTAATCCCTGACCCCCGATAAAGCATTCATACTCATGCTTCATCTCGTTCCAGTCCTTAAAAGTAATCCCGTTGCCGTTTAAATCCCTGCAATTTTTTTTCACCCTGAGAAAGCATTTGTAAGCGTCCATCAATTCGCGGTAATCTTTAATTATTATTCCGTCGTTGTTGAGGTCGCAGGGAAGGCAGGCATTTGGTTTTACTTCAAATTGATAGCAGATGTTTTCAATCCATTGGTTGAAGGTCTGGTTTTCTGTTTTACCTGCTTCTGGAAAATTACAGGTATAGTTTGCTTTATCATCATCTATGCTGTTATTTACTATGCTTTTTTTGCCCATTGTTATTGTGTACGGAAAGTAAACACAATAGTTGGTATGAGCTCTGGCTGTATTAGCAAGATCACTCATTGGATTGTTATCGTCGCAATCCAAATAAACGCACGATTCATGAATAATAAAGCGGTTGCCGAATATATTTTCTAGTTGTGGAAGATAAACAGATGCTTTTTCGCATTTGGGATTGTCAGGCATATAAATATAATTAAAAATAACATTGTCCTGTTTTATAAAGTCCTCATTAGAAATTACATTTATCGTTTTATTTGCCTGATTGTTGCTTTCATTTGTTTCATTGATTTTATTATCAGGATCAACAACTGCTATTATTGTTTGATCTCCAGATGTTCCATATGACACACTCCATGATGCTGAAATGTTTCCTGTTGAATGGGATGGTATAAACAGGGTATGGCTACTTATAAGGGTTTCATCACTTATATTGTTTTTGTAAAATACTATATCAACACCCATAAGACATGAATGATTGTTGTAGATTGATGCGTTTATTGTTGCTGTCTGAAATTCTTTTAAAGATTCCGGAGCATATAAATTAGAAATATATATGTCATGTTTTTGAACAGCAGAATTGAAATTTACGGGTATATCTGTTTGTGCATTGCATGTAAGAGTAAATGAATCAAGACAGTTTATTATGCCATCCTTGATTATAGTTAGAGATGCATTTGATGATTGCTCATCTGAAACAAGCCCGTAAATGCCGCTGGTGTTTGTCAACATGCTCGCTTTATATATTCCATTCACGGATAATATAACACTCGCTCCAGAAACAGGGCTTCCCCCCTCTGTTATAATGCCTATGACAAATGCAGGGGGGTCTATACCGCAACCTTCCCCACCAACCAACTGCACAATTACAAACCCACCCGAAACCAAAACTAAAACCAATAAAAATACAATTCCTGCATTAACTTTATTAAACCTTTTTCCGGACATAAATAAAATTAAAAATTACATTAATTATTTTAACTCCTTCTCAAAAAGCTTTTGCATCTCACCTAAATCGGATTTAACCTTATCTATTGCATAATTCAAATCAT
>MCBE01000143.1 GCA_001723845.1 Candidatus Altarchaeales archaeon WOR_SM1_SCG
TTTTTGGATTTTATTTTTAACATAAATTTTAATTTTTATTTAATGGAAGATATAAATAAAATCAGGATTATGGCAGGCAAAGACCACTGCATTAAACCAGGCGTGTTGAGCGATTACACTCCTATTCGTTATGCTACATTTAGATTGAGAAGAAGTTTTCGTTTCTCGTATGACTGGAAAGCAAAAAATTTAATTGAATTCCTTGATGAGGTATTGGAACTACCTGATGTTGACGAATACGGCGATAAGATAAAGTACATTCTTAAAAAAAATAATCGTGAAATTGACGGGAATTTAACTTTAGGCGACGCCGGCGTATTGGACGGGGACATTCTTAAAATTGTCCCGGTTACCTGCGAATCTGAAAACGAACTGGAAATTGTTGAAACAGAAGACCTTATAAAGCCGGAAATTGCACTGCGTCCCCCGGATGAAATTCTTGAGCCGTTCAATAAAATTGTTCACAGGAGAATAAAAATAAAAGAATATATTGAAGATCTTTTAAAGGATGAGGGGGATGGGGATGAAAAAGAAAAACAGGAAAACAGTGAAAAAAATGAGAACAGTGGGGAGATAAAATAAGGAATCCGGCTAAATGCTTTTCATTGGTTCGCGGGCATTTTTAATTTCTTTTAAAATTTCCTTGACGAGCTTTTCATATTTTGAACCCGGTGCAACCTTCTTTATCACCCGCAAATTTTCATTAATTTCGTTTTTTGCTTCATCACCGGGTTTTGTAAATAATACCATTGATTCAAAAGCGAGGTGCTTTGCCCTGTTAATTAATACAAAATTCGGGTTTTTAATCCCATAAACCGTTATTTTTGAATAGACCTTAATTTTTTCACCCGAGCTTTCAATTTCTTGAACTTTCGCATCAAGCCACGCATCAGAATCCTTAAGGTGCCCAAATCTGTCGTACTCAAGATTTTTTCCCTTTATTGAATTCCAGAACAGTTCAACATACATGACAAAATTAATTGTAAATTTTTTATCCCGGATTATGTTTCCCGCGGTCTTTGATGTTTTGTAGATTTCAAGGACTATGTGTTCAGAGTCGGGGGTTGAGATTCCCATCGGAGCGGCTCTGATTGTTCCGCAGGCATCGGTTGTTGTTATTATTGCTTCGTAAATCCAGGTTTCGTTCATTAAATTCAGGATTTCGTTTTTTGTCATTTCAGATACCATAGTGGTTTTAGATTTTTCTCGTAATTTTTATGTTTTTTGAATCATGAAGCGATTCTATTTTCTATCTTTTGAAACAAGTATCTTATTATTATATTATTTATTTTAAAAATTAATAACATAAAAAATGACTAATGTTAAAGACAAATCAGTGCCGAATCTTATCAAAGTCACAGGAGATGAGTTAGACACCCTTGAATATTTAATGATGGAGATAGGGGACTTTCTGGATGATACAGAAAATGCAGGAATAAAACTTACCGATACAACAGGAAAGATACTTCTTGACATTCGTGATGATTTATATGTAAAAACTCATAGGATTAGAAAATTAAATGGCTTTCCACATCTCTTACAATAGAATAGAATATTGAAAATGAAAAGGAAAAAAGCAACACAAAAGGGATTAAATAAAACCAAAAAATGTGTGGTATTTAAAGAAGAATACATTAATAATCAAGAATTTTTGAATTTTATTAATCAAGGATTTAATTCTGTTGCTTCAAATTCAACATTAGAAGAACTTGCAGAATTTGCTTTTGGTAGTGTAGAAGAATGTATAAAGGCATTTGAAATTGAAAAATATAAAG
>MCBE01000144.1 GCA_001723845.1 Candidatus Altarchaeales archaeon WOR_SM1_SCG
TCAATGATTTGTGTTTCACAAACCACGGGGTCGGATTCAATAGTTGTTGTTTCGCTTGCATACGCAAGGTTTCCGATTGTTGCCGCAATGTTTGCCGCTGCAATACCATCGGATGCCTCTGCGTTTTCACCAACCACCAATGTCACTTTCGGGCTCATGTCCTCATTGTAGAAGAAATCCTTATCAAGGTCATCTACGCTGGCTCCGACCACTCCGGATAGTGCTGCGCCTAACATTACAGCACCCGTCGCAATCGCGCCAATTCTTTTTACATACATACTTTTCATTTTTTTTTGTTTTTTTTGTTTATTTTTTAGTTTAAATTAAATTGTGTTATAATAATATGAGAAGTTTTTTTACTTATAAAACCTGCCGAACACTCATTCAAGTTAATGTCTAATATGTCTTTATTTAAATTTTAAATGTTCATTATTACTTAAATTTATTTAAAAATTGATTATTTTACTTATTTTTAATTATTGGGTATGTTTATCAAATATTTTAAATATATTTTAATACTGCACCGGAAATTAGAATCTTTCATCAAATTTTATATTCATTGTGTTGAATTTTTCATTCATCTCAACTCCTAAGGTACCAATCTTTGTATCTTTAATGCTCGAAACCTATAGTATTGTTTCTAATCTGTCAATTCTTTTGATTTGTTTGAGTATTCCGGTTTATGTATTTAGATATTTATAAATTAAAGTTTTAACACGAATTTGAAAATCAGGAATATCGTGGCAAACTAAAATGTGCATTAATTTATTAAATTCAAAATGATTTTACTCTGATACTTCATATATAAACTATGTTTATATATGAAGTTATATATATAAATGAGTAATTAATCACCAATTTCCATTTTATACAAATAATAAATGATGAATTTATTAGTAAAATTAAAGAGCTTGGCGGCAATACACTCATCGAATGACCATCTTTTATTCGCGTTTTGTATGATACTGAATACAACATAATTGGATAAAAACACACCGTTGCCACTAAAATACCATCATTATTTCAATAAAAAATGTTGTGGATGAGGTTAAGTTAATTAGTCAACTTAAAAGTTAATTTGAATTAGGCGATAAAACCACGTTACTTGAAACGTCTGCAATATCATAAGTGTATTTTTCATTCATATTTCATTAACTAAAATTTTGATGAATTAAACGAACTTTCCTATACGATAAAAAATTTAATTTATGCACAATTTAGTTTGTCAAAATTTAACTAAATATGTATGATTTTCAAATCCGTGTTTTAAATTAAATTCCGATATTTAAAGATTCTTTATCCCATCAATTTCAATGCCTCGCTGCAGGGCATTCCTTCAACAATCCCGAGTTCTTTTGCCCTTGAAGTCATTACATCAATTTTTGCATTTAAAACATCTTCAAAAGTTTTTACCCCGGAAACAGCACACGCGCAGTCCCCTATTTTCTCTGCAATCTCAATATTTAAATACCCGCATGCAATAAAACCCTTCTCTGCAATTAGGAGTAACAGGGGGGCGTTTTGCATTTCAATCCTAATTCCTGTTGAATTTTCAATTTTTTGTATTTGAATCATTTTAATTTACACTAATTAACTTAAAATCAAAATTAATAATACAATTTAAAACATAAAAATAAAAATTATAAAAATGATAGCAAACCTTAGAATAAACGAAATATCTGCAAAGCATGGTGAAGGAAAAGGAACAGGAACCGGCAAGATTGAAAATGTTTTTAAAATAACAAGCACCGAATAAAAGAAGGATGCAAC
>MCBE01000145.1 GCA_001723845.1 Candidatus Altarchaeales archaeon WOR_SM1_SCG
GGGCGGATTTTTTAATATTGATATAAGATTTCCGGTTTTGTCTTCCCCTGCACTTTCTTTTATTGAATGAAGTTCAACATGGTCATCAATAAACTTAATTTCAATTTCGGATTCCGAAACTGCGTTCATATTCTCTAAAAACTTTCCCGGGATCCTGATATTCACATAGTGCTCCTCCGGATAGGCAACATTGGTGCTCATTTTGTTATTTATTTTTTATTCAACTCATGAAAGATTATTGTTACATCAGTTATTATATTGGAAATAAATTATAATAAATCCCGGTAATTTAACGCTTTTCCTTTTCCCGGGAGTTCTATTAAGGATTCCTTAATTTTCATTATGATATTTAATTAAATTTCAATCTATTAATTTAATGGTTTAATATGAAATACAATCTTGAGAAAATTGACAGGAAGATTGAAGAGAGGAAAAGAATCCCTCTAAATGATTTCATAAATATTGTAGACGAGATGCTCAGATTCAAAAATGAAATTAAGAAAACTAATAGCAGACACATGCAGAGTGTTTGATGAATTGAAAATAAGATATGCTCTTATCGGAGGATATGCTGCAATTGTTTATGATTCACCCTACATTACAGATGATATTGATTTTGTTATAATGGCAGATAATGTTACTCTTGATTTGTTAGACCGACTGCGAGATGCAGGATGGGATCCAACAGAGGAATATAACGAAGCATGGGAATTAACGGCATTTGGACAATTTGTACATAAAGACACAGGCGTTGTGCTTCATTTCTTTGGTGAGGTATCGGGATTTAAAATCAAGGACGCAATTAAAATTAATAAATCTAAAATTGAGGGTTACCCCGTAAATGTCTGCTCTCCCGAAGATTACCTGATAATGAGAGCCGCCGTATGGCACGAGGAAGATAAACAAAAAGCAATAGTTATAGTGAGGGCGCAGGGAAAGAATCTGGATATTGATTACCTGATGAAAAGAGCAAAGGAAGAAAAAGTGACAAGGAGGATAAAGTGGCTATTGAAGTTTCAAAAATAACAATGGAAAAACTCAAAAAAATCGTCCCCGACACTTCGGTAATAATTGATGTGCTTCGCTGTCACTCGCGACATTTAACCTCATTTCATTCGGATATTTACTCGTATGACTCGTAAATCCTCGTATAACTCGGAAACGGGAGAATTTCGGAAATAATTAAAAACAACCCGGAAGTTGAAGTTATCATCCCTGAAGCCGCTGTTTCAGAGATTGAATTCCAGGCAAATTCGGGAAAAGAAGTTGGTCTGGATGGCTTAAAGGAACTTAAAAACCTGCATGAAAAATTAAAAGATAAATTAAAGTTTGCAGGCGAGAAACCGGGAAGGGAAGACATTAAGTTCTCACAGTCGGGCAACACCCCCGACGAATGTCCGTTTGACTTTCAGTCAAAGGATTTCCTCGTATATGCTTCACTATCGTTCGCTATATCTCATCGTATGGCTCTGAGATGGCTCTAAAACGGAGCGGGGAATTGTGGAGTATAACAAAAATATTAAATACTCCATTATACTGCAATGAGAATTTTAATTGAATTTATTGAATTTGGATTTATTAGAAATAAAATATAATTTGTATTATGATGGAAAAACTCAAAAAAATCGTCCCCGACACATCAGTAATAATTGACGGGAGAATTTCGGAAATAATTAAAAACAACCCTGAAGTTGAAGTTATCATCCCTGAAGCCGCTGTTTCAGAGATTGAATTCCAGGCAAATTCGGGAAAAGAACTTGACAATATG
>MCBE01000146.1 GCA_001723845.1 Candidatus Altarchaeales archaeon WOR_SM1_SCG
GTTCGTGTCCCCAGCTTGTTAATTAAATTCTACGGGGGATTATACCTGTGTTTAATGAATTTAGAATTTTGACATGAAATATGATGTATTTTTGTCGTTTAGGGTGATTAATAAGGCATGTTCTAACAAAGCAGTTTTTTTAAACACTGCAAAACAAAAAATAAGAGAGCGAATACGCTACCTGTTTGTTTTTTATGGTTCTTGGGAGCTGATTTATGTATTCATTTAGGGGGTATTCTGAAAGTGACTAACTCTCTAAGTGTCCATATACGGTTTGTAATTCCTGCTGCCTTGAAGGGTGTTCTTTTAGTCCATCGTTTTCTACCGTTTTCGGCGTCAACACCTATTGCAAGCCCTCCATGAGGTCTAACGAAATGGTAGTAGCCCATGAAAAGCCATAGTTGATTTACTAACCCTTCTGTTTCCTTTGAAAAACTCAGCGTTTTCCTTGATAACCGACCATTGTTTTCCCGCAGTGTTAGGTTATTCCGCTCTACGAAGGATGTGTTTATGTGTTTACTCACCGGAGACTTCTCTATAAGTTTTTTTCCTTCTTTCTCATTACCGAAAACAACTTTGAATTCCACCTTCGCTACTTTTCCTTTCTTGTACTGTTTCACTACCTGAGCATACTTCAGATCGGGGTGGGGCATTTTCTTTGGTTTCACTGGTCTTCCTCGCTTGCCGGTTCGCACTGTTTTCTCCTGTATTCCGTAATGTTTAAGTATTTTTTTCTCATACCACCTCAATCCATCACTTGTGAATAAAGGTATATGGTTGTCTGTCACCTTCTTTACGCCACCTACAAGCTTATCTATTAATTCCTCGTTTCTTTTCCCGACAACAAGCGATGCAATCACTTTATTTATCGAATCGAAACCTATTCCAACCCACATATCTCCAAACTCTGCTATGAGTTTTTCCAATTCCGAAAGGTTATTCTCTTTTTTCCTGATGAATGTCCATAGTTCATCAAACTGGCATTCTTCCATGTGGTAGTCATGCATGAAGTACTCATATACCGCTTTCATATGTTCTCCAAACGCTTTAAGGATTCTTGTTACGGTCTCCTTATCTACATTCATTATTCTTGTTGTTGTTCTAATTCCATTTCCTTCAACAAGACACATAATGACGTTTAATATCTTCTCCTCGTTTAGTATGAAACCAAAGAGAGGTGTTCCTTTCCGCCAGGAGAATGTTTTGTTGCATGTTTTACACTTGAAGAGGTTTTGCGTTTCACCCGCCCCATATTTCCTGACGAAAACTATATTGCCTTTACCGTTTTCACCATAGTCCTCGCATTCTTCGTGAGAGCAGGATAATTCCTCCACCTTTTTTCTCATCAGCTCCCTGTAATCTTCTTTTTCCTCATGGGTTGCGTTCCATTTCCACAATTTTTGTTAAAACTGATGAGTTTTTCATTTTTCAACCCTTCAACTTGTATATTCCGCGCTCTACTTTTTTTACTTTTTCCTCATCAACCAGTTCTTTCAAAACCTTCCACACATATATTTCGCCTGTGCCGGCTTTATTGGCAAGAGATCTCGGTGTTGAAAGCCAGGGTTCATTCTTCAGGGTTTCCAAAATTTGCTGTTTAATTGTTGTCATAATATCTCATACTAATATTTTATACACTTAAACACTTAAACTAAAAGTGTATAATAATATATAGAACTTTAAAATAAATAAAGTGTTAGAAAGAAATCACTAACTTCAGTATTTTAAAAGATTTATTT
>MCBE01000147.1 GCA_001723845.1 Candidatus Altarchaeales archaeon WOR_SM1_SCG
GGAACGCTGCCTGCGAAATCCATAATATTTGCGGTATCAAAAAAGCATGCTAAACGGCTGTATGAAGCGTTTGAGAGATTATACCCCCAGCATAAGGGAAGATTAGCCGAGATAATCACTTCAGACGATTCGAGAGCGCAGGATTTAATGAAAAGCTTTAAGCAGGAAAGTTATCCGAGGATTGCCATATCCGTTGATATGCTTGATACCGGAGTTAATATTCCTGAGGTTTGCAATCTTGTTTTTGCAAAACCGGTATTTTCAAAGATAAAATTCTGGCAGATGATTGGCAGGGGAACAAGAAATGATGAATCCTGCAAGCACAAGGCGTGGCTTCCTAACGGTAAAAAAGACTATTTTTTGATTTTTGATTTCTGGAAAAACATGGAGTTTTTTGATTTATACCCTGAGGGAAAGGAAGCAAGCCCGACGGAAGCGTTGCCCTCAAAAATATTTTTAGCAAGAATCATGCAGTATGAATTTTTCCTGAAAAACAATGATATTGAAAAATCAGAGATACTGAAGAAAAAACTAATTGATTCTATTAAAGCACTTCCAATGGACTCTGTTTCAATAAAAGAAAAAGCAAGGGAAATAGAACTGGTTATTTCAGGCAAATTGTGGGGTAAGATGGGCGTAACTCCTGTGGATTACTTAAGAAGTGAAATAACTCCTTTGATGAAATTTCAAACGGACGTAAACATAAACATAGCGTCATTTACATTGAAAGTTGAGAAATTAATCTTAGCAATATTAAATCACGACGAAGAGACGATAAATATAATCGGGGAAGACATCTGCTATGATATAGGATGCCTTCCAAATACCATAAACGACGTTAAACAGAAGGAAAAAATACTGGATAAAATTACAAATAAAAGCTTCTGGGAAAATATAACCTTTGAGGATGCGGTTATGATTTTAGAAGAAGTTGCTCCTCTCATGAAATATAAACGAGTTGAGCCTGCGCCTAAGATAAATCTGGATATTGGTGATTTTTTACAGCAAAGAAAGTTGATAGAATTCGGTCCCCTGCCTGATCAGGAGTATATTGAGGTGTATAAACAGAAAATTGAAAATAGAATCAAAGAACTTGCCGAATCTCACCCGACCATCAGGAAGATAAAAAACAATGAAGTGTTAACCGAAACGGATTTGCAGGAATTGGAAAAAACACTAAACAGTCCGGGTCTTTACATAACGGAAGAAACACTGCGTGATGTTTATGAACCGCATAAAGGCACTTTAGTTCATTTTGTTAAAGAAACCATTGGTTTATACGGTTCCTCTGATCCCAAAAAAAGGATTGCTGAAGCATTCAAGACATTTATGATAGAGAAAAATTACCTGAACGCCGATCAGGTTAATTTCCTGAGAACGCTGCAAACGATTTTCACTGCAAAGCATCATGTTTTATATCAGGATTTGTTTGAGCCGCCGCTGACAAACATAGGTAATGCTCCGATTCCTTTGTTTACAAAAGATGAATTAATGGATGTTCTTAATTTATGTGGTAAATTAGAAGCCGAAGTTTTTTCATAAATTATGTAGTGGACTAAAGTCCACCATAAAAGTATTTAATAAGAACCTATTCTAAAATTTAATATGAATCAATGGATTTCAGTCAGAGCAAAAATCAGAAAGGAGAATTATATAGAAATGGATACCTTCTGTAAAGCTTCAGGCACCAACGTATCCGCGTATATT
>MCBE01000148.1 GCA_001723845.1 Candidatus Altarchaeales archaeon WOR_SM1_SCG
TTTGATGTTACAAAAGTTGATAATTCTAATATATTACCTGATATATTAAAAGATGAAGATTATTTCATAATCCACTTGGGAAAAGGAATGCACAAGTTTATAAAGGGGGTTGGAGAAGGTTATCATAAATTTGAAAAGATTAAAGAAAAAAATATTTATGATTGGAAATATAGGAAAAGTTTATTAAATGAATTTGATACATCCGAATCAAATATTTTGTCTGTAGCAAGTAACCAAAGAATAATTCATGACTTTTTATATGAAGATATTGTTGCAAGTCCGAAAGTATATGGTTCAAGGAGAACAAAAATAGACATGGACTACAATCTTGAAAAAGAAGTAATTAAAATGACAAACTTGCAGATGAAAGAATTGTATTTAAAATTTTACCCGAGGGGGCGCTTACAAAGAATGCGGTGATAATTAGTGTAAATTCACCCGGAGAGGTAGAATCTGGAAATCCTGCAAAAATTGAAGTTGTCGTTAAAAATACAGGTGCAGGCAGTATAAATGCCAAAATTACGGGAGAGGTTTATCTTGATAATGAACTTGTTGATACCTTAAACGGTGAGAATTTTCTTATATACCAGGGTCAAACAGGAACACCTGCCGCATACTTTAAATCCGAAGACGCAGGAGTTTATCTTATAAAAGGCAATGTGCTTTATGAAGGAAAGAGTATAAAAATGGACGATATAACAATTACCGTAAAATCTGCAAAAGAAGAAAAAGAAGTAAAGGTTGAAGAAAGTTCATCTCAACCCGTTTCAATTTCACCGGCGGTAATTATCATAATAATTACTGCTGTATTAATTTTAATTCTTGCGGTATTTATCTTTAGAAGGTTTAAATAATAGGTAAAATCCCTTAAATTAAATTTCACTTTTTATTTCTAATTTTTAAAGAATTTATTTTATTTCTAATTTTATATACATATAATCACTCAGATAAATTCAACGGTATAATTAAATCCTGTAACCTACCATTTGCATTAAATTTTTAAATTAATAATGCCCTGGCAGGTTAAGGTAAATAAAAATATCATTGTACGATCAGGATATCGCGATATTTTTTACTGCTGCAAAATCTGTATGGTTTAAAATTACAATAAATTACAATAAAAATGAAGACAAAAATCTTAACTTTAATATTTATGCTCGCAGCAATATGTATTGTTTTTGGTGATGATACAGACCTGCCTGAAATAACTATTATCTCGCCGGAATGCACGGATACCTGGGATGTACGGCAGTACAACACACCGCAGGTTTTGGTAAATGTTTCTTTAAATGAACCCGGTTTGTGGTGCAAATATGAGTTGTATGATTCAAATGATTACACTTCATACATCGGCACTTTCAATATGACTGAATTTAATAATACCTCTTTCTACAACACAACACCAGTACTTTCAGACGGGTGGCACAGCATAATAGTAAACTGCAGTGATGTGGCAGGGAACATCGGGACGACTTATAATAGTTCTAACGACCCATACAGGACATGCCAGACCTTCGGGATATACAAATTTTATGTGAACACGCCGCCTGCCGTAAATCTAATCAGCCCCGGTAACAATTCTTTTACAAATCAAGCGGAAATAGAACTTATATTCAACGCAACAGACCGTTCAAACAGCACATTGAACTGCACGCACTACATTGACGGAAATGCTTACATGACAAAGGAGAT
>MCBE01000149.1 GCA_001723845.1 Candidatus Altarchaeales archaeon WOR_SM1_SCG
GGAAAGTTTAGTTTGGATGTAATCAAAGGATTGTTGTGTGCAAGTGCATGAATCTGAGATATTCTTATTTTATTTTTTTTGGTTTCTAATTTCTTATCGGAGAGGGTTTGAAATGTCGGACAGCCTCCTTTATGTCCTTTAGGTGCTCCTCGCTTTCCGTTTGATGATTTCTTTTTTTCTTTTTTCTCCTTAATTCTTTGTTGTGAAGGGGGAGTATTAGGATTCTCATAAACCCTTAATATTCTTATCACCTTCTTTAACTTGGTTTCAAGAGTTTCGATCTTTTTAGAATGTTCATCGATTATAACATTTCGTTCTTTAATGCCCTTCCTCAATTCAGCATTCTCTTTTTTCAGTTTTTCTATTTCTATCTTCTGTTCCTTAATGAGTTTGTCTTTATTCATCGCAGATTATTACAATTACTTGTTTTCCTAAATATTTTTTGGGGCAATCAATTTTTGCGCCTGTCCCGTATTTTGTCACATGTTTCGTAAAATATCCAACAACTTTCTGATGAATTGCAAGTTCGCCTTTATTTATAGAAATTTTTCTCATGTTACTTATTAGATTGCTAATATATATAAATATGTATTAAAAATAATGTTAGGGAACAACTACCTTTTAAAAATGCGAGTCAATAAGATAGAAATCTAATCAGCTAAACAAACACATTAATTTTATATTTGAAACCTGAAAGTCCATTTACCGATGTATCCCTGATTTTATTGATAATCTTTGATTCAATCAAATTTCAATTGCCCCTACCGGGCAGAATTTAGCGCATATCCCACATTCATTGCATTTTTCATCCACAACTAAAAGCGTTTCCTTAAGTTCCAGTGCATCCTGCGGGCATACGCCGACGCACCCGCCGCAGTAGCAGCACTTGTCGTGATTTATTTTTAAAGGCATTTTATTTTGATTCTGTTTTTATTAATTATTAATTACAATTATTACAATTTTAAATTTAACAGGGATTTTCACAGAGGCATTATCTATCATAATTAACCCTACCTTCTCTGCAAGTTTTTCATCTGAAAAATCTCAAAATCACTAACCTGCGGACATATGTTATTATTTTGTTATCTCTTCAGAGTATGACCTACATGACACCTAAAATTTTCAAAAATCCGAGCTATAGTTACATGGTTTCATAGAAAACACATTATTGAGGGTGCTATATCTATCTGTTTTTTCTAACATCCACAGAATTTAGCACCGATCCATTTTTATAGTATGTATCATAATTCTATATACTATTAACTCACTTACACACCAAAAATGGACCCACAACAATATTTTCTGGAACCGAACACCCCTGATCAAAAAAAGTATGATGCCCTCAGGGCATATTATCTGGAAGAAGGAGCCACGCAGAAGAAAATCGCAAAGCGTTTTGGTTATGCTATCCCAACATTCAAAGGTATTGTTTCAGATTTCAAACAAGGAAAACTGCAATTCTTCCCTGAAAAAAAGAATGGGCCAAAAGGTCGGCGAACACCTGAAAAAGTAACTGGGAAGATAATCTCATGGAGAAAAAAGAACCTTTCAGTATATGACATATATGATAAACTCTGCGAAGAAAACCTCAAAGTCAGCATCAACACGATTGATCGGATTTTGAAAGATGATGGATTCACAAAATTGCCGCGAAGAACGCAAGACGGGAGGGGTTTTAC
>MCBE01000150.1 GCA_001723845.1 Candidatus Altarchaeales archaeon WOR_SM1_SCG
CATAAAAATCCCGGCAAATATTTGTGAATCGTGCTTGTTTCCGGGATATGACTCGTGAAGCATTGGGATGTTTTCATCACTTGTTACTATTCCTATGCCGATTATATTTTTATCATATCGTTTCTCTTTACCCCTACCTTTTTTAGGCATCTCCCCGCCGTATACCTTTAGCTTACCCTTCTTCTCTTTTAAGATATATTCATAGGTTTTACCGCCACTGATTTTTAAGACTACTTTGTTTTCTTTCTCGTTAAGTTTTAGTTCAACTGAGTTTTCCCCTTCCGTAACTGTTATTATTTTACAGTCATTGTTTTTATTGATTGTTGCGTTTTTTACCCAACCTATTTTTAGATTATCCAAAAGATGGTTTATGAGTCGCTTGCTGTCGTTTCCGGGAATATTATTCCAGCTAAACAAATACGTTCCCCCATTTTCCATATATGTGAAGACATTGCTCATATCAATATATAACTTTGTTGGTGCCACACCAAGCTCAACAAGTCTTTTTCCCAGGTCATCCCCGATTTTTCGCATTACTTCATCTGTGAGATAATCCATGTGGTTCGTAAAATTTTGAGTGTTCAGTTTGTGCGAAAATACCCACATTAAATCGAGAAAAGAATCGTCAAACCAGTCGGAGATTCCGTTTTTGCTTATTGGTTCATCGGCTCTGCTAAGGATAATCAATAGCATGTATTCACCAACTGTCAGCCCTTCAATCTTCTTTTTGGTTGTGTGTTTATTTACGATCTCAACAAAATTTAGTTCTTCTGCTATTTTCATTAGTGCTGCCGTTCTTCCATACTCAAAACTTTTGAGTTTCATATCAGTGCATTCTTCACAGTTTTTATAGAATTTCTCGATCGTTTCTGCTGTGCCCAGATACTTACTCCACACTCTTTTTACTTCTCCATTTACCCGTTTTTTTCTTACAAGAGTATATTGAGGCATTCTACCTTTTTTTCTAATGATTTCAATGTAGGGTTTTATTGCCATTATTTCTTTAGTTGTTAGTTCCATGTTATTGTATTAGATATTAAATAAATTAAATGACATGGCAACATTTGTTAGTTAAAGTATTAAAGCACACTGATTTTATTTAAAATTTTGACATGGCAACAAAATACAAAAAGTGAGATAACAAAAACCAACATCAGTAAATGGGGTAAATAAAATTTATTATGTTAGAAATCTAATATCTTTGAAACTCAAGTATATGTTATACTATAAGATGGTGAAGTAAATAAAATTGAAATTTGATTTGGGGGGGATTGGGGGTTTGATGAAATTAAAATTAAAATTTTTGGTGCATGAATGGGGGATGAGGATGTTTAAAGCGGAGGGATAGTTTTGATTTGGGAACTTGTTAGGGTTTGAATAACGGAAGCAGCATATACGACGTTCGCCGATAGGCGAATGTCCCGAAGGGCAAGGCGTAGCCGTAGCGTATATTCTGTGTTATCTGATGTTGAGGCAAATTAATCGTATAAATTTCCTTCTTGGATTTTAGAGTGATAGGAGAAAATCGTTCTTTCAACGTCTCTTGCTTTATAAGTTGTACCGATATTTTTATCACGCATGTAACTTTTTAATCATGCAGGTACAACTATCCGAATGTCTGAAAAATTTATTGGACTCATAGGTCCTTTCCACCCATTCATCATGTGATAAAGACCG
>MCBE01000151.1 GCA_001723845.1 Candidatus Altarchaeales archaeon WOR_SM1_SCG
TCAACTACGATTATTTCCGCAATTACAGATGAAGGGTATTATGAATTTGAAAATTTGAACGGGGTAATGAATCTTACATCCGAACTTCGCGGCTTGTGGGTTAATGTTGATAATGAAGACACAACAGATGCAAAACATAATTTTGTTTTAAATTCAAACGAAACGCACAACTGGAACTGGAATGAAAGCGACACATCAGACAGGAATGCAGAGTCGTGTGTTTATTATCATGTCAATAAAATTCATGATTATTTTAAAAAATTTAATTACGAGGGTATGGATTATCAAATGAAGGTCACAATTGAAGCCGGAAGTGACTGGTGCAATGCGGAATATGACCCGATTTATGAAGATATCGCACTTGGCGGGGGGAACGGGGGCGACTGTGAAAACATTGCATTAGGCAGTGATGCAATATATCACGAATACACGCACGGGGCTATTGACCACATTTATAATCTTTTACCTTATTCCGGTGAATCGGGAGCCCTTGACGAGGCGCTTGCGGATTACTTTGCGGCAACCATTAACAATAACTCGCTGATTGCGGAAAACATTTTACCTTCGCCGAGAAACCTGAATAATGATTTAACAATGGATGACTGGAAGGGCAAGGTGCATGATGACGGGAGAATCATATCCGGGGCGTTCTGGAAACTGCGAGAAGAATTAGGTGCGGAATTTACAGACGCATTAATTTTTGAGGCAATACGAATTACACCTCATGCTTATGACTTTTCCGAATTTCTTGAAAATTTACTCATCGCGGACGACGACAACGCAAACCTCTACGACGGGACGCCGGATAAAAATGAAATTTGCAATAAATTTTATGAAAGGAAAATTTACTCGTTCTGGTGTTCTGATTTCAGACCCGACTTAACCGTAAAAAACCTTACATACGCCCCGCAAAATCCTGATAGTATAAGTGTTGTAAATATAACTGCAATAATTGAAAATATTGGAAATAGTGTTAATCTAAATTTAAGCGAGGTCAATGTTTCTTTGTTTATTGATAATCTCTATAAGGATTCAAAAATTTTAAATTTAACCGGTATTTCCGAAAGGAAAGTGAATTTTACATGGAGTGCATCTGCCGGTGAGCATAACATAACAATAAAAGTTGACCCCGGTAATTTGATTAGTGAGACAAACGAGACGAACAATGAATTAACAATAAATATTTCCGTTGTCCGGTTATCATGTATGGAAGAGCACGGGCTTAAAAACGATACGGTAATCTTTTATCATGCAAGCTGGTGCGGTGCATGCAACAGTATGGTTCCCGTAGTTGAGCAATTGGAAGAAGAAGGTTATGTTTTTCATTGGGCGGAAGTAAGTGATGCAGGTGCAAAGGAGGCGGTATTTGATTGTGCTTCTTCACTTCTTTCCGGCTACATCCCGCAGTTTATGTGCGTTGCAGAGAACTGGCAGCACACAGGCACCGCATCAAAACATTATCTCAGATTGATTGCGCAGTACTGCGGGCAGGCACCCGACCTTACGGTATCAGGAATTTACATCCCGAAATACCCGAAAGCAGGGAATAATATAACAATTAATGCGACAATAAAAAATTTAATGGAAATTGACACTTATGATGCCCAAATTGAATTTTTAATTGATAATGTTTCATTGGAGAATAAAACGATAAATA
>MCBE01000152.1 GCA_001723845.1 Candidatus Altarchaeales archaeon WOR_SM1_SCG
GTGGAGGAATCGGAACTGCAAAAAATGATTGAAAATGGTAGATGTAGAGATAAAGAAAGTCAAATCAGCAGTTGAAGATACCTTTGGAATATGGAAAGATGAAAAAACAGGAACCGATTATGTTAATGAAATAAGGAGCGAATGGAAAAAGAGGGGGAATTAGTTATGATGATTTAAAATTAGAATAAAACAAAAATGAACAGGGTATTTATATTAACAAATGTAAAAATTGGCGGAGTCGGAAGCACTAAAAATTCTAAAACTATAATGTGTTTCAGTTTAATGGTTTTGATAATTGTTGCTGGTTTGACTCTCGGATGTATTGAAAAATCAAAAGAGGAACCTCCAGCAGAGCCGCAAGAATCAGAACCTACAGTAGAAGAAGAACTAAAAAAAGCGACGGAGTTAGATTCTGAATTGCAAAAAAGATTAGAGAAGTTATTAAAAAATGTAAAGAAGTATGAACCAATGGCAATAGATCCAGAATACTTGAATTTAATAGGGGAGATTGAAGTTCTGATTCGTGATGGACATCGACTGAAGCATATCGCCACAACAAATCTCAAATATAATAGTAAATTTTATTTTTATTTTGACACAACAAAATTCTCAAGCGACGAACATACACTGGTTTTTAGAATCTATAAAAAAAATAAAAATTTGTGGGATGTCTTTACAAAGCCCTTTTCTATAGACAACCCGCCCGTTGATTCAATCAAGATGTTAACGCCTACAGAAAACTCAACAATTAGGGATAATATAACAATTAGTGCTGTTGCAAACGGCACAGTAAAAAAAATTGAAATTGAAATTGACGGCAATGAAATCTGCGAGCAGGAATCAGAAACAATTTTATGTGATTTCAACACACAGAATCTATTAAACGGAGAACATATAATCACTGCTACTGCCCGCACACCAGATTATACCTCAAAATCGGATTCAATTAAGGTAATCGTGAATAACACTAAATCGCCAACAATAAAATTAACAAATCCCTTGAATGGAAGCAGTGTGTCAGGAATTGTTGAATTATCAGCAGTTGTACGTAATGCTGATGGAGGTTTAATCAATGCGTTCACATATGTTGAATATTTTATTGATGGAAATATCAATTATAGGTACTGGGATTCAAGAATTTATGAATCCGGAAGCAAACACACAATCTATGCGGTTGCTTATGATTACGCAGGCAATAACATAACGACAGAGTCCATAACTGTAAAGGTCGTTGATTTACCTCCAAGAGTTGAATTTTTAGATTTGATAAGTGGAAGCACTATAAAGGATATGATGCTTATAAAGGCAGATATAATAGACGACAGAGGAATTAAAAATATAACTCTGACAGTTGACGATGTTGAATATGAATATCCTTACATTTTCAATCCATCGGTTGTTTCCAATGGAAATCATACAATTAAAATTGTTGTAACAGATTTTGGTAACAGGGGCAGCAGTGCCGAGGTTTGGGTTAATGTGAATGCAGAAAAAATTATAATTGATAACGGCGTAAACTTAACCTTTGGAAATGACAGGAATTTAATTGCGTATCTTGCAGTTCCAATAGGTGCAAATGTTACAAACGCAGATATTGAAATATCCAGAACAGGAAAATTAATCATTGG
>MCBE01000153.1 GCA_001723845.1 Candidatus Altarchaeales archaeon WOR_SM1_SCG
GTTAGAACATGCCTTATTAATCACCCTAAACGACAAAAATACATCATATTTCATGTCAAAATTCTAAATTCATTAAACACAGGTATAATCCCCCGTAGAATTTAATTAACAAGCTGGGGACACGAACGTTTTTTGATTACGTGAAAAAATTTTATTCTGATGATTTTAACGTGCAAAGAAACATCAAGCTGAAAGAAGAACATACTTTAAGAGTGTGCGAAAATATTATCCTGATTGGGAAATCAATAAACCTTGATGAAACTAAACTTTTTATCGCAGAATCCGTTGCATTGTTTCATGACATCGGGCGTTTCAAACAATTCAAAAAATACGCTACATTCGATGACAGGAAATCGGAAAACCACGCAGCATTAGGTGTGAAAATACTGGAAGACTCAGGTGTCCTGTCCTGCCTGCCCACGAGTGAACAGGAATTGATACTTAAATCAGTTGAATTTCATAACCTGCAAAAAATCCCTGCAAAACTAAAACCGGACATCCTGCTTTTCTCAAAGCTATTAAGGGACGCCGATAAACTTGACATATTCGGGGTGATTACGGAGTACTATGTGGAAAAAGATAAAAACCCGAATCCTGCACTGGAGCTTGAATTAGCGGATGCGCCAACATATTCTCATGAATTTATTGAAGACATACTAAACTACCGGGTTTCAAAAAATAACTTAAATACGCACAACGACATGAAACTTTTCCAGTTGACCTGGTTGTTTGACATAAACTTTCCGGTAACATTCAAATGCTTCAAAGATAAAAACTATCTTGAAAAAATAATAAAATCGCTGCCAGACGATGAAACCATCCGTGAGGTTCATGAACATCTTAAAGATTATTTAGATTTGAAAAAACATTTAAAGAACAAAAATTAATTTAATATTAACGCCATTAAACTTTAAATACTTTTAATTTTAATAGTATTATTATGGAATACATACAGAGAAATCTTTTTGAGGAAATAAAGAAATGGGTTGAAAGAAGAGAAATATTCATAATAAAGGGTCCGAGGCAGGCAGGCAAAACAACCCTGCTTGAGATGCTGAAAAATTGGTTAATGAACAACGGCGTAAATAGTGAAAACATAATCTTTGTTACATTTGAGGATATTGAACTGCGGGAAAATTTTAGTGCGAATCCAAAAGATTTTGTAAAAAGATTCGCAGTAAATGAAAATGAAAGATACTATTTTTTAATAGATGAAGCACACTACTGCCCTGATGTCGGCCAGAAATTAAAACTCCTCTACGATCTCAATAAAAATATAAAATTCATAGCAACCGGATCATCATCACTTGAAATAACCTCTGAAACAGGGAAGTTTCTTGTCGGCAGGATGTTTTCTTTTGAGCTGCTTCCGTTTAATTTTCATGAATATCTGAGTCATAAAGATGAAAATCTTTCAAGAATTTATCTTGAAGGGAATAAAAAAGTAAGGGATTTTTTGTTTTTTGATAACGACCTTGAAATAAAAGAAACAAAAGAGGATATTTTTATCAGGGAACTACAAAAACACCTTGAAGAATACTTAATATTCGGCGGCTACCCTGAAGTTGTCAAAGCAAAAACAGATGAAGAGAAAAACATTATATTAAAGAATATTTTTAACACATACCTTATAAAGGATGTGGTTTCCTATCTTAACATAACAGATACTGCAAAATTTAGAAAACTAATTTCCATGATGTCATTTAGCATTGGAAATTTAATCTCTTATGAGAATCTTTCAAGAAACTGCGGGAGTTATTTCAAGGAAATTTTAAAATTAATTGACATACTTGAACAAACTTATATTGTGACTCTTTTAAGACCGTTTCATAAAAGCATGATAACCGAATTAAAGAAAAACCCGAAAGTTTATTTTATTGATTCGGGACTGCGAAATTACGCATTGAATAATTTTAACAGTTTAGATTTAAGAGCGGATGCAGGGGCGTTAGCAGAAAATTTTGTTTTCAATCAGATCAATCAAATAAAAGGAGATTACCCCCTAAATTTCTGGCGAACTACTGCAAAAGCTGAAGTGGATTTTGTTTTAAACGTCAATGGCTTCATACCAATTGAAGTAAAATTTGAGACAATGAAAAAGCCAAAAATTACAAGAAGTTTCAGGAGTTTCATAGAGAATTATAAACCAAAAAAGGCATTAATCGTCACAAAAAACCTGTGGGCTTCTGAAACTATTCAGGAGACAAAAGTAAAGTTTATCCCGATAACCTACCTGTAGATTCACATAATCCCGGTATGAAAGAAAGTAATAAAGATTATTTAAATCAGAAATTTAATAATTTAATTAAGCACATAAGTGCAGAATAAAACAGATTATGGAATTAAACCTTGACTGTATTCCATGCCTCCAGAGGCAGGCACTAAAAGCAATTCGTGAAGTATCTGATGATCCGGAACTTCAGGAGCAGATATTGAGAGAAGTAATCAATACCTTGATTGAAACCGACTGGCATAAAACTCCCCCGGAACTTGCCCATAAAATCCATAAGATCGTTCGCGATAAAACAGGGGGCATTGATCCATACAAAAAACTGAAAAAAGAATCCAATGACATAGTTCTTGAAATTTATCCAGAACTTAAAGCGATGGTCAAAAGAAGTGAAAACCCAATAAATTCGGCGATAAAACTTTCAATTGCAGGAAACATCATGGACTTCGGGGCGCTTGATGATTTCAATATCCACGAGACGATTGATCAGGTCATGGCTCAAGAAATTGATAAAGAAAATTACACTCTGTTTTTAAGTAAATTAAACTCGGCAAAAACTATTCTTTTGTTTGCTGATAACGCCGGCGAGATTGTTTTTGATAAACTATTAATTGAAACATTACTATCCGGAAAGGATTTTGATAAAATTTATTATGCGGTCAAGGGAGGTCCGGTGTTGAATGATGCGACAATCAATGATGCAAAGTACGCAGGCATTGATAAAATAAAAAATTTAGTGTTCCTTGAAACAAGCAACGGCGACCCAAAAACAGGACCGGTAAGAAACTCCCCTGAAGTAGAATCATGGATTAATTCACACGACATTGTTATCTCAAAAGGGCAGGGAAACTATGAGGGCTTAAGCCAGTTCGGAGGGATATTCTACATGCTGATGGTGAAGTGCCACATCGTTGCCGGTGACCTTGGAACTGATGTGGGAAGCGTTGTTTTAAAATATAAATGAAAATGCAAACAAAAAACAAGATTAAGGCAAAATTATTCAATAAAAAGGCATCCGACCCGAAAAACAAACCGCAGGACGTACTGGATTCATTGAGGATTGAAAAGGGCAGCATAATAGCGGACATCGGCGCAGGAGGGGGCTATTTTACTTTGCGTTTTGCAGATGCCGTGGGAGAAAAAGGTAAGGTTTATGCAATTGACACAGACCATGAATTTCTGGAATTTATCAGGAAGAGTGCTGAGGAAAAGGTACTTGATAATGTTGAAACAGTCATTGCCGCGGGAGATAACTTGAATTTGCCTGAAGGAACCCTTGATTTGATTTTTGTACGCAACGTGTATCATCACCTGCAAAACCGCGTTGAATATTTCAGAAAATTAAAGATTTTATTAAAGCCGGAAGGAAGAGTCGCCGTCATAGAGTATAAACCCGGTGGGTTTTTCAGTTTTCATGCAATATTCGGGCATTACGTCAAACGGGAGGTTATCGCTGAAGAGATGGGGAAAGCAGGATACCGGGTGGATGAGAAATTTGATTTCCTGCCGGAACAGTCGTTTACAATATTTGCACTTACGAAATCATAAATTAAAAAAATAATTTCAACTTACAATTTACGATTCATCTGATTAATGCGGAATAAAACTAAAATGGAAAATTTAATCCGGGAGTCCCAAAAGTTTAAAGACCTTCACAGGCAAACAATAGGATACATAAATCTAAACCCATTGCAAAGAGGGGGAATCCTGAGTGATGATGCAAGAAAAATGATAAGCGAATGGGCTGACGGTTACTCTGTTTGCGATTTCTGTGACGGCTGCCTTGATAATATCAAAAACCCGCCGATCAATGATTTTGTGCACGAGAAACTGCCAAAATTTCTGGGAACAGAAACGGCAAGAATAACAAACGGTGCAAGAGAATCAAAGTTTATTGTTATACATTCACTCTGCGAAAAAGGAGACACTGTTTTATTTGATTCAAACGCCCACTACAGTTCCTTTGTTGCAGCAGAGCGTGCCTGCGTAAACGTCGTTACAACGCCGGAAACAGAGCATCCTGAATTCAAGATCAACGAGGACTCGTATGCGGAAAAAATTGAGGAAATAAAAAAAGAAACAGGTAAACCGCCGAAACTTGCATTACTCACATACCCTGATGGAAACTATGGTAATCTTGCTGATGCAAAAAAAGTAGGTGGAATCTGCCGTGAATACGACGTCCCGTTTCTTTTGAACGGTGCGTATTCTGTCGGAAGAATGCCAATTAACGCAAAAGAATTAAATGCTGATTTTATTGTCGGCTCAGGGCATAAATCAATGGCTGCATCAGGACCAATAGGCGTTCTTGGTACGAGTGAGGAATATGAAAAGATAGTATTCAGGAAATCAGAAAAATACAAAATCAAGGAAGTCGAGCTTTTAGGCTGCACGTCACGCGGACTTCCCGTAATTACACTCATGGCATCATTCCCTCATGTGCTTGAAAGAGTCTGGAGGTGGGATGAGGAAGTTGCAAAAGCAAGATGGTTTTTAGATAAACTTTCCGGGATACCCGGAATAAAACCCCTCGGCGTTCAACCGACAGGGCATGATTTAAATTTTATTGAGACACCGGTTTTTTATGAAATCTCAAAGAAGCATAAAAAGAGGGGGTACTTTTTGCAGAAGGAGTTGAAAGCAAAAGGCATTGTCGGAATAAAATCAGGGCTTACCAAATTCTTTAAGTTGAGCATGTACCTGCTTACAATGGAGGAGATTAAAACGGTTGCCGATGCTTTTTTTGATATATACGATAAATATGAGGGTCTGTTAGAATGATCAAAAAAATTTGTAAGTAAAACCAAAGAAAAGAGAATGATAATATCAATTGCAAGTGGAAAAGGAGGAACAGGAAAAACAACAATTGCAGTAAACTTAGCATTGTCTCTTATAGATGCTGGTGGTGTGCAGATAATTGACTGCGATGTTGAAGAGCCGAATGTTCACATATTTTTAAAGCCCGAAATTACCGAAAGAAAAAAGGCATTTATTCCAGTTCCTGATATTGATAAAGAAAAATGTATTTACTGTGGAAAATGCGCAAAGGCATGTGAATTCAATGCCATCGCAATTCTCCCGGATAATTTCATGCTTTTCAAGGAACTCTGCCACGGCTGCGGCTTATGCACGATGGTCTGCCCTGAAAATGCAATTACTGAAAAAAACAGGGAAATCGGGGTAATTGAAAAGGGAATTTCAGACGGAATTGAATTTGTTCACGGAACTTTGAATATCGGGGAAGCGATGTCATCTCCTCTGATAAGTGCGGTTAAAGATGAAATTGACCGTGATGAAACAGTAATCATTGATGCTCCACCGGGAGCAGCATGTCCTGTTATTGAAACCCTGCACGCATCGGACTACTGCATACTTGTGACAGAGCCGACTCCGTTCGGGTTGTATGATTTGAAGATTGCGGTTGAATTGCTTGAAAAACTTAAAATCCCGCACGGCGTTATAATCAACAGGGATGGAATAGGAAACGATGAAACGGAAAAATTTTGTAATGAAAAGAAAATTCCGATTTTATTGAAAATTCCCTACGATAAAAGAATTGCTGAAACCTATTCCAGAGGCATTCCTTTTGTTCTGGAGATGCCTGAATGGAAAAATAAATTCAAGGAAATATTTGAAAAAATTAAATATGAAAAACGAAAATGAAGATTATATGGATTGGAAAAATGTAAGTTCCGAGCATATCAACCATTTCAAAGAAACAGCAGAGAATATATTCGCACCGGTTTATAGAGTTTTAGCAAGGCAGGTGATTGAGGATTACGGGATAACTAAAGGAGTATGTGTTGACATCGGCTCCGGGACAGGCGGGTTCGCATGCGAAATCGCGAAAATTTCCAATCTAAAGGTGTATGCAGTTGACATAAAAGAGGAGATGCTTGAAATAATGAAAGAAAAAATTGAAAAAGAGAAACTCGCGGGGAGAGTGATTCCCAGATCAGGGGATGTTCACAACATTCCTTTCAACAGCAATTTTGCCGATCTGGTTGTGAGCAGGGGTTCATTTCATTTCTGGCGCGATAAAAAAAAGGCGTTTTCAGAAATTCACAGGGTGTTAAAGATTGGAGGCGTTGGGTTTATCGGAGGCGGCTTCGGAAGGGATGAAAAGGTTAGAAAAGAGGCGATGCGTTTGCATGAAGAAACCTACAGGGGTGTTCACGGGGGGCGCAATTTTCATGAAAATTTAAAAGCCCGGTACATGGAGCTTAAGGAAATTTTAAAGGATATGCAGGATTTTAAAATAACCTTTGACGAATCCGGACTGTGGGTTGAAATAAAAAAAACTTAAATTAAAAAACTTAAATAAAATAAAATGAATGTGCAAAAAATCCGCGGCGACTTTCCCATACTTGACGGGGAAATAATCTATTTTGACAATGCAGCAACGTCTCTCACGCCGAAGCAGGTTGTTTTAGCTGAAATGGAATATTATGAAAAATTCAATGCAAACATACACAGGGGAGTGCATGAATTATCGCAGATTGCATCAGAGCATTATGAATTGGTTTATAAGAAAGTTTCGGGTCTTATAAATTCAAAACCAGGTGAGATTGCATTCACAAAAAACACAACAGAGGGAATAAACCTTGTTGCAAGCGGATTAAACTTCAAAAAAGGCGATAAGGTTGTTGTGACCGCAGTTGAACACCACTCAAATTTTTTGCCGTGGCTTCGGCTGAAGAAAAAATTTAACATTAATTTAGAGATTTTAATGCCCGAACCTGACGGGACAATAAATATCTCCGATTTCGAAAAAGCTGCGAAGGACGCTAAATTAATAGCAAGCACGCATGTGTCAAATGTTCTCGGAATAATTTTTCCGGTACATGAAATCGGGAGGATTGCAGAAGAAAACAACTCCTTATTTCTTGTTGACGCAGCACAGTCCATACCTCACTTAAAGGTTGACGTTAAAAAAATCAAATGTGACTTCCTTGCATTTTCGGGACATAAAATGCTTGGTCCGACAGGAGTCGGCGGAATTTACATTAACGGGGATGTTGCTGAAGAAATTGAGCCGCTTGAACTCGGCGGCGGAACCACACGCGGTGTTGAATGTGATGAAAACTTAAATTTTACAGGCTATAAATTTAAGCCGCCGCCCCTCAGGTTTGAAGCGGGAACCCCTCCTATAGCACAGGTCATAGGTCTTGGAGCAGCGATTGATTATTTAAATGAAGTGGGGTTTGATTGGATTGAAAAACATGAACGGAAATTGACGGAATTCACCCTTAATGCATTGGATGAAATTGAAAATGTCACAGTGTATGGCACGAGAAACAGGATTGGTGTGATTTCATTTAACATAAAAAATTTAAACCCTCATGATGCTGCATCAATGTTAAGTAATGAAAATATAGTGGCGAGGTCAGGTTTTCACTGCTGCGCACCCCTCATGAAAACCCTGAAGATAGATAAGGGAACCGTCAGGGTTTCGTTTTATATTTATAATACAATCTCTGATGTTGAGAAATTTATTTCCGTTGTGAATAAAATTGCAGGGAAATTTTGTTGAAATTTAATTATTCATATCCACTTAATTAATTTATATCTTAAAAATTATGAAATGAAATGCGCTCTATGTGAAAACAAAATATGTTATGAAGGCAAGGACTGCACAAAAATAAAGGACAATGTTATTTCAGAATATCTGGGCAAGGAAAATAAAAAGATAATGGAAACCGCATCTAAAATTGAGGCAAAAGGTTATATGAAATTAACCCGGCTTGAAGAATTAATCATGTTCTGCAAAGAAATGAATTTCAAAAAAGTAGGGATCGCATTCTGCATTGGTTTGGAGGAAGAAGCAAAAATTTTACATAAGATACTTGAAAAGAATTTTGATGTTTATTCTGTCTGCTGCAAGGTTTGCGGGATTGATAAAGAAAAATTCGGGCTGAAAAAAATAAAAGAGGCGAGGCATGAGGTGATGTGCGACCCGATTGGTCAGGCAACAATTTTAAATGACTGCAAAACAGATTTGAACATAATTTTCGGGTTATGTATCGGACATGACATATTATTCTCAAAGTATTCGAATGCACCAGTAACAACCCTGCTTGTGAAAGACAGGGTTTTAGCACATAATCCTGCCGGAGTGTTCAATAAATATTACAGAAGCAAATTAAAAACAGAATGAAATACAAACATTTATTTGGACCAGTGCCATCAAGAAGATTGGGCGTTTCGCTTGGAATAGACCTTGTACCGCATAAAACCTGCACACTGAACTGTGTATATTGTGAATGCGGGAAAACCACAAATTTAACTATTGAACGAAAAGAATATGTTCCGACAGATGAAATTTTAAATGAATTAAAACATTATTTAGATGAATCCCCTGCACTGGATTACATCACTTTTTCAGGTTCAGGCGAGCCAATGCTTCACATAAAAATTAGTGAAATCATTGATTTTCTAAAGAATAATCATCCGAAATACAAAGTAGCGGTGCTGACAAACGGCACTCTTTTTTACAATAAAGGCGTGAGAGATGAAGTCAAAAACGCAGACCTGATAATTCCTTCACTTGATGCCGGATCCTGTGAAATTTTCAAAAAAATAAACAGACCGTATGAAAAACTGAATTTAAATGAAGTCGTAGAAGGACTTGCTGCTCTTAGAAAAGAATTTCCCGGGGAAATATGGCTTGAAATCTTTGTCGTACCGGGCTTGAATGATACGGTTGATGAATCACAAAAAATTAAAGAAATAATTGAAAAAATAAATCCTGATAAAATTCAACTGAACACCCTTGACCGCCCCGGAACGGAAAAATGGGTAATGCCTGCAAAAAAAGAGGAACTTGAGAAAATCGCCTCTTTTCTGAACGCTGAAATTATTGCTGACTTTAAACCAAGAAAAAAGATTAAGAGTTTCAGTAAAGATATTGAGGGCGGTATAATCTCAACCTTAAGAAGAAGACCGTGCACAGCCAAAGATTTATCAGAAATTTTAGGGATACATTTAAATGAAATCAATAAATACCTGCAAGCCCTTATAGAAACCGGGAAAATAAACAGTAAAGAAGGTGAAAGAGGAACATTTTTCAGGATTAAATAAAATAAACCAAAAACAAAAAAATCAAATGAAAGGAACATACACTCTGTTAATTAAAGTTCCGAAAAACATTGAAGTCCGGATAGGTAAACTTGGGAAAATAAATTTCAAAAAGGGCTTTTATGCTTATGTCGGTTCCGCCTTAAACGGGCTTGAGAAAAGAATAGAAAGACACCTGAGAAAAGAAAAGAAATTGAGATGGCATATTGACTACCTGCTTGAGAATGCAGAAATTGCTGAAGTAATTTACGCTGAAACGGACGCACGGGTTGAATGCAAAATCGCCGGAAAATTAAATGAAAATTTGGAATTCGTAAAAAAATTCGGGTGCAGCGACTGCAAATGCAAAAGCCATCTGTTTTATCATACGAATTTCAGTGAATTAAATAACATGATTTCAGAAGCATTTAAGAAAAATAAATTACCATGGAAAAAATTACAACAAAGGGTATAAAGAAACTGTTTAGTTTAACGAGAACAAAGATACGGCTTGCAAAAGAAGCAAAAACAGAATATACTAAACCAAAGCCGCTGCCGTTAATAAAACTTCTTTCGGGAAAAGATATAGACACCGTTTTGCAGGCGGAAGAATACTTAGATCAATTAAAGGAGAAAATAGATTACGCTGATAATAAGAGTGCCGCGAAAACGGTTTTTGAGTTAATGGACATCATTGAAGGAGTGAAATATAAATTCGAACCCCTGGAGTTTATGGTTAATGTTGATTACGAAAAATTAAGTGAAATTGAGGGAAAAGCAAAAGAAAAGCAGATGCCAGTTAACCTGCTTTTAATGACTGAAAAAGAGAGGGGTGGTTTGAATCTGTTTGTTGGTTACGACCAGCCAAAAAACACAATATTTTTAAGCAGGGTGCCGACAACACTTGCGTATTTTATAAATTTCGCATTTAATTCAAAATATTTTTCGGATGGATTGAAATTAAAAAATATAAATGTAATTTTAGGTCACAGGACATTGATATTGAATGCAGTATCTTTTGCTATTGGTGACTTCGGAGCAAATTCAATTAATGAAACAACAAAATGAAACAAATTGTAGTAATAAGCGGTAAAGGAGGAACGGGAAAAACAACGATTGTCGCATCACTTGCGGCGCTTGCGAAAAACGCCGTTGTTGCGGACTGCGATGTTGACGCACCGGACCTGCATTTAATACTTAAGCCGGAGATTAAAGAAACCCATGAATTCAAGGGTTCCAAGACAGCGGTGAAGGATGATTCAAAATGTATATACTGCGGGAAATGTAAAGAGGTTTGCAGGTTTGATGCGGTAAATGAAAATTTTGAAATAGATTACACATTATGCGAGGGATGCGGAGCATGCGTTTTTGTATGTCCTGCGGATGCTTTGAAACTCGAAGAAAAAATATCGGGCTATGCGTATATCTCACAGACAAGATACGGTCCGATGTCGCATGCAAAATTAAATATCGGGGAGGAGGCGTCAGGTAAGCTTGTTGTTGTGGTGAAGGAGAATGCAAAAAGGATTGCAGAAACGGAGGGTAGGAATTTGATTTTAATTGACGGCTCCCCGGGAATCGGTTGTCCTGTTATTGCGTCGCTTTCAGGGGCTGATCTTGCTTTGATTGTAACTGAGCCGACGATGTCAGGCATTCATGATTTAAAGAGAATTTTATCTGTTGCAAAACATTTTAACGTGACTTCTGTTGTTTGCATAAATAAATACGATATAAATTCAGGGAATTCTAATAAAATAATGGATTTTTGCAGGAACGCCGGAATTGAGGCTGTTGGGAAAATCCCGTTCAATCCGGTTGTTACCGGGGCAATGGTTGCCGGAAAATCCGTCGTTGAATTTTCTGATGATGAGGTTTCGAATGAGATAAAAAGTATGTGGGATAAAATAAAAACTTTGATATGTAATGATATAAAATGCAGAACAGAAAAAGATGCGGAAGGGGAAGACCAAGGTGCTTGAGGAATGTTTCACAAGTTCCTGATGTGGATTATTTTAAGCCGAGAGGAATTCCTTTGACGGATTTGGAAGCGGTAACACTTAGTGTAGAGGAACTTGAAGCAATACGACTGGTTGATTTTTCCGGATTGGAACATGAAGAAGCGGCACAGAAAATGAATGTCTCCAGGAAGACGCTCTGGAGAGACCTTAAGTCAGGAAGAAAAAAGGTTGCTGATGCGTTGATAAACGGGAAGGCGATTGAGATAAAGGGCGGTGATTTTGTTGTGGGAAAAGATTAATTTTTATTTAATTACAATATATAATTAAGCACATAAGTGCAATTTAATGATTTGGTTTTTATGGTATAAACAAAAAATGAAAATTAAAATTTTAATATTTTTTATACTGCTAACGATACCGACAAATAATTTATTTGGTGAAGAATTCAACGAACACTTTGACCTGGAAAGCGGGAATTCCGGGGATTATTATCTTGGGGAGAATGATTCAATAATTACGATTTATGAGTATGCGAACTGGTGGGGTACTTATTGTAATCTTTTTTGGTACAATATATTTCCAGAAGTTAAAGAAAAATACATTGATACGGGAATAACAAAGTTTATATTTAGAGATCTGGTCTGGGATTGGCGTGATGAGTTGGGGGAAGCGGTTGAATGTGCCGGCGATCAGGGAAAATATTATGAATATGGAAATTATCTTTATTACAATCCAACAAGTTCAACAAATGCTTTAAAGCAATACGCCTTCAATTTAAATCTTAACACAACGCAATTTAACAATTGTCTTGACAGCAGTAAATACAATTATGAAGTAGAGCACGATAATCAACATTCAGTACCCAGTGCTACGCCATCATTTGTTATTCAATATAAAGATATAGCAAAACCTATATATACTGACTTATCAATCCAAAAAATTGGTCCATATAGCAAGGATTTTTCATATATGGATTCGCAAATCAAAGATTTCTTAAACGAACAAAACATAATCATCGCATTAGATAACCTGTATATAAATTCAAACACAACACTTTACCGCCACACCTACAAACTTAAAGACGCAGGCAATGATGGAGTTATTATAATAAATTCCTCAAATGTAATTTTTGACTGCAACGGCTCAACAATAACCGGGGATGGCTCCGGTTACGGCATTTATATTGAAAACAAAAATAATGTGACAATTAAGAATTGCGTTGTAGAAAATTACAGTTACGGTATTTATCTTTTTAATTCATCTAATAATGTTTTAATCAACAACACATTCGGTTCAAACAGCAGGGCAGGAGTTTATCTTATCGCTGATTCAAATTTCAACAATATTTCAGGTAATGAAATTCTAAATAACAATAATGGCGTTTATTTTACTAATGCGGGGGATTGCGGTTTTTTTGAAGGTAACTCTAACAACACATTAACCTGCAATGAAATTTCAAATAACATCATCGGAATTTACTCGCAGAATTCAAAATCAACGATAAATTCAAATATTGTTTGCAATAACACGAATTTTGATTTTAATTCTCCTGATTGGCTAACAAGTTCCGGGGATAACAATACATGCGGTAATGTCAGCGGGTGGAATGATAACGGTATTGAGAATTCCTGCACGTTTAGGTGCAACAGCACAAAATGCGATTATGACGGGGATTATTATGTAAATCCGATGTGCGGAGGAACCGACTGCGATGACACGAATTCGTCCATAAATTCTATTGCAGAAGAAACCTATTACAATGGAGTTGATGATGATTGTAATTTGTCAACAAACGACTGTGATCAGGATGGTGATGGATTTAACGCAACTTTTAATGTAAGTTTGGGGGTATGTAATGGAAATGATTGTAACGATTCAAATTCAGATATTCGTCCCGGGGCAACAGAGTTCTGCAATAAAATAGATGATAACTGTAACGATATTGTTGATGATAACCCTGTATGCTTATGCGACCTCAACCGTGACGGAATGATAATTCGTGATTACAACGATTTGATGACTGCCTATAAGTGTTTCCTTGGAGTTCAAAAAAATTGCGAACCCGATTACCTGAACTGGAGTGCCGTGCAAAATGAATATGACTGTTTTACTGGCAATCTGTGATTTTTTAGTTCTGTCTTTTTTATTAATTTTAAATTCCAATATATAATTAAGCACATAAGTGCTAAAATTGATAATTGATTTAAAATAAAAAAATGGCTCAAGTATCTAAATACATAATTTTGTTTATATTTTCATTCATGTTTGCGGTATCTCCCGCGGTTTTAGCGGAAGCCGGCGGAGATACAATATGTGCAGTTTATCTGACGGGAATCGGCTGCCCGAACTGTGCTTTTACCGACCCTTTTTTACTGACAAACCTCACGGCAGAACACCCCGGGCTTGTGGTAATTGAATATGAAATTTACCGGTTGCAAGCCCAAAACCAGGAAACCGCAGGAAAATATTTTGAAAATTACATTCTTTCGGGGAGAAGCGGCGTTCCTTTTTTAATATTTGATAAAGAGAAAACCGCGCTCGGACGGTTCCAGCTGCTTGAATCGGGGGAAATAATTGAAAAATTAAATTCAAATAAATGCCCGATGCCTGACGGCTCATCTATTGCGTTTGAAGACATTGATATTGCAAACTTACCCGGTAAAGTAAAAATCTGGACAAAAAACAGGGTTTTAATTGCAGGAAGCGGAGGAGATAATGAAATATTAAAGAAAATTATAGCAGAAGAGAATTTAGCACCCGTACGGGAAGAATTTGATTTTCAGGAAACAACACCCGAACCCGTTCCGGTTTCAGATGCATTCATTGAATTTGAAAACGCAGTTAAAATCAGTGACTGGACGCTGCAGTGGAATGAAGAGCCGAAAGCGAAATCATCTGGAAAAGAAACGCAGGGGAGCTGGCTGTGGATTTTGGCAGTCGTTTTATTGGTTTTTGTGCTTTATTTTGTTTACCGGAGGTTATTGCCGGGTGAGGGATTATGTAAATGTTTTAACCTTACGGGCGAGAAAAAGGATTACCTTATCGTTGCAGTAACCGTGCTTATCCTGCTCGGCTTTTTTGTTCTCGCTAAAAATATTTCCCCTGAATTCCTCGAAAATCTGGGTTATGCTTTGCCTTTACCTGTTTTTACCTTTTTCATTGCTTTGATTGACGGCTTTAACCCATGTAACATGTTTGTCCTCACATTCCTCCTTGCTCTTCTTGTTGCTGCGTCACATTCAAGAAAAAGGATATACATTGTCGGATTTACCTTTGTAGTTGTTGTCTTTTTTGTGTATTTTCTTTTTATGATTGCGTGGCTGAATATATTTAAATACATCGGTTTCATTGACCCTTTAAGAATTGCGCTTGCACTGGTAGCATTATCCGCCGGAATAATCAACTGTAAGGAACTTTTGTTTTTCAGAAAAGGTGTCACTTTGATGATACAAGAACAGCATAAAGGACCTTTAATGACAAGAATTGAAAACATGAAGGAAGTAATAATGAAGGGTTCGCTCGGCGTTTTGATAACTTCATCTATCGGTCTTGCATTATTCGCATCCCTCGTTGAGCTTCCCTGCACGGCAGGATTCCCGATTATTTACACGGGAATACTTTCGGAAAAAATGCTTGATAACACATCAGGATATTACTTTTACCTGCTTTTATATAATATGGTTTACGTGCTGCCGCTGACCGTAATAATAACATTATTCGGTTACACATTTAGTGCAAAAAAGATAACCCGGAGGCAGATGCAGATAATAAAATTCGTCGGCGGGGCAATAATGATTATGCTTGGTATAGTGTTACTTGTTAATCCCGGGTTGATTGGAATCGGCGTCAGTTAAAATATCGTTTTTTATTTACTTTGAATATTAACATATAATCAGCACATAAGTGCAAAATTAAAATAAGATGACTTATGCGATTCCTTATGAACTAATCGGTAAAATTTTATTGTTAATTCTGTTAATAATTACATTAATGATTACAACCGGATTATCCCTTGCGTACATCGTATTTAAAAAGAAGAAATTAATATTCCCGAAATTTATACTTTTCGTTTTTGATTCATTTCATTTTATCTCAAGAAAAGCAGTCCATCTCCTTGGCGGGAACGAATCAATGATTGAAACCGTTGGTGTTGAGATAAGAAACAATTTATCAAGAAACAAGTTTTCTAAAGTGCCGTACGAAGAAAGGATAATAATACTCCCGCAGTGTCTGAGAAAACTGGAGTGTCCTGCGAAAATGAGTTCTGTTGACGGCTTAAAATGTGTTGGCTGCGGGAAGTGTAAAGTTGCTGAGATTGCAAAAAAGGCAAAAGAATTGGGTTATAAAGGAACGATAGTTGTCCCCGGCGGGGGGTTTGTTAAAAGAATCATAAAAAAATATAAGCCGCGGGCAATAATTGGCGTTGCCTGCCCTCATGAAGTGTATACGGGAATGTTAGAAACCGCAAAAAAAGGAATTACGACACAGGGTGTTGCACTCCAAACGGGCGGCTGTGTTGAAACTCTTGTTGACCTGAATGAACTCTATGGTATAATCTCCTTGAAAAGTTAAAATTTTAAAGTTGATTGTTAGAAATTTATTTTTTAACTTTTATACTTCAAATCCCAATATATAATATAGCACATAAGTGCAAAATTAAATAATTAATAAAAATGGCAGATGTAAAACATTACACTTTAAGGCAAGATAATGTAGATACAGACCACACCTTTGCGGGCAGGACTCCAAGACAGGCTGCTTTAAAAGCAGCAACAAGAGGATTTAAAGATATACGGATAAGAGAACACGGGAAAAAGAAAGACGGAATGTGGAGAGTTCATGTTTTTGAGGGCTCGGTTGAAAAAGTACCAAAACCAAAAAATGCACCCAATTGGATACCTAACATGGTAAAGAAACCCAATGTTAAAAAAATCAGGGTAGATAAACTCAAGGAAGTTTAAGGTTTGAAGTGAAAAACTGATTCGCAGGTTTGGTAAATATAGTGATGCAGTTTCGCCCACAATTATATGATTACTGCCTCTGTTGTATAAAATAAGTTTCCCTGTTTTTTTATTTTTATTTATTAACTCCGAATTTCAATATATAATTAAGCACATAAGTGCAAAATTAAAAAATAATTAATAAAATTTAAAATATCTGAGGTGATAAAAATGCCAGGAAGAGACGGAACAGGACCCGGTGGTACGGGGGGAAGATGTACCCCGTTATGGATGAGCGGGCAAATGCAAAGACCAGTAGGTGTAGGATTTGGATGTGGCTTTGGACGAGGACGAGGATTCAGAAATGTTTACAGAGCAACAGGACTTCCATTCCGGGCAAGAACTGGTGTGGGGGCAATGCCAATCCAAACACAAGAAATAACAAAAGAACAGGAGGCACAGATACTTGAAGATCAGGCAAATCTGCTGGAGCAGCAGTTGAATGAGATTAAAAAAAGAATTAATGAAATTAAAAAAGAATAAACAGGCAAATAAAAAATGACCGGAAAACATGAAGGAATGGAGAATCTCCATGAGGAAACAAAGGATTTAGCGCGTGTAAGGCAGTCCTTGATAGAGGAATTGGAAGCGATAAATTGGTACCAGGAAAGAATTGACGCAAGCAAAAACGAATCGGTGAAAAAAATCCTAAAGCACAATCGCGATGAAGAGAAAGAGCATGCTGCAATGCTTATTGAATGGCTGCGGGCAAATGATCCGACACAGGATAAGATGTTTGAGGAGCATGATTAAATAAAATATAAAATTATAATTTAAACAAAAAGAAAAAATGAAAATTTGCGTAGCAACGGATAAAGGCGGCTTGGAAGATACCGTCTCGGCAGTATTCGGAAGATGTCCGACTTACACTTTTGTGGAAGTTGAAGGAAAAGAAATTAAAGACACGGAAATCGTGCAGAACCAGTTTGCCGGTGCGGCTGGCGGTGCCGGGATTCAAGCATCGCAGTTTGTAGCAGGTAAAGGAGCAAATGTTGTGATTGCAGGAAATTACGGACCAAATGCTTTCCCGATTTTGAATCAAGCAGGAGTTAAAGTTGTTTCTGCCGCAGGAATTAGTGTAAAGGATGCTGTTATGAAATATCTCAACGGCGAATTACAGGATATTTCACAGGCAACTGGACCTGCTTATGGCGGAATGCCCGGCGGCGGAATGGGTCGCGGAGGTGGTGCAGGCGGAGGCGGTGGCTTCGGAAAAGGTCACGGCGGCGGAAGAGGCAAAAGAAATTGGTAAAGATAAATAAAACCGGGGGCATTTGGTCTAGTTGGTTATGACATCGCCTTTACGAGGCGGAGATCCCTGGTTCAAGTCCAGGAATGCCCAAAAAGGCAAATAAACAAAAAATAAAAGTCCACTCTATCACTTAAGGGGTAGCATCCCTTTTAAATCAAAAATAAAGGTAAACTCAATGTTAATTACCGGAATACTAAAGGGTCTTGCCATGACTCTCAAACAGGGAATTTCAGCAATGTTTTTAAACAAAGGCGTGGTTACGACACAATACCCTTATGAGAAAAAAGAAGACCCAATCAAGTTCAGGGGCATGCACAAACTTGACACTAAAAAATGTATGACCTGCCGGCTGTGTGTGATGGCATGCCCGAACGGCTCAATTGAAATGAAATTAAAGGAAGGCAGGGAGAAGTCAAGGAACTTTGAGGATTACATTTACAAAATAAATATCGGGCAGTGCATCTGGTGCGGGCTCTGTGCGGAGGCATGTCCTACAAAAGCCCTTACAATGAGCAGTGAATTTGAATTAGCGGACTATGATAAAAAGAATTTTATTGTAGATTTTTCAAAATAAAAAATAAAATAAAAAATAAAATGGCGTACAAAATTACAGAGGACTGCGTGTCCTGCGGAAGTTGTGTGGATGAATGCCCTGTGGGGGCAATAAGCGAGGGTAAAGGAATTTATGTGATTGACCCCGATAAATGCACTGAATGCGGGGCATGCGCAGAGGTATGTCCCGCGGGGGCGATTGTTGCTCCCGAATAAATTTAAAAAATTTAAAAAATAATTAATAAAATTTAAAATAAAGGAGGTGAATAAAAATGCCAGGATTTAATGGAACAGGACCTCGCGGTTTAGGTCCAATGACCGGCGGAGGAAGAGGGTTTTGTGCAGTTCCGGTTTCAAAACCAACATCCTCTAATGTCTCGGCTGAAGGGCAACAACCTTTGTTTACCGGAGTATTCCAGGGCATCGGTTTTGGCAGAGGTCGCGGCAGCGTAGGCAGAGGAATGGGTCGCAGAGGAAAAAGGAATTGGTAAATATAAACAAAAATAGGTAAAAAATGTCAGATATAGAAGGATTAGGTTTAGGTCCGGGCGGAGAATGTTTATGCCCGAATTGCGGATATAAAATTCCTCATGAGAGAGGGAAACCCTGCCAGCAGGAAACCTGCCCGGAATGCGGTAGCAAAATGATAAGAATGGGAAAAAGATAAGTTAAAATGGAGACAGTATTATTATACATATTGGGAAGCACCTTTTTAATTAGTTTAATTGCATTCGTCGGAGTATTAACCCTGTTCTTAAAAGAAAAATTATTGAATAAAATTCTATTAGTTCTTGTGTCGCTTTCTGCGGGTGCGTTAATAGGAGGAGCATTTTTACATTTGCTGCCGGAGGCGATCTTGAAAGTTGGTGCCGATGCCGATGCAATTTTGAATATATTTTTGTATCTGCTTCTTGGTTTTTGTATTTTCTTTATTCTGGAGCAATTCATCAGATGGCATCACCATCACGGCTGCCACGGAGAAGAATGCAACATAAAGCCGTTTTCGTATTTAATTTTAATTTCCGACGGCGTACATAATTTTATTGACGGCTTGATTATAGCAGGAAGTTTTGTTATTAATCCATCAGTCGGAATTGTTACAACTCTTGCCGTTGCTTTACATGAAATTCCGCAGGAACTCGGCGACTTTGGAGTTCTTGTCTATGGCGGGTTTGATAAAACTAAAGCACTGCTCCTTAACTTTATATCTGCATTAACCGCAATTTTAGGCGGAATTGCAGGTTATTTCCTTTCTGCATGGATAGAAGGTTCAGCCGTTTACCTTTTACCATTTGCCGCTGGAAATTTCATTTACATCGCTGCCTCTGACTTAATCCCTGAAATCAAGCACCGGGAAAATCTTAAAAAATCATTATTGCATTTTGTTGTATTCCTGTGTGGGATAGGGCTTATGCTGTTAATAAAAATAATATTTACGGATTAAAATCAAAATGAAACTAAAATTCGCAGGAATCGTTGACCATTCAACACTGGACTACCCGGGAAAAAGCGCAGCCGTTGTTTATCTCTGCGGATGCCCGTACAGGTGTCCGTGGTGCCAGAACCCGGAACTTGTTTTTGAAGAGGGCTGCACAATGGTTGAAATTACTCAAATCATTGAAAAATTAAATGAAAATTTTTTGCTTGACGCCGTATGCGTTACAGGGGGAGAGCCTTTGATGCAGGAGAATGCCATTGAACTTTTAAAAAGAATAAAACAGGAAACCGGTCTTTTGTTAAAGATAGATCACAACGGATATTTCCCAAAGCGCCTGAAAGAAGCCCTGCCATACCTTGATTTTTTCACGACGGACATAAAGGCGCCGCTTAATGAAAAATATGGTGCGGCGGTTGGTCTGCCGAAAAATTGGGAAAATATTGTTGAAAGAGTCAAAAAGAGCCATGAAATCCTGAAAAATTGGGATGGCAAAAAGGAAGCAAGAACGACCATCGTCCCGGGGCTGATTGACACAAAAGAAGACGTGGGTGCAATTGCAAAAGTCGTTAATGATGTTGGTTTTGAAATTTGCACTTTGCAGCAGTTCCGCCCCGAAAAAACACTTGATCCAAAATTTAAATTTATCAAGAGTCCGACAGCAGAGAAAATGCAGGAACTCGGGGAGGAGGCGAAAAAATACCTGCCTGACACAAAGGTTCAGGTTGTGACCCATGAGGATGGATTTCAAGAAATTGATTAGGTTTTTTAATTCAGAATTTAATTTATATTAAGCACATAAGTGCAAAATAAAAGATAAAAAATGAAAATTGCAGTACCGACAATGGGGAATGAAGGATTGGACGAGGAAGTGGGACAGCACTTCGGAAGGGTTCCGACATACACGATAGTAGATACGGAAACAGATGAGGTTAAAGTTATAAACAACACAAGTGAGCATACGGGCGGGCAGGGTTATCCTCCGGAGATAATGCAAAAAGAAGGCGTGGAAGTAATGTTATGTTCCGGACTTGGTCCAAAGGCAATTACCATGTTCGAAGGTTTCGGAATAAAAGTTTTTGTTGAAACATCAGGAACGGTTAACGATGCTATCTCTGCATGGAAATCGGGAAAACTCCCGGAAGCAACTGATGCAAACGCGTGCATGGAACACGCGTTCCGGGGAGAGAAACGGGGTTCTGAAGGATGCAAAGAGAAATAAATATTTAAAACTAAAAAACTAAAACAGATAATGGATCATAAAACAGATATTTTGATAATCGGCGGCGGACCATCCGGGACGGTGTGTGCATTGACTGCAAAGAAATATTATCCCGGAAAAGAAATTTTGATTATTAAAAATGTAGCAAATAATGTAATTCCGTGTGGAATCCCGTATATGTTTTCATCCCTTGACAAACCGGAGAAAAATAAATTTGATGATAGTGCATTGAGAAATGCGGGTATTGAAATGCTGGTTGGAGAGGCAAAAGAAATAGATAGGGAAAACAAAAAAGTCATAACCACTGATGGTGGAATTTACCTCTACGAAAAATTGGTTATTGCAACAGGCTCAAATCCAATAATCCCGGATATTAAAGGAATCAACAAAAAGGGAATTTACCCCATACATAAAAATTTAGATTATTTAAAATCCTTAGTTGATGAAATTAAAGAAAGCAAGAATGTTGCGATAATCGGCGGCGGCTTTATTGGAGTTGAATTTGCAGACGAAATCTCAAAATTCAAGGATAAAAAAGTATATTTGATTGAACTACTGCCTCGCCTGTTAACAAATTCATTTGACGAGGAATTTTGCACTTTGGCAGAGGAAAAATTAAAATCACAAACTGTGGAAGTTTTGACAAATAAAGGAGTCGTGGAAATCCTGGGAAGCAGCAAAGTTGATGGGATTAAATTTTCCGATGGAAGTGAAATTGCTGCAGATGCGGTAATTCTCGGAATCGGTTCAATCCCGGACACTGAACTTGCATTAAAATCAGGTTTATCCTTGGGTAAAGGCAATGGGATATGGGTTGACGAGTATATGAGAACTGCTGATCAGGATGTTTTTGCGATAGGTGATTGTGCAGGTAAGCGAGAATTTTTCACACGAAAGGATTCGCCAACAATGCTTGCATCAATAGCGACTTCCGAGGCAAGGATTGCCGGTGCGAATTTGTATAGTTTAAAGGTTGTCAGGGAAAATAAGGGTGTTATCGCAGCGTATTCAACCTGCGTAAGCGACCTTGTTTTAGCGTCTGCCGGCTTAACTGAAAAGACAGCAAGAGAAGAGGGTTTTGAAATCATAATAGGTAAAGCAAAGGCAGTTGATAAACATCCCGGAGCACTTCCGGATGCAAGCCCTGTTATGGTAAAACTGATATTTTCAAAGGATTCTGAAGT
Source organism: Candidatus Altarchaeales archaeon WOR_SM1_SCG (assembly GCA_001723845.1). Lineage (GTDB taxonomy): Archaea > Altiarchaeota > Altiarchaeia > IMC4 > WOR-SM1-SCG > WOR-SM1-SCG. The sequence continues at coordinate 21,890 of MCBE01000153.1, forward strand.
GCTGATGGGCGGGCAGATAGCAGGCGGTTTTTCTTGTGCGGAATTGATAAATATCATAGTTATGGGAATTGAGAGTAGAATTCTAAGGAATGAGATGGAAACATTCCAGTTTGCCACCCACCCGTATTTAACTCCTTCCCCGGTTACTTATCATTTAATTAATGCGGCAATGAACGCAAAAAAACAGAATGGACATCACTAAAAGATATAGTATATGGACAAATTAGACAAATTTGCACAGGGTTTACAGGAATCAATATTAGAAGATGCGAAAAAGAGGTATTCAGAGAAGGTAATCCTATTATGGCAAAATCCAAAAAATCTTAGAAGAATGAATGATCCTGACGGGGCGGCGGTTATAAAAGGTCCCTGCGGGGATACAATTGAAATTTATCTTTTAATAGAGAAAAATAAAATTTATGATTCATCGTTTTTCACAGATGGCTGTGGTCCGACTATTGCCTGCGGCTCAATGGTAACCGAATTAGTCAGAGGGAAATCAATAGGTGATGCTTTAAAATTATCCCCTGCCAGTATCATTGATGCTCTTTGCGGACTTCCGGGAGAGCATATTCATTGTGCAATTCTGGCAGTAAGTACACTACACAAGGCGATTGCAGATTATTTATTAAGAAAGCAAAATGGATGTTAAAATTGAAAATATGATTTATCTGATAAATCCATGATTAGTCGATTATATGCAGAAATTAAAAATGGAATATAAGATAAAATTTGAGCCGGAAAACAGGGAAGTTGAAATAAGAAATAATGAAACAATTCTTGAAGCGGCACTAAAAAATGGTATTCATATAAATGCTCAATGCCAGGGTAAGGGTGTCTGCGGGAAGTGTAAAATCATTCTCAAAGAAGGAATTGTAAATGAAAAGGAAACAGCGAAAGAATTATTAACTCTGGTTGAGAAAAATAATTATTATCATATTGCGTGCCTTACTTATCCAGAAAGCGATCTTGTGGTTGAAGTTCCAAAAGAGGCACAGCTCAGCGACCACCAGATTATCAGCAGCGAGGTAAAGATTGAGAAAAAGGATAAGGTTAAAAAATTTGCAGGGGTAGCAGTTGATATCGGAACCACAACGGTTTCTGCATATCTCATTGATTTAAGAACCGGCGAGATTGTTGAGTCAGCTTCCGTGTTCAATAAACAAATAACTTACGGGGCTGATGTTTTATCAAGAATTGAATACTCAAAAAAAGAACATGGGCTGGAGCGATTAAATAAGGCAATTATAGAAACAATAAATGAATTGATTGAAAAATTATTTGTTCCGGGGAACTTTGAATCAGGAGATGCGGACTTAAAATTTTTGGGGAAAATGGTTGTTTCCGGGAATACGACAATGACTTACTTCTTGATAAAAAGGAACCCGGAGGAAATCCAAAAAAACATTCAGATTGATGCATTCAAGCAGTCGTATTATTTGAAGGCGCAAAAACTTGGAATATCGTGCAGCCAGTAACATAATGAGACTTGCTGGTGAAAGTCCAGCCACAGGAATTGGCTATTTACCTGTGTAGTTATATCGGACATCCATTCAGGTGACTGGATGGGTGAAAGCTCCGAAGTAA
>MCBE01000154.1 GCA_001723845.1 Candidatus Altarchaeales archaeon WOR_SM1_SCG
TTATATACCTCGGGCTTATCTGCTTCAGATACATGGTATCTTGGAACGATAAATCCCGGTCAGTCGGTTACGGTTACAACAAGAATTAGTGTCCCGGATAATACTAAAGCAGGAACGTACCTGCTTACATTAAAAATTGATTATGAGGCAGAAAGTTATGATTCGAGGGGAATATTAAAAACAGAAGAAGAGGAATCCCAGTGGAAAATACCAATACAGGTTTACGGGGATGCGAATTTCCAGGTTTCGGTTGAAAAAACCGATTTTTATAAAGATATTGCCTCCGAATTTATAATTAAGGGATCATCAAAAGGAGAGATGCGTAATGTTTATGCAGAACTATATTCAACGCCCATACTCGAATCAACATCCGGTAGCGTGGATGTCTCATCTGCCTCGTCAACCGGGACTGCTTCTGCCACAGCAACGGGTTCAAATTGTGTGTCGGTTATCGGCTCTGAAAATTATACAATAAAGCCAAACACGGTAGGAATATGTTCGATATCAATAAATTTTGACTATAATTCTGCTGCGGGGGGAATTGCATCCGAATACATAAGAGTAGGGTTATCCGTCATGGAACCTGACGTTGACCTTAAAATACTTGACGTTGGTTTTGGAACGCCCTCTCCCGGAGACGCAATAGACTTGAAAATTAAAATTAAAAACGTCGGCGCAGTCTCTGCTGAAAGTGTAACGGCAACGCTTGATTTAAACGACCCCTTTGTACCTGTGCAGACATCCGAACTCTATATTGAAAACGTAAATGCAGGCGAAGAAAAAGAAATTTCGTTTAAAATTTCCATAAACCAGGATGCTGAAATAAAAGCATATAAAATACCTCTAAAAATAGATTATAAAATCGGCGGGGTTGAATACAAGGATAATAAAAGCATAGGGGTTGATATCGCAGGCAGCGTTAACCTTGAAGTGATCAACGTAGAAATCGTGAGAGACAAATTAAGAATTGAGGTTGCAAACACCGGGACTAGAACCGCAAATTCCGTAAAGGCAACCCTCACTTCAGGTGATTTAACAAAAATTTCATATAAAGATAAATTAATCCCGACCAAGCAGACCACATTCAGCTTTGATGTGCCGAGGGAAAAAACAGGGAAGCTGGTTTTAGAGTACACGGGATCAGGCAATACGCGGGTCAGCATTTCAGAGGATATTCCCATACCTTCAAACAGCTTACTAAGTACTTCTCAAGAGAACTCATCAACAGGATTCCCACTGTGGGCAATAGCAGTAATCGTTATAATACTTGCTGCTGTGATTTATAAATTCAGGAAACAATTTTAAAAAAAATTTTATAAATATAAAATATGTTAAGAATAAGTATAAGAAACCTTCTGCGGCATAAATTAAGGAACGCTTTAACATTAATAGGAATAGCAGTAGGCATCGGTCTTGTCATATCCCTCGGTTCAATCGGCGCGGGGCTTACGCAATCAATGGAGTCCGCGTTTGAGGGCAGTGCTGATCTCGTCAGCGTTTCCTCAACGAGCCAGGATGGAATTTCAGGAGAAATGATTGAAGAAATTTCATATATTGACGGCGTTGAAAGAGTTATTCCGGTGGGTAGTTATATCAGTTCGATGGATGGGGGCGGTTGTCAA
>MCBE01000155.1 GCA_001723845.1 Candidatus Altarchaeales archaeon WOR_SM1_SCG
CTCTTGATCTTGAGAGTGTTTTGAAAGAGGTCAACTTTTAATAATTTTGAAGTTTAATTAAATAATTGACACGGCAACATAAAACGATATGCTGAAATGTCATTTTTAGACATCTTTGAAACTCAAGTATAAGTATTTTTTATGCAGACGATCCGCAGGAACGCATCATAGATCAATCTTTCAATTTTACTCTATTTAACAACCGAACAAAAGAAACTGGGTATTATTCAAATGCAGAGTTCAACGCATACCAAAAGGGATATGCCATTGTTGGATTCTACATTTTAAGAGAACAGTGTTTCCGGACAGGGGATGTTTTGATTTTCCAGGAAGCGACCGGATTACAAACAGAAATAATTTATGTTACTGCCGACACACAAACCCATTTTTTCAACATTACTTTAAATGTTTCAAAAGACATAAATGATTGTATGAAGTATGATATTGACAACAACAACACCATTAATTTTGTTGAACTAAAGTATTTTTATAAGTGTTATATCGGGATAAATAACGACCCCGGCTGCCCGGTGAATATTCTGCAGAACAAAACGGTAATGGATTTGATTAAAATTTGTTTTGATATTGATAATCCGGAATTTATAAATCACCCTTCCACAGTTACGATATCGGAGCCAGTGTTTAATATTTATCCGGAGCAGGAGCAGGAGCAGGAGCAAATACAAAATTCAAATTCAAATTCAAAGACACTATATGCAGAATCGGAGCCACAGCCAAAGAAACAGCCAGAAACACACAAAAACATAAATAATGTAATAATCCCCGAACCTCAAACATTTACCGAAAAACCGCTTAAAAATGACACTGAACAACAGACAACAACACATGAATTAACAACACTTAATCAAGAGAAAATACCAACACCAACCGCAAAAATTAAAGATAACCCTACAATTACAAAAAACAACACAACCGAGCCAGATTTTATAATTGAGAAAATAGATCAGGAAAATAATGAAAATTATCTTTTTTTGATTATATTAATTTCAATATGTATCCTGGTAATTTGTTATCTAATATACTCAATAATAAAAATTCGTTACGCTTAAAATGTCAAGAGCAATATATAACCCAAGAACGAACCTAAATTATATTTTGAGGCAGAAAAAAGACAGTTCCGGCAGGCGGGGGCAGATAAAGGGATTAGCATCAGGAGACGGCGGGGGAAATAACATGGGACTTGTTATACTGCTTGTTATTGCTGCAGCAATAATATATTTTATAGTCCTTTAAATATCACCTCTTATTATTTTGGTTAATTAGCCGTGTAGGGGGATTTTCCGGGTTCTCCTGCACGGCAAAGTTTAAGATTGAAACCGTAAGCATTGATTTTTTATGTGTTAAGTCCTTCATGAGGGGCTGATGAGGGAGAATCCGCAAATTTTTAGTTTAAGATTTAAACTAAAACCAATTTTAAACCGATTTTAAGACATTTTTAGGGGCAACCATATAGACCTTGAAGAATGCACTGATATGAAACTCAAAAGTTTTGAGTATGGAAGAACGGCAGCACTAATGAAAATAGCAGAAGAACTAAATTTTGTTGAGATCGTAAATAAACACAATTCCAATCA
>MCBE01000156.1 GCA_001723845.1 Candidatus Altarchaeales archaeon WOR_SM1_SCG
GGTGACCATCCGCCAGGGCAGTCAAAACCGGGCGGCATGGTATCATCAAAGTTAGTAATCACCAGATCAGTGTCCCCGTTATTTGTAACATCAACATTGAATGTTACATTCTTGCCAGGCTCCTGGCTGGTTGGGGCAACGGTTTTATTAACTTTCATAGACGGGTAATCAGCTATATAAACATAAGAACTTGCCCACAATTCTGGAAGCGGTGTTCCTGCATTATCTGTTGCAGCGAGTTTTGCACGATTTTCATATAATCCTGACTCATTGCCAGGGGATTGGAGTTTAACAATAAAGGAACATTTACTGCCGGGTGTTATCTTTGATGTGTTTAACATGAGTACAGGATCATATGGGTCACCTGTTACAATTATACAACCTTCCTGGTCATCAATATAACCACCACCAACATTAGTGCTCCATCCTTCCGGGTATACTTCGGTTAAATTTGCATTTTTTAATATTCCGGTACCTGTGTTTTCCATGGTTATATTGAACTTTGCAATTTCTCCCGGCTTTATTGTTGCGTTTAGTGTATGTTTTGTTATTATGAGGTGGGGCTTTTTAACAACAACCATGGCATTATCACTCTGTGAATATTGTGTTCCATCAGGTTTATGCGCGGTAACCAGCACCTCATTTACATTCATGCCCTCAGCTGCTGCGGATTCTATGGTGCAGTTCATCGTTGTTGAGAAGAAACTGCCGTTTGTTATGATCTGGTTCACAGGATTTGCTGCCCAGTTTGTGCAGTTAAACCCGGGAGGGATTGTATCAACAACGGACTCAATTGTCAGAATGGTGCTGCCGAAATTATCAATCCTCAAAGTAAATGTAATATTCTCACCCGGATCCGCATTATTGACACTAACCGACTTATTAACGCCCATGGAGGGGTTTGACTCAACAGCAACATACGCTTCATCCATCTGCGAAAGTAATGCCGTCCCGCCATCATAATCATTTGCATTTAATGTCGCAAGATTCACATAGGTGCCGTCGGATTCGTCAGCAGGAACATTCATAGTATAAGACATTATACACTGCTGACCTGCCGCCAGGGTACCAGATGTAACAAGATTTTCACCCGTACCAAAGTTTATATTAGTGCAGTTCCCGGATGATATACTTGCAGATGTGTTATATGTCCATCCGTGACCGTCAGGTTGACTATCATCGACATCTACATTATATGCCGAGCCTGTTCCGGTATTCTTGATCATAACATAATATGTTGCAGTCATGTCCTGACCGGGCTTCCTCGTCGGTGTTGAAGTCCACTTCTGGATGTAAATGTGCGGTCTTTTGACAACAACCATCGCGTTATCACTCTGTGAATATTCTGTCCCGTCAGGCTTCTTTGCAGTTACCATCACCTCGTTTACATTCATGCCCTCTGCTGCCGTGGAAAGCACTGTACATGTTACGGAAGTGGACTCTGTACTGCCGGGTGCGACCGTGGTTGTAACAGAATTCCAATCAGGTGACCATCCGCCAGGGCAGTCAAAACCGGGCGGCATGGTATCATCAAAGTTAGTAATCACCAGATCAGTGTCCCCGTTATTTGTAACATCAACATTGAATG
>MCBE01000157.1 GCA_001723845.1 Candidatus Altarchaeales archaeon WOR_SM1_SCG
CATTAAATTTTCAATAAAATAAAATCCTGTGATTTTAATTATAATTTCCCTGCATACAAAAAAATTTAAAAGCAAAATTTTAGTTTAATTTATTTTTCATACACACGCAGCCATAACCTCTTTATAAGAATTAAACTGAATTTAATTTTAAAAATGGCAGGAATTCAGAGTACTTGAAGCGGGGAGGAGGTAAGAAGAATACACCTTTTCGGGAGAATTTAAAAAAATTAGTTTATGTAAGAATCCCGTTAGATGAATGGAGTTGTAAAATTGAAGAGTTTAATTTTTATTTATTTGTGTTTGTGTCTAATTAATAATACCATAGGTACAATAAAATGCTTAGATTAAACGAACACTCTTTAGATTGGGCATTACAACATGCTTTAAAGTATGGAGATACCGATGTTTTCCCATTTCCTTTTGAATATTATGCCATTGCGCATGACTGGGACAATATAAAGAGTTTTTTATTAAAGCAGGATATACATACTTGGGTTGTCCGCCCAAATAGGGTACTTTTATCCCCAAAAAGTAAATATGGATTTCGTGTTGTAACTCAAATAGATCCTTTGGACTTTTTAGTATATTCATCCATCATAAAAGATATTGCATCTGATATTGAATCAAGACGAATTCATCCATCGAAAAATATTGTATTTTCATATAGATATCAGCCAAATGATCAAGGACAATTATTTAATCCCAGTATAAATTATGGTACTTTTGAAAGTCAATGTAACAATATCATTTCTACAGAGAAACAATATCAGTATATTGCGATCACAGATATAACAGATTTTTATCCCAAAATATATTTGCACCGATTAGAAAATGCTTTAAATAGTGCTACTTCACAGACAGATCATATAAAAGGCATAATTCGTTTAATATCTGGTTGGAACGGAACTGAGACATTTGGGATTCCGGTTGGTAGTGCACCCACTAGATTGCTTGCAGAAATAACTATATCTGATATCGATGAAGCTTTATTAGCGAATAATATCAGATTCATCAGGTTTAACGATGACTATCGTATTTTTGCACATAGTCATACTGAAGCATATAAGCATATTGCACTTTTAGCTGAAATGCTTTTTAAAAATCATGGTTTAACACTACAACCTAAAAAAACAGATATATTATCAATCGATGACTTTAAAAAAATATATTTAACATCACCTGACGAGAGAGAATTATATTCATTAAATAATAGATTCGAAGATTTGCTTAATGAATTAGGTATTAGTGATCGATATCAAACCATTGATTATGACGATCTTGAGCCAGAGCAGCAAGAACTGGTTGATTCTTTAAATTTAGTTGAATTATTTCAAGAAGGAATTTCAACAGATGAAGAAATTGATATACCTCTCATCAAATTTATATTAAGGAGAATGGCACAATTAAGAGATCCTTCTCTCCTTGATGATATTTTTGATAAGATTAATACGTATCCTCTCAAAAAATAGAGTGTCTCTAATCTGCCACATATCTCTCCTCAATTAATTAAAAACACACCTAATTATCCACATTGCTAAAAATCTATTATATCCAATGAGACACGAGATCCAGAATT
>MCBE01000158.1 GCA_001723845.1 Candidatus Altarchaeales archaeon WOR_SM1_SCG
GTGGGCAAGTTCGTATGTTTATATATCTGATTATCCTTCTCTGGAAGTGAATAAAACAGTAAGTCCCGATAACGGAGAGCCGGGCGATAATGTAACCTTTATGGTAGTAGTAAAGAATTACGGAAATACCAATCTGACAATTGATGTATTTGATGATACCATGCCCCCAGGGTTTAACTGCGGCACCTGGTCGCCCAATCTTGTCGGGCAAACGATTGCTGCAAACGGAGGCAATCTTACAACATCCGTAACCTGTACCATACAATCCACGGCAGCAGAGGGTATGAATATCAATGAGGTGTTTGTAACGGCACACAAACCCGACGGAACACAGTATTCGGAAAGTGATAACGCGATGGTAGTTGTCAAAAAACCGCATCTTGACCTTGAGAAATGGACAGATGATGCCACCGAGACTCTTATATGGGGTCATCTGGCTGAACAGGGTTCCGCCCAAAATGCTACATTCCATATCAGGATTAGAAATACAGGAACCGGAACCGCAAAGAGTGTTATTGTAAAAGACATTGACCGGAACTGCACAGTAACATCTGCTTCCCAGAATTGTTCTCCCATAACATCCGGCAGCACCATAGGTGCGGCGGGAGCAGCAATAGATTCAATGGGTGCCGGTGATGTCTGCGACATCGTGTGTAATGCATCGTATCAGGTTCCGGGCAGCCAGAACGAGGATGTGGGTGTACTTGAGGTTAATCGTGTAACCGTGGAAGGTAAATATAATGATAATTCAACTGATCTCCCGGGAGGTCCGGAGGTTGATGAGGCATACGTTTATTTAATAAGAACCGAAACGCCTGAAATTTATCCTTGGATTACCGTGGAAAAAGAATTAACTTTGCCAGGTGATGGTGCGGCGGAAGTCAATGAGAATGTAACATTCACGATAACGGTTAATATGTCAGATAACTGCACCGGGCTTTCGTGGACGGATACGCTTCCGGAAGGATTTATATTTGCAGGCGGCACTTGTGGAAACATAACCGGCAGCAGCACTGTAACTGGTTGTACTATTATAGCAACTGTTGATAGCGATGCAGATGAAGGTGTGAATACCAATATTATTGAAGCAACCGCAACATGCACAGATGATGCAGGCAATACATATAATTTGAGACAGGAAGATGTGGCAACTGTTATTGTTAAAAAGCCCCACCTTGCAATAACAAAACATACACTAAACACAACAATAAAGCCGGGAGAAATTGCAGAGTTCAATATAACCGTGGAAAACACAGGTACTGGAATATTAAAAAATGCAAATTTAACCGAAGTATACCCTGAAGGATGGAGCACTATTGTTACCGGCGGTTATATTGATGACGCAGAAGGTTGTATAATTGTAACAGGTGACCCAAGTAATCCTGTACTCATGTTAAACACATCAAAGATAACACCCGGCAGTAAATGTTCCTTTATTGTTAAACTCCAATCCCCTGACAATGAGTCAGGATTATATGAAAATCGTGCAAAACTCACCGCAACAGATAATGCAGGAACACCGCTTCC
>MCBE01000159.1 GCA_001723845.1 Candidatus Altarchaeales archaeon WOR_SM1_SCG
ACAAGTGGGTGTCTTGAGGTAGGTGAAATTAAGGGATTTAAACGGGCTGTGAAACTCCCTGTTTAAATATAATTTAAAAATTTTAATTATTGAACACAGTTAACTAACGGTTGAGTTTCAAATAAATTGAGGACATTTAATTATATATTAAATTATGTCCTCAAAATGAAAAAACAACTGTTGATTGAAAAAAGAAAAAAGGCAAGACAATTGCATAAAGAAAAGGGATGGAGCATAAGGAAAATCTCGCGTTGCCTGGTTGCTGGCAAAGATAATGTTGGTATGTGGGTAAAAATGAGTGATAAGGAGATACAACAAGACAATCGTGGCTGGAAAAAAGGAAATCCCAGAAAGTACACAAAAGAGCAAAAGAAAGAGATAAAGAAAATAAGACGGCAATTAGAAAAAGAAGGAAGTTTTTTCATCGGCTCGCTTGTTATTCAGGGAAACTACAACAAGTTACATACAACCACTGTTTCAAAATCTTTTGTAGACCGCACCCTGAAAGAATACAAAATGGTAAAAACACGTATCCTCTCAAAAAATAGAGTGTCTCTAATCTGCCACATATCTCTCCTCAATTAATTAAAAACACACCTAATTATCCACATTGCTAAAAATCTATTATATCCAATGAGACACGAGATACTCAATCCTTAAGTATAATAAGATAAACTCTCTTGCCCATATACTCTTTTGGACAAATCACTTTTGCTCCGCTTCCGAATGGGGTGACCTTTCTCTCGATAAAACCGAGAACCCCACTAACTTTTATTTCTGTTTGTTCTTTCATAAGTATTTTTTTCATTGTATTTATTTGAAACTCAACCGTTAGTTAACTGTGTTCAATAATTAAAATTTTTAAATTATATTTAAACAGGGAGTTTCACAGCCCGTTTAAATCCCTTAATTTCACCTACCTCAAGACACCCACTTGTAACCCAACTTTTTATTCCCAAACCATGGTATCTCCCAGGATTTCTTAAAGACTTCGTTCGATTTCAATACTGGCGTATGTGCCTTTTTTCTCATTTTTACGACTGCTTTGTTGCCTTCCACTTCCACAACTCCTGGGCTGTTTATAAATTTTGAAAATAGTGTTTTAGCTGTGTTGTTCTCAAATCTTTTCAGATCACTTGCCAACATCTTGTATAGCGTGTCTGCCACCATCGTCATCACTACATCAAACTGTATGCGAATCATAAGCGGAGAACTTAATGCGTTGAGATTGAAAAACTTTACTAACTCTGCAATTTTGTTTTCAATTCTCCATCGCCGGGCATAATGGGTGACAAGTTCTTTGAGCTCAATATCCTCGTTATTGGTTATCACAAATGTTGGCTTCTGCCTGCCGTTATCCGTTATGATGACCTCCCGCAAGTCCATATCGTGCCCTTTTGGTTGGAATCTATGTTCGTAAACTGAAGGTGTGGGATATTTTCTCTTTGGTATATCAAGTTTCACTTCTTTCCAGTCGCTGGCAGGAATCTCTAACGCATCATCTATCATTTTTTTACCTCTAC
>MCBE01000160.1 GCA_001723845.1 Candidatus Altarchaeales archaeon WOR_SM1_SCG
GTAAAATCAGCCGCCTGCTGCTTTTAAGATAATTATTAATTAAATTATTTTTCATATTATGTGTAAGTATTCTTGCGGAAAGTTCCTGCTGAATTTCATTTATGGACTGCACCCCTTCCATAAAATCATCTGCCCATCGCGAAACATTATATCTCTGTAACCTTTTTTGCATTATTTTGTTGCGCTCTATTTGTTCTTCTTCAGGCATCATCAACGCTTCTTTTAAGGCATTTGCAACCTCTTCTTTATTGTTTGGATTTACTATTACGGCTTCTCCTAACTCTTCTGCTGCTCCTGCCATTTCGCTCAGAATTAAAACTCCTTTCCCGTCATTTTTGGTTGCAATAAACTCCTTTGCGATTAAGTTCATTCCGTCCCTGGCAGGAGTAATAAGGGCGACATCAGAAGCATTATACAAAGCAAGAAGCGTACTAAAAGGCAGTGTGCGATATAAATACCAGATGGGCGTCCAGCCGACTGTTGCGTGTTTTCCATTAATTTTTCCCGCGAGTTCATCTACCTGCCTTTTCAACTGCTTGTATTGGTCTATTCCTGTGCGTGAAGGCACCGCTACCATAATGAAGGTTACTTTCTCCTTATACTCCTGATTATTTTCCAGGAACAAATCATAAGATTCCAGCCGCTGGGGTATGCCTTTCGTGTAATCTAAACGGTCAAATGATAAAATTAATTTGCGTTCCCCGATTTTTTTTTGAATTTTTTTGATTTCTTTTTGCACATCCGAATCATTTGAGGCATCCGAAAATCTCTTGTAATCTATTCCCATGGGAAAAATATCTGCTTTTATTGCGCGATTGCCTGCTGTAATTTGACCAAAACTTTGCTCATAACCTGTCAGTCGACTAACACTTTCAAGAAAATGCCGGGCATATCCGTAAGTATGAAAACCCACGAGGTCCGCACCTAAAAGCCCGTCCATAATTTCGTTTCGCCAGGGAAGCAGCCGGAATATTTCATAAGACGGGAAGGGTATATGCAAAAAGAAACCGATTGTCGCGTCGGGTTTTCTCTCTCTTATAAGTTCCGGGAGAAGCATTAAATGATAATCATGAATCCAGATAACATCTCCCTGCTCTGCAACTTTACAAACCGCCTCGCAGAAAGATTCATTCACCTCTTTGTAACTTTTCCATAAATTATTGTCGTATCTCGTGTACTGGACAAGATAATGAAAAAGAGGCCATATTGTCTTATTGCAAAAACCATGGTAATAATTTTCAATATTATTTTTGGCTAAAAAAACAGGGTAACAGTTTTCCTTTTTCAATCTTGATTCAACATCCTTTTCTCTCCCGCGTATGTCTTCTGTTTTGACGCCGGGCCACCCTACCCATGTACTCTTATATGATTTATAAAATGAACCTAAACCCGTGGCAAGACCACCTATACTTGGTTTTATTTGCAGTTCTTCCTGTTTTTTTATAACATTAACCGGCAATCTGTTTGAAACAATTAGCAACCTGTTCATAGTATCAATTATTAAAATTTAAATTAAAACT
>MCBE01000161.1 GCA_001723845.1 Candidatus Altarchaeales archaeon WOR_SM1_SCG
TCCTCGGCAGATTTATCACAATTTGTTCTTACGGTTATTACCCCTAATTTATAATCTTCCTCATACAATTTTAGCTCAAAGTTGTTGATCTTTTTCGCAATCTCATCGGTCTTCTTCTTGGTTTTCAGGTTGTTGACAACTGAAACGAGGGTGGTTGTCTCCTCTGCCTTCAGCTTCTCATCCAGAAAGGTGATTATTTGCTCATCTCCGTTTGTTTTGGAATAGTGCCAGATGTGTCGTTTCTCAAACTGGAAAACTCCGTCAAACTCTTTTCTGTCTCCTTTCTTGATGACTCCATAATCTATAAGAGAACTGTTCCTTTTGAGTGGAAGAATATACTGCAACTCGCTATCTGACAGCGCGCATACATTGTCTTCCGAATCAAATCCCTTATCTCCAATAATTACGGTATTCTTCAGACCGAGTTCATTAATTGTGCCTGTGAGGGTGGAAATGTCCCTTATGCTTCCCGGAACCATCCTGAAGAAACCAGGCTGCATTTTATCCAAACAGAATATTAACACCATATTGATCTGGGGAACGAAAGCATTTTTGTGGTTGCGCCCAAGCATTGCCGCGTTTACTCCTTTTGAAAATGTAAATATTTCTGTTAAATCTATTGCAGCAAATTCGCTTCCGACCACAAACTCTTTCATGAATTCTGTCATATTCTCTCTGCGGGAACCAATGTCTCTTAAAAAGGGCCCCAAAAATTTAGTCGACATCCTTGCATTAGGCACAGATTCAGACAGATAAGAGTTATGGTAGTAGAAATCAAATCTTTTCAGAGGAGATTGTTCAACCAACCTGAACACAGACATCATAAATATTTCCTTATGGTCGTATGGATAGTGCTTTTTTAGATTTTCCTCTATGTCTTCCGAGAGTGATCTCAGGTAGCTGGTGATTCCGTATTCTTTCACAGTTATCTGTTTATAAGATTCAAGAACTCTTTTATGTTTGGGTGGAATTATGCCCCCTTTTGTTATCGTTCCTAAATAGTCTCCTGTTATTTTTCTGGATCTTTTGAGATTTTTGTCCCAGATACTACTTATTTTATATAGGTAGTAACCATCCCCTATCTTTCGCGGTTCTGTTCCCTTCTGTTTTTGCTTAAGCACCCAATTTGGATATTCCATATTATAGATTAGATATATTTTATTATCGCAGATTTACTGTACTTTAATCTTGGCAGGACGTCCTTTGGAAGCTTGCTAAATGTCTTGTTACACACTTTACATCTATCTCTTTGCACTTTTATTTTCTTTGTTTTTCTATATTTATATACCACATATCAGGAGTAAGAACTCCATTTTATGTGGCGATATGCACCACAGTGCGGGCACCTGCTAGCTTTAAATACGGTCATTTTGCAGGTGTCTACCCTCTTAGCATGTCTTTTTTAAGAGTGAATAGAGAGAAAGAGAGAAGAGTTATATTATATATTGGGGATTATAATATAAAATATAATTTGTAAAATAAGTTATACAAACACAGGATTAAAC
>MCBE01000162.1 GCA_001723845.1 Candidatus Altarchaeales archaeon WOR_SM1_SCG
GGAAAGTTTAGTTTGGATGTAATCAAAGGATTGTTGTGTGCAAGTGCATGAATCTGAGATATTCTTATTTTATTTTTTTTGGTTTCTAATTTCTTATCGGAGAGGGTTTGAAATGTCGGACAGCCTCCAAAGGATTGTTGTGTGCAAGTGCATGAATCTGAGATATTCTTATTTTATTTTTTTTGGTTTCTAATTTCTTATCGGAGAGGGTTTGAAATGTCGGACAGCCTCTCTATCGACTGTTTTGAAAAATGGAACAATAAAGGTTAAAATTTGTGACTTAAAGGACAGGTATCCAATGGGAACCGACTTTTTGTATAAATTTTCAAAAGAACATCCTCAAATTTTAGAAAAATATAAAGAAGAATTAAGAAGAACCGCCAATAACAACACAAGACCCGTGCTTGAAACAAAAATAAGAATTTTGACTGCAAACGAAAGAATACAAATATTAGCTAACATTAAAGTTGGAAATGATGATGCAACCAATTTTCATAAAATATCCTTTGACAACTTAATTCACATTTTTGGCGTTCGCTTTTCTAAGCCAAATAGAGAAGCAGAAATTAATGATGGACGCAAACGGATTGACATTGTTTTTAACAACAATGATAAGGATGGGTTCTTCGGACAATTAAACACATTGTATCATGTTCACTGTCCCAAGATATTTGTAGAATGTAAAAATTATGGTCGTGAGATTGGGAATCCAGAAATTGACCAACTTCAGACCCGTTTCAGTAATCAACGGGGAAAATTCGGCATTCTATTATGCCGCTCTATACAAGACAAGACAACATTGATCCAAAGATGTAAGGATGTTTTACATGACAGACAAGGTTATATAATAGTTTTAGACGACAACGATATAGCAACCTTATTAAAATTTAAAGAAGCAGGTGACGAAACGAAAATTGACGACTTTATGAAAAAGAAACTTGATGAGTTAATAATGTAAAAGAACGAACCGCTAACACGGTTTAAGTGTCATGCTGCATAAATTATAAACGATAAGCGACCGGCTATGCGCGATGATTTTAAGGTAAGCAACACGAACCCTGCACAGGGACTGTTATTGGGAATTTTCCGTACTTAATAATTTAAAAAATTTATTTCTATCGGATTTTTAACTTACAGAATTTTAAAAATATCGCCGGGAATTTATTATTTATTTCTTAATGATTAATTAAATAACAACACAAAATGAAACTCAAAGTTATCGTAAAAGAGGACAAAGAAGACGGCGGCTATAATGTGTCATGTCCTGCACTTCCCGGGTGTCATTCACAGGGCGAAACAGTTGAAGAAGCATTGGAAAATATAAAAGATGCGATTGAAGGATGTCTTGCGGTATTGAATGAAAGAGTAAAAATCACCAGCATCAGTGAGCAAGAAGCACTTGTAACTGTTTAAATTTAATAATGGCAAAGTTACCGATAATCTCCGGGAAATAACCAAAGTC
>MCBE01000163.1 GCA_001723845.1 Candidatus Altarchaeales archaeon WOR_SM1_SCG
AACATATTTTAATATGTCATTCCCAATTATATAAGTGGTGAAGTGGTCCATAATATTACTTCACCACACAAATTTAAATAAAATTTAACGAAAATTAGGGATTTCTGAGGGATACGCCCTTTTTATTTATTAAATTCTTTCTTTGCTTTTTGATTTTTGAAAAAATTATCGCCAATATCGCCAATATCAATTATATATTTATCAATTTCTTCCATACTCTCGGTTAAAAAATGTCCTGCACCAGAAGCATAATCAATTACATAAGGCAAAATATTTATTTCATCATTTTCATTCTTTCCGTTGTGTGCCCAGATAAGCCTACAAATGCTTGCGGGTGAAAGTCCCGTCATGGTAAAACAGAAAGCCATGTAGCATATACCCAATGCTGAAAGCGATTTCAGTATTGAAGCGGTATGTAAAAACTCCAATACTGGGGGAGCAAGTTAACAGTCCGTAACATAAAGTGAACACTGCTGCGTCGTAAGAGGATAAATTAGGAAGGTCGAGCCCGAAGCGGAAGGGTGAAGACAACAGGCAACATCAAGAATCTGGAAATGCAGTGTTGCTCTTCCTCGGCGTATGGGTGGCGGAATGTTAACATAGTATTTGTAGGAACTGGGGAGGTCTCACATCATCTCCAATGCCGAGTCCTGAAATATTGGCAGTGGTTCAGAGTAGTGGAGGTATAACCTTAGCAGGGAAAGCCAAAGCGATGTGGTGTGAGAAGTCGGATGAGACCATAGTACCTATGATGGCAGAACAACAAAACTCTGCTTAGGAAAGGGTCTCTACTTTGACAGGGAGTTTCACAGCCCGTTTAAATCCCTTAATTTCACCTACCTCAAGACACCCACTTGTAACCCAACTTTTTATTCCCAAACCATGGTATCTCCCAGGATTTCTTAAAGACTTCGTTCGATTTCAATACTGGCGTATGTGCCTTTTTTCTCATTTTTACGACTGCTTTGTTGCCTTCCACTTCCACAACTCCTGGGCTGTTTATAAATTTTGAAAATAGTGTTTTAGCTGTGTTGTTCTCAAATCTTTTCAGATCACTTGCCAACATCTTGTATAGCGTGTCTGCCACCATCGTCATCACTACATCAAACTGTATGCGAATCATAAGCGGAGAACTTAATGCGTTGAGATTGAAAAACTTTACTAACTCTGCAATTTTGTTTTCAATTCTCCATCGCCGGGCATAATGGGTGACAAGTTCTTTGAGCTCAATATCCTCGTTATTGGTTATCACAAATGTTGGCTTCTGCCTGCCGTTATCCGTTATGATGACCTCCCGCAAGTCCATATCGTGCCCTTTTGGTTGGAATCTATGTTCGTAAACTGAAGGTGTGGGATATTTTCTCTTTGGTATATCAAGTTTCACTTCTTTCCAGTCGCTGGCAGGAATCTCTAACGCATCATCTATCATTTTTTTACCTCTAC
>MCBE01000164.1 GCA_001723845.1 Candidatus Altarchaeales archaeon WOR_SM1_SCG
ATTGCTGCAGCAATAACAAGCAGTATAACAAGTCCCATGTTATTTCCCCCGCCGTCTCCTGATGCTAATCCCTTTATCTGCCCCCGCCTGCCGGAACTGTCTTTTTTCTGCCTCAAAATATAATTTAAGTTCGTTTTCGGATTATAAATACTGTTTTTCATTTTAATTAAGATGTGTCTTATAAATTTTATATAACAATGTGAATACCCCTATCAAGCATACTGAAAATAATAAAATTAACAGGATATTTTCATTAGTTTCCTGATCCGTTTTTTCAATTATAAAATCCGGTTCTCGTGTGCTGTTTTGAGTTATATTAATTTTTTCATTTAATTTTTTCGGAATTATCTCATTTTTTTTCGGTTCTGGTGCTGTTTTTTGCACTTTTAAGTCCTCATTTTGAGGACTTGATTTTGTTTTTATCGGTTTTAAAACGGGTTCGGGTTCGGGATTCAACAATATCGTTTTAAAAGTTTCCTCTGGCGCTGGTTTTGTTTCTGTTAATGTTTTTTGCTCCTGGACCTGATTTTGTTCTGGCTCATAATATAAGGTTTTTGAGTTTGAATTTTGTGTTTGCTCCTGCTGATTAACCTGGATTACCGGCTCTGAAATAATTGTAAATTGGCTTGGGTGGTTTATAAAGTCCATGTCTCTTGTTAAACAATCTTTCACTCTATCCATGTCTTCTATATCCTGATATTTGCCGTTACCGTTAAAATCATAAATAGTATTACATAAAGATTGATTCCCGCCCTCTAAATTCAAATAGCAATGTTTATAAAAATATTTCAATTCACTCCAATTTATAATCTGGTCGCCGTCTAAATCTAATTCAATACAGTTTAACGGGTCGGATATGGTTAGATTAATTATGTATTGTGCCTCTTTGCCGTTTGTTGCGGTGATATTTAAGGTTATGGTGTAATTCCCTGCGTGTCTATTACGGGCTTTAAATGGCTCTTTAAAGGCACTTAACTTGATTTCTGCAATGTTACAGTTTATATCAAGATCGTCCAATATTGAAATATTATCTCCAACCGAATAATTTAAGTTATGTTTATAGTCGCATATAAGCGGTTTTGAAATATTAACCGACAAATTCATAATGGTTGTCGCAGAACTTAAATTAATAAATATTATATCTGACCCCGGATAGTCGTTTGCGGTAACCCGCGCCACATCACCATTAGAAAAACAGTGAACCGGAAAAACCTGTGAATATGAAAACACGACTGCCCCGATTTTTGCTCCAGCAGGGGTGTTATTAAATAAAGTGGATTCCCCTGTGTTAAAATTTGTAATATTTAATAAAATCGTTGTGTAATTCAATTTTTCATTATCGGCATCATAAAGCCAAAGACCAGCCCCGCCAATATTTCTACATGCACTTACATTTATAATTAACAAAAATAAAACCAATGTTAATAACCCTGTTTTTATGAGTTTGTTTTTCATTTTTAGTTTAATTTTTTGTTTTTTTTTAAAAAATTCAATAAGATAAATTTAAAGACATAGATTCGGTTGATAAAATAGTATTACCTATTTGATTAAATGTGGTAAAATTAAAATTAGGTATATCCATTCCACACACGTAAATATACTCTGTCCCGGTGTCCGGGTCAAATTTATAAAGGGAAACCGTCCCGCCGCCGCTCACTCGTTCACTGCAAAAATCCGCCTGCGTCTGATTCTCGATTGGGTTGATATAAGAAACTGTAGTTAATCCGGCATTTAAATTAATGTTCGTTTCCGGTTGCGTTAATCCTGCCTCTATATACTCCAGAGGAGCATTAACATTAATCCATACCGCTTCGGGATAATTTATGATGACATCATTGAAGTAATCTTTCCAGGGGCAATAAATAAATGTCTGCGTATTACCAACCCGAGAAAGTCCAATTGATGACGATGTATTAAGAGCATCACATAATCCTTTTATAGTCCGGGTCTTATTGGTAATCAAACTATTTAAAGTCCAGTCCGAAGCGCCTGGAACTTCAAGAGATAAATTAAGAAATTGAGCAAAATTATCGGAACATGCAGTAAGATTATAAGCGTTCGTTACGCAAACACGATAATAACTCGTATTTACATTAACCAGCGACGTGTAATTAATGGATTCATTACTTAAATCAGTAACCTCAATAAAGTTATCGGCTGTTATATAAGACCGTTCAATTGAGATGTTATTGATTGTGGAACTTGTTATTGAAAAATTAAACGATATTGAATTATTAGTATTTAGTGCTGCACCTGTTATTTGTATTATTGGGAATTCCTGTAGAGTCCAGTTTATGTATTGCATTCCCTCGCCTATATCAACGGTGTAAGTCCCGCTTAATGCCACATCGTTTAACGTGCATGTTACAGTAAAAACATCGCCGTCGCTATACAGCGACGGGAACTCGGTTATCTCCCCCAAATTAAACTGCATCATAATCCCCTCCGCGCCCGTTTTATTATAGTATTCGGCGGTGTTAAGATTTGTTATATTACAAACCGTTCCGGCTACCAATTCCCCATGTGTTGAATTGGTGTAAATAAACACTGGGTAGGGGGGCATAGGGGCTGCGACATTTGAGCAAGTTAAGAATACTACGAAAAACAATAGTATTGAAATTAGTAAGATATTTGTTTTTGGCTCTTTTTTTCCTGCTTGGTGTGGTGTTTTTGATTTCATTTTGTTTTGTTAAAGTTTTATATTTTTTAATAATAATTTTAATCCTAAATTTGCGTAGAAATTGATGTAATCAATTGACTTATGTGAGTTTAATTCAAAAAGGCATGTATTTTCAAAAATATCTTTATCTGCGCTTGTTGAATATTTTATTTCCTTCAGGCAGAACGGACATCTGAAGGTATAGCCGTGTTTTGGGGATTTTTCAATATAATTGTAAATTGATAATTCCCCAGGATTAAGTGCGGTTAAATTATTCCAAAATAATGGGGTTTTTAATGGGGTTTTGGTTATTGTGTGCATTGTTTTTATTAAATTTAGTATTAAGTTTATTATCTATTTTGAGAGTTAAATCAGGTGGGATTGGATCATGATTTTGATATTTGAATTCACATTAATTTTATTTTCCTGGTTTAAAATTAAATATTCCCCGCGCATTGTTTTTAATTTTTTCTCTAATTTTTGTCTGTTGCTTCTCATGGAGAGGTCTGCCCGATTAACCAGGTCGATTAATGATGCCTTCTGATCTGATGTAATGTTTTTGTGATTGATAATTTCAGTTTCTTTTAAATATTTCCTATATTTATCGGCATTTTTTTTCAATTTGATTTCCTTTGACTGTTTGTGAGTTCCTGATGTCATTTTTATACATTGGTAATATTCTGATCGTTTAAATAATTTCCAATCATCCTGATCCAGTCCTTTTGAATACGAGAGAAAAAAACTCTGCTTCTATTTTGCATGAGTTTCAATTTCCGTTTTCTTGGATGTGGTATTTAATCATTTTTTAATGTTAAAAGTTTTTATATTGTGATTTTAATTCACCGTTATTATTTGTGAAGCCAAACTGTTGTAAGAGATCATGCAAGTCCTTTATGATTTCCAGATTAATTTTTGTTGATCTCCACTGGCATAAATTAACATCATATTTTTTCAATTTATACAGTTCGGTTTTATCGTCTTTTTGGATAAAGCATGTCGTTTTTCCGGTGGATAAAGGAATTTTGGGATAAATTTTAATTCGCTTTTTTCTTTTATCTGCCGGCAGTGAATACTGATTTATTTTCTTCAAATCCTCATCGGTGATGTTGGAAAGATTAACTGCTTCGTCAATACGCAGGTTCACCGTGAACCCCCCGATGTCTTTTCGTCTCAGTTCTATATAATGAACACCTGTTTTTTTAAATTTCAATATATTAACTGTTGCACTATCGTTGGCTATTTTAATTTTATCTGCCAAAATATCATATCTGGTTAATTTTGTTTTTATTCTCTCTGTGTAAGGGATTGTTTTTCCTTCGTTCATTGTGTGTATGTATCTGTATCTGTATATGTGAAATTATTAATTTTTTGAATTTTTTTTGAATAAATTTTGAATAAAATTTTAGTTTGAATTCCCCAAAAATCATTAATTTCTTATTCTCTTATAGGGGGGGTATTATTTAAATTTTTGTGAAATGTTTTTATTTCAAAAAATAATTTTTTGGGTTTGTTTTTTTAGGGTATTTTTTGAGGTATTTGAGGAGGTATTTTATATGTATTATTTTCAAATATTAATTTTTTCTCTTGTGTTAGTTCAAAGAGGATTTTTTTCAATTTTTTAATATCAATTAGATGTCCCAATTCATCCAGAGTTGCTTTAATTTCTTCGGATGTTCCTTCAATTCTTTTCTCTAAAATCAATGATTCTATTTTGGGGATTGATAATTTACTGGGGTCGGGTTTATGTGTTTCTTTCAGTGTTCTTTGGTATTCCTTTTTGAGTTCATTAATTTTTTTAAGCTGTTCATTTAACTCATTTGCCTTCAAATCATTCTTTACCATCCGTTCTATCAAATCTTTTTCCCTTTCTTTCACCTTCTTTTCCCTTTCCTTTAAACCGGTTTCAAGATGTTCTGCTATCTGTTTTTTTACTTTGTCTCTTTCAGCAAAATAATATCTCATTGCGTCGTCTTTTGCTTTTTTCTTGTTTAATTCCATATCCTCTTGAAATTTAATGAATGATTTGTTTAGGGCTTCCTCTTTGGCTGCTATATCTAATTTACAATTTTCAAAGGATTCGGTTAATGTTTCAGTCTTGGAATTAAGATTTATAAGTTCTGCTTTTTTGTTGGTTATTCTGATGTCTAATTCTTTTTCCTCTTGGATTTTGCTTTTTATCAATACAAAAAGGTTTGATTCAATTTTATCAACAGCCGCAGTTATAGATTCCCCAAACTTATGAATGTTGTCGTTCTGTTCTTTATAACCCCTCCAACCGGATAAAAGGTCTTTGTATTTGTGTGATAGAATAACCTGGTTGTCGTTCTGTTCTTTATAACCTCTCCAATCGGATAAAAGGCGCCGTATTGTTGATTTTATTGACTGGTATTTAGGGATTGTCAGGGTATTCCACTTATCAGTTAGTTTTTTGTTATCCGCTTCTAGCTCTTTAATTTTGTTTGACAAACTCGCCGCCACTGGTTCTCTTAATTTTTTAGTCAATAGTTCTTCTTTGGTATTTAGTTTTACTTCCGTTTCTCTTTTCCATTGTATAAATTCTGATCTGTTTTGGTTAAATTCTGCTTGTCGTTGTTCAAATTCTGATATTTCCCGGTTAATTTTTGATTGTCGTTGTTCAAATTCAAATTTTAGTTCTGCTTGTTGTTGTTCAAATTCTGATCTGGCTTGTTCAAATTTTGATATTTCCTCGTTGATATTTTCTATAAATTCATTGGTGATCTGTTGCTTGTGTTTTAACATATTTATATTATCGTTTTCTTGATTTATTTTTTCATAATATGATTCATCAAGGACATTCAAGATTCCTATGAATTCTTTAATAAATATGTTTGTTATCATTTTGAAATGTCCTTGGGGTATTACATCACATTCACCAATTATTTTTTTAAAACATTTAATACGCCACCCTGTTTTTAATACTTTATTCAAATTATTAACGCTATTAAGCGCATAAATTTTATCTTTGAGCGCATCTATTTTTAGAGACTCGCAGGGGAGCGTATATAGTTCTTCATTGAACGCATCAATCCGTTTAATTTTATTATTTTTTGGTTTCATTTTTTGTTTTTGTTAATTAATTTTTAATTTTTTCAGTATCCCCACCCCCCACCAATCCGTTTCAGTTTTGCATCTTCTAAACTTGCATTTTTAACGGCGGCTGCATCAAATTTTTCAGGGATAATAAAATTATCCTGTGGGTTTTCCTGGTAAAATTTGATCTTGTTTTTGAATTTCTTTATCGTATTATTCGATATCTTAATTTCATCATCTGGGAAAATATCCTCAAAGGCATCAATAAAGAAATTGAGGTAAGCATCTTGCGGGTTTGTTTTGGCTATTGTTTCGTTGCCAAAATTATCATAACAACATCCATTTTTTCTTTTATTTTCTCTTTTCATTTTTAGGATTCCACCCAAAACATGCGGTTTAATGTCTGCGGCACTGCACAATTCCAGAATTTCCGGTGGCATATATTTCTGCTGATTGTAATCAATACACTTTTTTTTCCTTTCTGCATGCTTTATTTTTTTTAATTTTTCCTTTTTCTTATGATTCCGGATAAAATTTTCAACAAATTCAATTAGTGCTTCGGGGGTTGTTTTTAAATCCTGGACCCCCGCCAGTTTAACAGTTTTTAGTTTATTTTTATTACTGGCATCTCTTATTCTGCATATCGAAATATCTAATATAAAAGCAGCTGTTTCTTTATCAATTAACCCTTTTTTCAAAAAATTCAATCTGTCAATTATTTTGGTTTTATTTTCAATAATTTCCTGGCGTTTTTTTGTAGAATTACAAACAAATTGAGGGGTATTATACTGCTTTTTTTCAGCATCCAGTATCTTCAAGAACTCAATTATATTTTCTTTCGTTATCTGATAGATGCCGTTAATTTTCTGGGCTTCAAAGTTACCATTCTTGAGTCTGTGCTGAATAATTGATTTACTTACCCCTAAAATTCTGGCAGTTTCGTAGGTATTTACGCTTTGATCCGGCTTAAATTTATCTAATTCTTTTAAAATACCCTGCCTCGGATTTAAGTACCTGTATGATGTCGGTATTGCCATTGTTGGGTTTTTAGATTTTTAATTTTTATTTGATTAATTATGCCAATTTGAATCGGTTGTCGCTCAGCGGCTCAAACAATATTCCTTTATTGGTCATGTGGTTCAATAAGTCCCTGGTTTCCGGCTCTAATATTTTTCTTTCAGCTGCATATTCAACAATATCGGAATAATCCGCCAATCTTTCTGTTTTATTTTGTTCACACAAAGATTTAACTATTTTTTCAATAGTATATATCTTATCTACCCCACCCTTATATTTATGTTCAGAAACTTCAGTTACTTCAGAAACTGTTTTATCCCCTTCCAGCATATTTATTTTTTTTTCTGGATTTTTTTCTTTTACTGAGGTTACTGAAGTTTCTACTGAAGTTTCAATGTGTTTTAATAAATCCGTGTAATTTTCCCTAATTAAAACATCTTTTAGATTTTCTTTGTTTATTATATAAACCATTCCGCCCGTTTTTGTTCCCCGCCGCACATCACCGGCATTTCTTATCAAACCAATCCGCCGGACAGCCCGCCCGATTGTTCTGGCGTTTGGCTTATATTTTGAATTCTCCGTTATATTCATTTCGCTATATAGGTAGTTAAGAAGTTCCCCGTTGCTAAACTCAACCACCGGGTTTGCGCCTATGGATGCCGTAAAACATTTTAATATTAAAAAATCTATGCCTTGCTCTCCCTCTTGTTTTTGTTCAATTTCATCTCTTGAGTTCAAGAAATTTTTTAGGGATAAATAATTTTTGGGATTGAAATGCCGGGTTATTCCTAATATTGTCCGGTGTATCTCATTTTTGCGCCCGTAAACCCCCGCCGCCTCAAGTTCCTCTTTGACAGAATTAATGTCATCAATAATTCCCTGATAATTCTGTAAACAATAAGCAAAAAGACCATCCACTATTTCCTGGAAATCCCGGCCATCCTCTTCCGTCAGGTTATTGATGTCTCGGGTTCGCCGGTTTGATTGTATTGAAATATTGACATAGCATCTGCTCAAAAAATCCTCCGGGAAAAAATTTAGATGGTTAGCAGAAAATGATTTAAGTGAGAATGTATTATAAATTTGGATTTGTTCCCTGAGTTCCTGTTTATTCATGTTTACCGTTTCGCGTGTTCCACCCTCTGAAAAGCCCGAATTTGCCCAGGAATAAAACTCTGTTTGTTCATCTTTGCCTAACTTTGAGAACTCATCCAAGTTTTGATTACTGCCTAAAAAATGGGTTTGCCGAACCATCACCGCCACAGATGACTTACCGGCGAACTTACCCATGAATTGAAGTTTGGATATTAATTTTTGAAGGGTTGTTTTACCGGTGCTGTGTTTTCCGGTGAGTATATAATAAAAAGCAACGCCCAAAAGGTGCAGGATATAAGAGGAAATCACAAAAGCCGAGATAACTGGATACTCGTTTGGTTCATAGTGATCGTAAAACTCCTTGATTTTGCCGGTTAATTTTTCATAAATTTCTTTGCCTGTCGCTTTGTTTTTAATCAATTTCAAACAATTCCGGGAGATCATCGTGATTTTGTATTTATCGGTAAAAAACAATTTCTCTGGAAACCGGAACTCGTCCCCTTTAAAAGTGAAATAATCATAATCATAATATGGCGGGACTTTTTCCCGGGGATTTTCGTTTAATATTTCTTCTTTTTTGTTAAAAACCTCATACGCCTCGCCATCGCTTGTGATGATGCAGGTCTTAAACCCCGCTCCGTTACTGATAAAAATAGTATGATAAAAAACATTACCCGGGAGCAGCCCGCTCATATTAACCGTTTTGCCGGGTTTTGAATTATCATTGATTAATTCCTCCAAAATGTTAGCCCCTCGTTCGCCTGTTGGTTTTTTTGGTTTTTCCGGTTTTTTGGCATCCCTAACCTCTGAAAATATGGATTTTAATTTTGCGTCCGAAAGTTTTGCGAACTCAATTTTTTCAGGGATTTTCCCTGTTGGTGCTCGTATAAGGTGCCGTTTTGCTGTTATATTTCCCATATCAAAGCCCGTTTTTTTGATGTCGGTATTGGTTTCCAAGAGAATCCATTTTGCGAAAATCTCCCGGATCCGAAAGTAATCCGTTGATTTAATCAAATTTTTAGAAACCTTTAAAAATACCCATAAATGCGGACTTCTGCCACTGTATTCATGCTTAAAATAATTTAATTTGTTATCTTTTAAAAAGGTCTCTATTTTGGCAGAATTTTCATAATTTTTTTCTTTATCATCCCCGTCAAATTCAAATACCGCCACGCTGTGAGGTAAATCCACATCTGAAACCGGAAAATAGTGAATTGTCACATTTTTAGAAATCTCTTGAATTATGGGCTTGCCGGTTTTGTCCCGTTTAGCAACCCGGAATGGCTTACCGTCTATGGTCGGGCTTATAGCATATAATTGGCTGATCCATTTAAATTGGGAGTTCGCATCCGTTCCTTCTAATAATAAACTTAAATTCTTATTTCTAATTAATATTGACATTTTAAGGGTGTCCGGGTTCAGGTAGGTGTGAGTGTGCGCTCCCCTACCCCGAACCCGTTATTTTTATTTTATTGGATTATTTGTTTGATTCTGAAATAGTGCTGTAACGATTTCCTTATAGGGGGGTGATAAAATCTCCAGAACCTGCGGTCGCTTATTGAGTATAACCTTCCAATCTTCAATAGTTTTAGCATGTGATTCTCCGTTTTTTGCCATTTTAGTCATTTTATTGAATTTTATTGATTGCTTTTAATTCATTCAATTCGTTAATATCATCGGTTATCAGGATTCTGCCGCTCTGGAGTTGGATACCCTGAACATATCCTTTTTTAAAATGTTCATAGGCGGTATGATATTTGGCATGGATTTTCTCAGCATACTCTGATAATGTTAAAGCCATTTTATTTTTTTTTGTTTTTTTATAAGTTTTTATATGTTTTTTTTGTGTTATATTATTATTAAGAATTACCCTTTAAAAGTCGGCGAACAAGACATAATTATAATTGTGAAAAAAATTAATTTAAAAATTCTAAAGTTATAATAAATTATTCACGATTGTTAATAATATTGTCATTTCCACCATAAAATACAAAATAAAAGCGTTTAGCATAACGATTTTTATAAAAGTTTTGAAAATTCCGTTTTTGTGCGAATTTACAGAAAAAGTGGTTTTTTTTAAATCTGGGCTTAGCATATCATATATAATTATAAATATATGATATAATTAGAAGTAACACATATAATTAGAAGTAACATATATAATTATATGTTAGTAAAAATCTGGGCTTAGCATATTTATTTTTGATATATTAATTAGTGATTAGTTAGTTATCAGTTAGTTATTAGTTAGTTATTAGTATATAAGCATTACATATATTATATAATAGTTTTTAATGTTTTATAACATTATATGATAGTTTTTAATTAATTTTTAACATTATATAATAGTTTTTAATGTTTTGTAACATTATATGATAGTTTTTAATTAATTTTTAACATTATATAATAGTTTTTAATGTTTTGTAACATTATATGATAGTTTTTAATGTTTTAAAATTGGTATAGGATATTAAATAAAAGCGTATAATTAAACCTGCTGGAAGCCCATAATTTGACAAATATCAAAAGTGTCAAAAAATGTCAATTTTATCTGGTGCGGGAAATTTCCAGCAATAATGAATCCTACTGAGGTTTCTGAACTAAAGAAAATCCCGGCTTGATAAAAAACCGAAAATACAAAAAACAAAAAACGATTTACTGAACCCTTATAGAAAAATAGAATCTGAGGTTTCTGAGGTTTCTGAGGTTTCTGAATAACATATTATCCCTAACCTTAACAAACACAAACTGAATAATAAATAAATAAGATAAAACACTGAAGTTTCTGAAGTTTCTGAAGGTTATAAATAACTTAAAAAAATACCTATTTATAATAACTATTGAAGTTTAGAAACAAAATTTATAAACTTTTAAATAAAAAATCTAAAATGGACAAAACAAAAACAAAAAAACCCACAACCAAGAAAGGAGTAACAACTAAGAAAACAACACATAAGAAAACTGCAAGCAAGAAGGTAACAACACCAAAGAAAGCAACAAGCAAGAAGGTAACAACACCAAAGAAAGCAACAAGCAAGAAGGTAACAACACCAAAGAAAGCAACAAGCAAGAAGGTAACAACACCAAAGAAAATCAAAACCGAGAAAGCACCTAAAATATCAAAATTAGAAAAAGATTTCAAGGCAATTGTAGAATTTTTAAAAGATGATAAAAAGGTGAGTTTTATATCTTACGAAAAAAAGAAGGAAAGGGATTATGAACATGATTTAGTCCAAGCGTTAAGATTAGGGCTCGGAAGATATAAAACAGGTTATCAAAAAATAGGTGCTACAGGAGTAATAGACATATTAATAAATAATGACATTGGTATTGAACTCAAACTTTATAAAGGAAATAAGCAGGTTTTTGATAGTTTATACCGTCAATTCACGACATACTACCCTCATCCATGTAAAAAATTAGTTGGTCTTATAATAAATCCCACAAAACGAGAGAATTCAGTAATAAGAGATGAAATTTTAGATCAGTTGTCTAAGTATAAAATACCCAAGAAAAAAGATTATGAGATTATTGTAAAAAAAGTATAAATACTTGAATCAGTAGCAAGGAATTTCAAAATTACATTCTTAACAGGTAATTAGTGGATATGGCGTTGTTACTGAAATCAAAACATCTTAAAGATTTACATTAAATTTAAAGATTGAATTCTATATTATAACATGAGATGCGCATTAACTATTAAAGGAAAAGTGCAGAATGCAGGCTATCGGGGCTTTATTGAGGATAAAGCAAGAGCCAGGCACCTGGGGGGTTATGTGTTTAATTCTCCGGATGGCTCTGTTCAACTGGTTTGTGAGGGCGCCGGGGATAAAATTGATGACTTTGTTGATGTTATAACCTTGCGTGAAAAAGACATTTTCGTTGAGAATATCCTCAAACATGATGTTGTTGATCCCGCTTTTCCTATTCCCGGTATTTTCGGGCGTGTTAAAACGGATACTAAAGAGGATACTTACAGGAAACTTGACAAAGGAGTTAATGCAATAAAAGATGTCGGGTTGAAAGTAAAGGATGTTGGAGAGAAGGTAAAAGA
The DNA here is from genome assembly GCA_001723845.1 of Candidatus Altarchaeales archaeon WOR_SM1_SCG. Classification (GTDB taxonomy): domain Archaea; phylum Altiarchaeota; class Altiarchaeia; order IMC4; family WOR-SM1-SCG; genus WOR-SM1-SCG. Next base: position 11,877 of record MCBE01000164.1, read on the forward strand.
TGTCGGGGAGAAGGTAAAAGATGTCGGGGAGAAGGTAAAAGGTGTTGGAGAGAAGGTAAACTCCGTAAAAGAAGATACTGTTTTATTACACGGCATAAAAAAAGATACTGCTGTGCTGCAGGATATGAAAGATATTCTTGTAAAACACACTGAAATATTGGAGCGAATTGCTGAAAAATAATTGGATTTTCTTAAAGTGCCTTTAAGCATTCGCTCTTGCAGGGCTTTAAAGTAACTTTTAACGGCATCAGGACTCCTGAATAAAGTAACCTTTAGATTTTAGATTTTCTCTAATTCTATGATTTCAACCACTTCTGTCTTTTTATACTTCGTTACCTTATAATGCGCCGGGCGCTCCCGCTCTTTGCCAAAACTAACCTGGTAATCGGTTAAATCGTCATTGTATTTCCTGATCCGGATAAAATCGGGTTTTGCTGCCATTTTTTAAACTTCTTTATCTTGCTTTTTAAACCGATATGCTCGGTTATTATTTGAGTTAAATAGTATTTAAGCCGATTCAACGGTGGCGCATTGTGGTTGTTCCTGCTTTTTCATTGAAGCCGTAATCATGTTTAAAAATTTAGGGCTTGTTATAAGGTCTTTTAAGGTTGCTTCCAATTTCTCTTTCAGGATAATATCCTCCATTGTTACTCCGTATTGTTTTTTCACATCCAGGGGGCGCCGGCACAATACACAAATTTCCGCTCCCGCCGGGTTTTTTTGTTTACAGAACGGACATATAATTGGCTTAAAGTTATTATTATCTTTCTTTTCATGGATGGCTAATAAACCTTCCCTTTCCAATACCTTATTATTTGCGTCATCCTCCTGCCGGTGTATGTATGTAGCAAGTTGGCTGCTGTCAGATACCCACCCAAACCTTACCTTTGTGTCCTGGTCTCCCATGAATCCGGCGTAATATGTAGCGGAACTCTTGCGGAATTGGTGTGGGTTGATGGGTTTATCAAACCCACTTCTCCTTTTTAAATCAATTAATGTTTTTCTTGCCGCAGCGTAATTTAACGGTTTAAATGGTTTTTTCAATTGGCACCATAACGGGGCGTTTTTGTCGCTTCTCAACGGGTGATTTTCCAGCCAATAAATCAATGCAGGTGCGCTCCAGATTATAACCGGCGCTCTTTCTTCTGTCTTGCTTTTTCTTATGTTCAAATACAAAGCTTCCCCCTTATTTGAAAATTCAATATCCTTTATTAATAAGGTGCATAGTTCTTCAATCCTGCAGCCGCTGTCCCATAGAACCTGCACAAATGCTTTGTCCCTGGCATTCATAGCATGAGTGGAAAGCATAACAACATCATCCCAGGTTATGATTTCAGAAGCAGATAATCTTTTTTTCTTAACTCTCGGGGGCTTAATCCAATCACTCTCCTCCGGATGCTCCTCTCCTTTCACAAACACCATAAATAATTTAAGCATGAGGGCATAATCCGCCCTCCCGGAGGTTGTAAGTTCAGCCATAACCCCGCCCCGCTTAACTTTTTTCTCATATATAGTTTTTAAAAGTTCCTCTATATCGGTTTTTGTCGCTTTATCAAACGGCTTTTTAAGATGCTCTGCAAGAATCCGCAATTTTACCATATATTTTGTCTGCCTGCCGATACCAATATTATCATAGAGTTTCTTATGCTCCACAAAATTTAAAATTAAGTCCTTATTTCTTTGGCAAATATCCGCATTCTTCAAGCGTTTTAATATGTTCTTGTTTGTCTTTTTCCGGTCGTAAATATCAATGTTGGTTTCCATTTTCCTGTTTTTTAACAGGATTCAGGACAGGGGAGACGCACACAATTATATATTTACATTCAACCTTAATAAATAAAGTCGGCATTGAATAATAATTATGTTGCCGAATTTCAACGCCGGCATTAAACATTAAACCGGTTGCCGAAGGCGAGACTTGAACTCGCGACTTCTAGATGTCCCAGCCACTGTTGCGATGCGCTAATTTAATAGTGCGGCGAAAAACTTGACCGCACAAGCTTATGAGTCTAGCGCTCTAACCAATCTGAGCTACTTCGGCGTTAATTGTTATTAATAATTAAATTTTACTGAATTTAAAATTTTAAAGAAATTTATAATATCATCAATAATCCAATAAATTCTTTTGAATATCATTTTTAAACCTCGGCATTCTTGCAACCCTATTTAATTCAACGGGATCAAATGTCTTTTTAGTTTTAGTGTTTTTAAATACCGATTCAAGGTCATGGAATCTTATAAAATCCCATTTAATTTTTTTAATTGTTTCTTTAAGCACCGGCTCCTGTAATTTTTTGAACAGGAAATTCTCTCTTTCCTCAGGTATTATTATGAACCTCTTTATGTACGGGCTTTCAGGTATGTTTGATCCCCTTATTATTGCTTCTGAAATTCCGGTTGTGTTTTCCACTTCAAATTCATATTTTATCTGGTGGTTTTCAAGCCACATAACATCAATTTGCTTTACCCTGCCGAGAGCGATTTCTTCCTGCGGGACATTTTTAAAGCATCTTATGTCGTCGCACAGAACCTTAAGCGGTTTTTTATCGTATATCTCACCCTGCTCTCTTGAGCCAATCCAGATATCAAAGCCAGCTTTCTTACCGAGTGTTGCTAAAATGTATATCATTTCCGTATGCCTGCTTACCCTCTCTTTCTCTGACAGCCCCGCTTTAAGCATCCATTTTCCGTCAGGTGTTTTTTTAGCATATTCGCCAAGTATTTTTTTGATGTCCTGCATGTCGGGGGTAAGGGCATTCGGGAAATCTATAAAGATTGATTGAAGAATGTCGTCAAAAGACGCCTTTACTTTTTTATCAAGAACAGTTACAACTGCACCTTCAACTCTGTCGGCTAATGCGCGAGTCGTGAAATTAGAGAAATCCCTGCCTTTTAACCACCATTTTTTACCAATGACTACGCCTTTCTCATTTTTGATTTCAATTAACTCAAATTCTTCCCCAAGATGTTCTTTAAGAATATCCTCAATATTTTTAGCGCCGACAGGTACATATCTTCCGCCTTTTAATTCAACCATAATCCCGTTCAATATGTGCTGGTACATTGTCGGCTCACCGCGCGTTTCTATAATACCTTTTCCCGCCCAGACGACCTCTCTTTCATAGCTTTCCATATCCATCTGTTTCTCTGCGTCTAATTTTCCGCTGAAGGGCTCCGGTTTCCTGAACCTGATGTAATAATCGCCTACAGCAGAACCGTACGGCTGGAGAAGCCCTTTGGCAGATGCTCTTGCAGGCGGCTGGTAAATTATTTTTTCAAGGTCAAATCCTGACATTACAACCGCCTTTATAATTGAGTTCCATGTCTTTATGTCGGTACTGTGGAAGGTCACGGTTAAATATTTCCCTGGCTTTAAAACCAGGTACATTTCCCTGAACGCGCTTTTGAGCATTTTGTGATAAAACTCAAAGTCCTTTTCCTGCTGCTTGTTCACGGTGATTTCTTCATTATAGTTAATGTCTTTTTTAAGCCACGAAGCCCACAGGGTGCTTAGTTCAAAGTACTGGACAGCTCCCCCGTAAGGAGGGTCTGTAAATATGTAATCAACACTGTCTTTTGGAATAATGTCTGTTAATTCCAGTGCGTTTTGTTCTCTAATCAGGATGTTTGCACCGTCTTTTAAGTCGCCGAATTCCTTTGCCTCTTTAAATTCCTTTATTAAATCATTTGCTTCTGTCTTCCCTTTGATAACTCCCTGTTTTCCATTTACTGCGCTTTCAAAAAGCATCCAGACATTGGATTCCATATATATGGGGGGAATCCAGTATCTATGCAATGGCCAGAATGAACTATATTGTCTTGTCGGGCGCACAGGAGTTAGTTTACTTGCCAGATGAACCATGGATGTGAACGCAAATTTCATTATTTCTTTAATTTTTTTATTATTTAAATTTTCAATCTGGTTGTATATGATTGATAATGCCAGCAAATTTCTTTTAGTGAATAATTTATCAACTGAATCAATATCTGGGTCATGGGTGCCTTCTTTGAACTCGTGATGGTTGTATTTAAGTTTTTTTGTAGGATACCAAAATGAAATATCCCTCTCCTCAATTTTCCTTATGAGTTCAAGGTCATCCTTATCTGGGTTTTTACCTGTCTTTGACTTACAATGTTTACATTGATACATAATTTTAATCGGCTTGGAATCATGGAAATGAACACATATAATCAATCCTTTTTCCCCGCACACCTCACATCCGGTCTCATACAACCCATTAATCTCATCCTTTACATTCTTCTCTATTTTTAAAAAAGCGTCCTTCAACTTCTTTAAGTTGTATGGTGCAGCTGTATTTCTTGTAATAAAAATAGAAACCGGATTCAAATCTATCCCCACGGCTTTTCTCCCCGATTTAATCGCTTCAATTACCGTAACCCCGGAACCGGAAAACGGGTCAAGCACAACATCTCCTTCTTTGCTGTAATGTTTGATATATTCACTGACGACATTGTGCGGCTTTCTTGCCCAGAATTTATGCATCAAATACATTGATGTATGGGCTTTCGCTACAAGAGCATGATTTATGTTTTGTGTGTTATTTTGCATTTTCTAAAATTAAAATAGAATTCAAAAAATAAATATTAAATTTTATTTAAATTTTTTTAAAATATTCATTCATTGATTTAACCTCTAATTCTTTGTCCCTCACCTTTTCTATCGCATCAACAGCAGCCCTTGCTCCCGCGGTTGTTGTTATGTAGGGCATGTCCAGTTCCACCGCTCCTCGCCTCATCTTGTACCCGTCTTTTCTCGGGTTTCTCCCTACTCTCGGTATGTTTATAACCAGGTCAACTTCCCTGTTTCTCATTAAGTCCAGGACATTCGGCGTTCCGCTGCTGATTTTATATATCATCTCGTTTTCTATTCCATTTTCCGTGAGTTCCAGGGATGTCCCGTGTGTTGCCGTGATTTTAAATCCCATCTCACGGAATTTTTTAGCGATTTCAATGATTTTCCACCTGTCCTCTTCTTTTACTGAAATAAAGACCCTGCCTTTGGTTGGCAGTTTGTTTCCCCCCGCTAATTGTGATTTATAGTAAGCGGTTGCAAAGTCGTCTGCTATTCCCATAACTTCACCCGTTGATTTCATTTCGGGACCTAATGCAGTGTCAACATTTTTAAATTTAATGAAGGGAAACACAACTTCCTTTACGGCAACATGTTCTATCTTTTCCATCGGGTAGAATGTATCGGTAATGTCTTTTAATTTCTCGCCCACCATAACCTTTGCAGCTAATTTTGCAATCGGAACCCCTGTGGCTTTACTTACAAAAGGAACCGTTCTTGAGGAGCGCGGATTTGCTTCAAGAGTATAGATAATATTGTCGCGTACTGCAAATTGTATATTCAATAAACCCTTTATCTTCAGTTCAAGTGCTAATCTTTTAGTATATTCAATAATTTTATCTGTAATTTCCTTTGAAAGCGTCTGCGGGGGAATAACGCAGGCAGAGTCCCCCGAATGCACCCCCGCCTCTTCTATATGCTCCATTATTGCACCAATCAAAACATCACATCCGTCGCACACGGCGTCAACATCAACTTCAATTGCGTCCTGCAAGAATTTATCAACAAGTATCGGGTGATTGGGTGAAACCTTCACCGCTTCCTGCATATAATTTTCAAGTTGTATTTCATTGTGAACGATTTCCATGGCTCTCCCGCCAAGAACATAACTGGGTCTCACAAGAACGGGGTAGCCGATTCTTTCGGCGGCATCCTTTACTTCGCCGAAATTATATCCCGTTCCCCACGGGGCGGAAGGCATTTCTAATTTATTTAAAATTTTCCCGAATTTATCCCTGTTTTCGGCGTTGTCTGTCGCATCAGGTGATGTGCCTAAAATTTTAATATTATTTTCGTGCAGTGCGTTGCACAAATTTATCGCGGTCTGTCCCCCGAACTGGATCATAACACCTAATAAATTATTATCTTTATTTTCCTTTTCGCAGACATTTAAAACATCTTCAAGCGTGATTGGCTCAAAGTAAAGCTTGTCAGAAATATCAAAATCCGTTGAAACCGTTTCGGGATTGGAATTAATAATAATTGTTTCAATTCCCATCTCCCTTAAGGCAAATACCGCATGCACGGTGCAGTAGTCAAATTCAATTCCCTGTCCTATCCGAATAGGACCCGCACCGAGAATTATGACTTTCTTTTTGCCCGAAACAGAAACTTCATCCTCATGCTCGTAGGTTGAATAATAATACGGTGTGCTTGCGGCAAACTCAGCAGCGCAGGTGTCAACCATCTTAAAGGTAGCGGTTATGCCATGCTCTTTTCGCAATTTTCTTATTTCGGACTCATTTCCGATTTGCTTATCAGGAAAGCCCATTTGTTTAAGTTCCCTGATTTTTTGAATGTTTTCTTTCATTGTTGTTATTAATTTTGTTTCAGAATTAATATGTTTCGGGATTCAAAAATTTCAATTTTATAATTTCAAAAATTTCAAAAATTTCAATTATATTCGGCATTTATCTTAACATACCCGTAACTCAAATCACACCCGTAAGCAGTCGCCTTCTTGTCTCCCGAATTTAAATTAACAATCACTTTAATCTCCCGGTTTTTCAAAATCTCAGCCGCGGGCGCAAGATCCTTAACTTCGCCTTTCTCAACCACGCAATACGACTTTTCACCCGATTCAAATATAACATCTGTTTTTTGAAAATCAAATTCAATTACGGTTCCCAGAGCCCCTGCAATTCTCCCCCAGTTCGGGTTCTCGCCAAACATTGCCGATTTTACAAGATACGATGAAATAACTGCTCTTGCTCCTTTTCTTGCATCGTCTTTTGTCTTTGCTCCCGAAACTTCAACTTCAAGAAACTTTGTTGCACCTTCACCGTCTCGTGCCATTTTTTTTGTAAGTTCAACACACGCGTAATTCAGTGCATGGCAGAAGTCGCCGTAACTGCATTTAAATTTCCTGTTTGACATTAAAATTACGGTATCATTTGTACTCATGTCATCTATCACAAGCATGTTAAACGAATCGTTTACTGCTTTTTTTAAGGCATCTTGCAGTTCTTCTTTTTCAAAGTCCGCGTTGCTTACAAGAAAGCAAAGCATTGTTGCCATGTCCGGAGCAATCATCCCGACGCCCTTTAATATCCCGCCGATTTTAATTCCCTCATGCACGATTGAAATTTCCTTTGGAACGGTATCAGTTGTCATTATTGCCTTTGCCGCATCCAAACTATTTGAATTTGATTTATAATTTTCCTTGTTAATTTTAATTTTATTAATTAATTTTTCAATTTCGGAAACATCAAGTTTCCTTCCTATAATGCCTGTTGATGATACGAGAATTTCATCCGAATTTATATTTAAATTTATTTCTCTTAATTTTTCAGATGCAATCTCGCACATTTTCTCTGCATCAGAAATTCCTGTCCTTGTGCAGCAGTTCGCATTCCCTGAATTTGCAATTATCGCCCGGAATTTGCCCCCTTTTTTTAATTTTTCAATATCAAGCAAAACAGGTGCTGCCTTTGCAGTGTTCTTGGTAAATACCGCTGCGGTTTCACATGGTTCAGGGTTTACAATCAACGCAACCCCATATTTTTCACCCCTGATTCCATACGCTAAAAAGTCGTCTATGCAGATTCCGGTTTTCGTTTGAATAATTTTGTTGTTTTTCATCGTAATATAAACTATATTACGAGACAAAATTTTGCCTCGCATTTTGAATTTTTAATTCAAAATCTTTGAATGATAATGAAATGAAAATTTTTTTGATTTTGTAATTTTTATATCAATATACCTGCTTCCACTCACCCCCTGTTTTTACGAACCTGTTGTTCTCGGTAAAATTTTCTGTTTTTGAAATACCAGCTGATAATGAAACAGAGGTCATTGTTCCCCGGAGTTCAACCGCTGCAATGCCGTCGCTTATCTCTAAATTTTTTATAATCATTTCGCATCCCGTAACATTGACATCTGAAAAAGCCATTTCCCAGCCCGTTTTCATTTTATCGTAATTTTCCGAAAGATTTTTATTAAAGGTCTCCATAAGCGCATCAATATCTTTATTTTTAATAGCATCGCACTGCTCATCAAGAGCGAACTGGATTTCAATTTCAATTTCATTTTTATCAAAAGATTCCGGCTCCTCGCCAATGCACCCGCTGAAGAGAGCCGCGGCAAACAAGAGCAAAAGCACAATTACCGGCTCTTTTAGATTTTTTGCAGTTTTCATCGTAATATAAACTATATTATATGCTTCATTTCATTCGCGATATTTGCTCGTATGACTCGCAAACGGGACAAAATTTTGTCTCGCATTTATGAGTTATACGAATAAATCTTTGAACGGAAGTGAAATGAAAATTTTTTTGATTTTTTTATCTTGAATCCTTATTAATTATTAAATTCAAATGATACTTATATTAATTTAAAAATGTCCTACACACAAGACCACATAAGAATCAAGAACGCAATTACGGATGAAATTGCACGGGGGGCATTAAGCGTTGATTTAAACGAATTCTCAAAGAAACTTGAGATGGACCCGAGAACTGTAAAGAATCATTTTGACATAATGGAGATGGACGGCTTCGGGATGTTTGTGAATGACAAGAAAACCGTGTTCTGCCCGAAAAATGCGGTTAAAAAAATGTTGAGGAAATTGGAGGGCGAATGATAAATAAAATTAAAAACAAAAAGAGGTGCAAAATGAAAAATAAATTCAGAATTTAAGATTACCCCGTAATTTCAATAAAATACCGAAACCTTCGTGTTTCATTAGTTTAGCGGGAATTTTGATAATGATTTTGTTAAGTTGAAATGAAGCAATAGATTAGATTGATTTTTATGTTTCAAAAGTAAAATAATAATATTAATGAACCTTTAAAAAATGCAAACAGTAAAAGAAAATGTGATATCGCTTGTAAAAAGTATGCCTGAAAATTCCGGAGTAGAGGATATAATGGAACAATTATATGTGAAACAAAAGATATTGAAGGGACAAAAACAACTGGAAACCGGGCAATTTTATACACATGAAGAAGCAAAGGAAATAATGAAAGAATGGTTAAAGTGAAGGTAAGGTGGTCAAAGGACTCAATTGAAGACCTAAAAGAAATATGTGAATTTATCGCTCAGGATTCTTCTTACTATGCCAAAATATTCAATGATCGCATTTTTGAAATATGCTTCACCCTGTTCGCGATATTTCCTCGTATGACTCGGAAATGGCTGAGCATCTTGAAGTGTTTCCGGAAATCGGCAGGAGAGTCCCGGGATCAGATGATCCGAAAGTCAGAGAGTTAATCTATAAAGGATACAGAATTATCTACCAGATCAAGGAAGATCATTTGGAAGTAATCACAGTTATTCACGGCAGCAGATTATTGAAATTGTAGGTCTGATCTGGGTTTTAAATTTAAAATAAAATATTAAAATTTAAAATGGACGAAACAACCAAAATTATTTTACAATCAGCAGAGATTTATAAAGATAACCCGGATGAATTTATTGAGTTAATGGAAATTTCATTTTCGGTTCCGGAAAACAAGAAAGGAGATTTATTTTTAGATGTTGGAATCAGGTTATTCAATAATTCGTATTTCAGATTAGCATTGGCATCATGGGAACATGCGATTGGGTATTTTATTCAAAATAAAAACAAAGTGTTGGAATCTGCATGTTATGGAAATATAGGTAATGTTTACCATAGTTTAGGGGATTTCAAAAAATCGATTGAATTTTATGAGAAATCTCTGGAAATTAATAAAAGTATTGGTAACAAGATGGAGGAATCTAAATGTTATCAAGGATGGGGTATTGGTTATTATGGTTTAGGGGGTTTCAAGAAAGCAGTTATGTATCATGAGAAATCTCTAAAGATTTATAAAGAAATTGGTGATAAGGCAGGAGAATCCGCGTCCTATGGAAATTTAGGTGCTGTTTATTTTAGTTTAGGAGATTTCAAGAAAGCAATAAAATATAATAAAAAATATCTGGAAATTGCTAAAAGCAGGGGAGATATGGCAGGAGAATCTAAATGTTATGGAAATTTAGGTTCTGTTTATCTTAGTTTAGGGGATTTCAAGAAAGCAATTGAACTATATGAGAAATCACTTGAAATTGACAATGACATTGGTGATAAATCCGGAGCATCTTCATGTTATGGAAATTTAGGCACAGCATACTTTAGTTTAGGAAATTTCAGAAAAGCAGTTGCATATCATGAAAAATCTCTAAAAATTTATAAAGAAATTGGTGACCGGGCAGGGGAATCTGTAGTTTATATGAATTTAGGCAATGATTATTCCAATCTGGGAGATTTCAATAAAGCGATTGAATTTCATGAGAAATCCCTAAAGATTTCAAAAGATATTGGTGACCGGGCAGGAGAATCAAAATGTTATGCAAATTTGGGCAATGCTTATGATAATCTGGGAGATTTCAATAAAGCGATTGAATTTCATGAGAGGTCTCTTGAGATTGCAAAAGATATTGGTTATAAATCAGTGGAATCTTCAAATTATATTGGTTTAGGCAACTCTTATCAAAATTTGGGAGATTTCAATAAAGCGATTGAATTCTATGAGAAGTCCCTGAAAATTAAGAAGGACATTGGTGATAAAGCGGGAGAGTCCGATTGTTATATAAATTTAGGCATGTCTTATAATACTTTAGGGGATATTAATAAAGCAATTGAATTTCATGAGAAGTCCCTGGAGATTAGTAAAGAAATCGGCGATAAATCAGGTGAATCTAAATGTTATCAGGTTTTAGGTATTGATTACAATAGCTTAGGAGATTTCAATAAAGCAATTGAATCTTATAAGAAATCTCTTGGGATTTATAAAGACATTGGTGATAAATACGGTGAAATTGCAACCCGTTTGAATATGGGCTTGCTTGTTATTGATAAAGACAAAAATAGAGCAAAGAAAGAATCTTGGGAAGCGAAAAAATTAATAAAGGAAATAGGAATTGAGAATTTCCCATCAGGCAGGAAAATGCTCAAAACTGCTGACAAAATAATCTCTGGGGATTTGAGTGAAAAGGAAAAGGAAGATATTGAGGGATATATATCTAAACTTATGGTTCAAAAAATATGAAATTAAACAAACAACCACATATATTGAAATTTAATCAAAAGTAATAAAATAATAATGGACGAGACAACAAAACTAATCCTGCAATTAGCGCAGGAGCATGAGGACAACCCGCAGAGGTTTATTGATGCAATTGAAAATTTATTAAAAAATGCACAGGTTCCAGAAAATGAGAAGGCGAGTTTTATTTTTGATATGGGAATCAGATTATATAACTTTTCATATTTCAGATTGTCAATAGCATCATGGGAGCATGCGCTAAAATATTTCATTGAAAAAAACGACAGAACAGGGGAATCAGCATGTTACACAAATTTAGGTGTTGCTTATCAGGGTTTAGGTGATTTCAGGAAAGCGGTGGAATACCATGAGAGTTCCCTGAAGATTATGAAAGAGATAGGGGATAAA
>MCBE01000165.1 GCA_001723845.1 Candidatus Altarchaeales archaeon WOR_SM1_SCG
CGCTGCTTTTGAAGCAGATTAAAGACAAATGCAATATAAGTAAAATTATTATATATTATTTTTACTCAAACGGCGAGGACTATGACCCGAGAACAGACCAGGGAAAAGTGCTGGACAGGATATGGGAAGATAATCCTGCAGGGGTTGCAATATACTCCTTTGATGTTAACGCGCAAAGCCCGGTGGTTAATCTAATCAGGGAAAAACATAACATAACCTCTGTTCCTGCAATGATAATCAACGACCATAAGTACGAGGGGTACAGGAAATATGACGAATTAAATGAAATAATAAATGCGGAATCATAAATTATCACGATGATGAGCATGCACTACGCTGAGCTTTTAAGCTGTGATGACGCTTATGAGTGCTGATGTGATATTTTAATGGAATTGAAAATATATTTTTAATTTGATTTTCGTTAATAAGTAAGAATCATCAAATGTGCATAAAAATTTTATGAAATTTATTTAATAACTTTAAATCAAAATATAAATTATATTCCGGTTCAAAAAATAATTGAAACAGGAGAAGGGTGGAAATTTCGTAGGCAGTCGTCCAAAGAGTGGATATATGCAATATTGCGGTTTTCATGGCAAAATCGGGGTGATATTCGCAATGCGGATCTTCACCCAAAATCAGAGGGTTATGCGCAGTACTGCGGATATAACCGAGTTATACGACATTGCTTATTGAAGAATGCAAAATTATGGCATAACATTTGGAAATTCATTTGTGATTTTTATTTTTATAAAATTCTAAGATTATAATATCATGATAACTGATGATATCAAGCGATGTTTACATTCAGTAAAGCATACATTTCATGCACTAAAGGAGGAGTATAATGATGGTTTAACAGCAAAGCAAATCGAAGATGCCCTTAAAGATGGGTTTGAGTTGATTGAAGACTACCCAGATGATCCGCGGGGCAAGAGTTGTCTGCTGTTGACGTGGGTTGATGTTACTCCAGTGCATGTAGTTTGTGCTCCACACGAAGGTGATTTGATAATAATCACCGTGTATATCCCTTCTGAAGATGAATGGGAAGATAACTTTAAACAGAGAAAATGAAAACATGTTATAGTTGTAAAGGAAACGTTGTAAGGAAGAAAATCAATATTGAGATAAACGGTGTTGTGGTGCAGGATGTGGAAGCAGAGGTATGCGAGAGGTGTGGCGAGGAATATTTTAACACCCGGACAGCGACATTTATTCAAAATGTAGCGAGGTTTGTTGAAAAGGAAAAGGCGCAAGTAATGGCAACACCTGTGAGCGCGTAAATGGTTTAAACGCAACGTCGTATAACTTAACATATCGTGCAGCCAGTAACATAATGAGACTTGCTGGTGAAAGTCCAGCCACAGGAATTGGCTATTTACCTGTGTAGTTATATCGGACATCCATTCAGGTGACTGGATGGGTGAAAGCTCCGAAGTAA
>MCBE01000166.1 GCA_001723845.1 Candidatus Altarchaeales archaeon WOR_SM1_SCG
AACTGTTTAAGATATCCTAAAACTCGATCACGTTTTATTTTCATAAAAGAATATCAGATTTCAAAGATAAAAGTTACATGCATGAGAATTTTATCGGTACAACTTACAAAGAAATAAAAAATGGTTGGAATCTGACTTTCTGGAATGGTTCTGTAAATTGCAGAGATGATTGTTTATTTAAAGATTACCATTACTTTTTGGTTTATGAGAACGGTTCTGTGATTAAAGTTGGTGAGGAGAACCGGGTTAATAAGACCGTTAGGATTTGGACCGATAAGTTGGAGTACCAAGAAGGAGAGGTTGTGAATGTCTATGTTTGGAATGGGTTGGATGTTAGAATTAGTGGTGAACTTGTTCACATAGACCAACTGGAGAATACTCTATGGCACACGTATCTTTTAGCTAGTCCATGTGAACTATCTGATGCATACTCTATATCGGTGGATTCAAAAAATAAAATAATGACAATTTGGTGGCAACAGATTTATCTTAATAAAACAGATTGTGGTGGGAGGAACGCACCTGTTGGAACATACAGATTCAGATTTGAAATGGGCGTTATAAAATACTCAAATGAATTCAAAATAATAGAATAATCCACATCAAGATGAAAAGAACAATAATCAAAAGTAATATTGTTATAAAAACCCCAGAGAATAAAGATGTTAGAGAAGTAAGTTGTTAGAGAATTATGCTAAAACAATGATTGCAGTAATCGGCGGCGGTCCCGCGGGATGTATTGCGGCAAGAACTTGCGCAAAAGAAGACGATGTCGTTCTTTTTGAAGAACACGGTAAAGGAGAACAGCCGGTGCAGTGCGCGGGGTTGGTCAGCATTTCAGGGCTTGAGAGAATCGGTATTAAAAATTTATCAAAAAATTTTGTGCAAAACAAAGTCAGGGGCGCATTAATTAATTCTCAATCGGGTAATGTTGTTGAGATTGACGCGGGGCATGACATGGCGTGCGTTATTGACAGACAGAAATTCGACGAACATTTACTGGAGTCCGCGGTTTCCTCAGGTGTTGAATTTATTAATGAAAAGATAGACGGCATTGAAAAATTAAATAAAAATTTTAACCCCGGAAAAATAATTATTGCAGCAGGCGTAAAATACGGGCTGCACAGGAAATTGAATTTCCCTGTTCCCCGTGTTTTAGCAGGTGTGCAGTATGAAATGAAAGTTGAATGCGATCCTGATTTCGTTGAACTGTACTTTAATGTCCCGGGATTTTTCTCGTGGGTAATTCCTGTTGACAATTACGCAAGGATTGGCTTATGTACTTACAGGAATCCGGAAGAATACCTGAAAAATTTCATTAAAAATTTAAAGCGGGAAGGGAGAATTAAAAATAATGCAAAAATTTTAAATAAAACCGGCGGTGCAGTCCCTGTTTACAGCCCGAAATTTAAAACAGAGTATGAAATAAAAAGCATACTA
>MCBE01000167.1 GCA_001723845.1 Candidatus Altarchaeales archaeon WOR_SM1_SCG
CGAATTCCCGCAGAACCAGCCGATGGATACAAAAAACTGGCTCGGTGCAGACCTTGTTTTTGATGTTGACATTGACATGGAATTTTTAAATTATAATGGAATGGGTGCTGCAAAACAGGAAACGCAAAAATTGATTGACTTTCTTACTAACGATTTTTCATTTTCGCTGTCTGAATTAAATATAAATTTTTCCGGGAGCAAGGGGTATCACATTCATCTTTCAAACCCGGTTGTTCTTGAATTAGGAAGGAGCGAGAGAAGAGAAATCGTTGATTATGTTACGGCAAAAGGATTGAATTTAACGAGAGAAAGTTCGTGGAAAAAAAGAATAGAAAATGAAGTTCTAAATTTTATTGAAAATTCAGATGTTTCAGGTTTTCAAGAAATTGAAGGTATCGGGGAGAAAACCGCAAAACGATTATTTGATAAAAAAGAAGACATTACAGGACAGATTAAAAGAAAGGGAATCGGGCATGTAGAGGGGTTCTTGGGTTTTAGAGAGAAACTGGTTAAAAGCATAACTGACAAAATGAAGGTCTCATTCACGGGCGACACCGATGAGTCGGTAACCGCAGACACTTCAAAACTGATACGGCTCCCGGGTACGCTGCACGGCGGAACGGGACTTATCGCAAAAAGAGTTAATGATTTTGAAAAATTTGACCCGTTAAAGGATGCACTTGCATTCGGTGATGAAGAAATTAAAGTTAAAATTGATGATGAGATTAAAAGTAAAATTAAATTTGAGATGAACGGGCAGTGTCTTGAGGCTGGAGGGAAATATGCGACAGTTCCGATGTATGCCGGAATTTATTTAATGCTTAAGGGGGTTTGCGATGTTCTTGAATGATTTTTTTTGGTTTACTTTTGATTAAAATTTAATAACGATATTAAAATCAGATAAATTAACTTTATATTGATAAGATAGTATTGCGAGAAATTATGAAAAGGAAATGGTATGTAGTATGGGTAGGCAGAAAAACTGGCATTTTTGAAACTTGGAAAGAATGCAATAATCAGGTAAAGGGATTCTCTAATGCAATATTTTTGTCTTTTAAAACCAGAGAAGAAGCAGAGTATGCTTTTTCAAAATCTCCAGGTGAATATTGGGGGAAAAGGGAGCAAATATCTATCCATAAATTAGATATAAATCTTCTAGATGAAATTGAAATTGAAAGTATGGCAGTAGATGCCACTTGTGAAGGTTCGCCCGGAATTATGGGATATCGGGGTGTCTATTTAAAAGAAAAAAAAGAGATTTTTAAATTTGGCCCTTTTAAAAGGGGTACTAACGTATCCTCTCAAAAAATAGAGTGTCTCTAATCTGCCACATATCTCTCCTCAATTAATTAAAAACACACCTAATTATCCACATTGCTAAAAATCTATTATATCCAATGAGACACGAGATACTCAATC
>MCBE01000168.1 GCA_001723845.1 Candidatus Altarchaeales archaeon WOR_SM1_SCG
AATTGGCAAAAATGAAAATCGCACATTATAACAGGAATACAAGAAACTATATGCTCAACAAGTATTTTTCAATTTATTATATTAAAAAGTTTAATTATTAATACCTAATCGTGGGAAAGATGGGTTGAAGTTAATTCCGTATTTGAGATAACTATTTCCTGCCCCCACAAACTCTCTAATCGTGTAGTTTTTATACCGATTTTTTTAACAACTCCTAAGTCGTTACCAACAATAATAAAGTCCCCGATTTCAAAAGGTTTATCAAAATATATGGAAAAAGAGGCGAAGATGTCGGTTAAAATATTTTGCAGAGCCAGTGCAACTGCAAGTCCGCCGATACCAAGGCTTGCAATAAGAGGTGTTATCTCAACCCCAAATTGATCCAAAATTATGATAAAGGCGATAAAATAAACGAATATATTCAAAATTTTCTGTATGATTGGTAGGATTCGTTCGTCAAGATCAGTTTTTGTTTTAACTGCTATTGTGTTTGCATACCATTTCATAAATACGCCAATTATCTTCGTTAAAGTGAAAACAAATATGAGGACAGCAATCACCGTAAAAGCTTTATAAATCAATGCAGAATGGGATTTTACAACCGTTATGGAAATCAACGCAAAGTATGCCCCGAGCAATATAACAAAAGAATATATTGGTTTTTTTATACTCTGCAGTATTTCATCGTCCACCGTGCTTCTGGTCTTTTTCGTAATTTTTGTAACATATCTTTCAAGTATAAAGAATACTAACTTTGCGGCAATAACAGACCCTATGAATATTATGGATGCTGTTATTATCTCCCTATACAAGTCCGTACTTAATATTGTTTCCATATTCATTTTTTATTGTACTATAAATTATGGTTTTATAATGAGAATTGAAAAATTCTCAATATCCTAAAATTCTTTGAATTTTTTAGGACAATAAAAAATCCTTTTTGGATTTAGATGAATATCTAAAATGGATTTATTATTATTTTGTTTTATTATTCTATTAAATCTTTTAATAATGACCGCACATCTCCCACATTGCCCACATTAAACCTTGCTTTTGAGGGGCACAAACCGACTTTAATTGAGTATGCAATGTCCGGGAGAACATCAAAGACATCCTCATCTGTCCAATCATCACCTGCCGCTAAAATAAAGTCCCGCTCGTTTTTTGAAATAAAGTATGATGCTGCTCTTCCCTTGTTTATGCTGCTGTTTTTGATTTCAATTACCTTGCTTCCTTCAAGAACTGCGAGGTCAAGATTGGCGGTTATATGGAAGAAGAAAATAAGGTGTTGGCTAAAGCAGAAAAAAGTAGGAATGAAAAGGTGTTGAGAAATAAAATTGATAAAAAACTCAAAAAGATGAAAGCAGGGAAATTCATAGATTATGCTCTT
>MCBE01000169.1 GCA_001723845.1 Candidatus Altarchaeales archaeon WOR_SM1_SCG
TTTCTTAAAGTCCCAGTTCTTTTTTGATTTTCATTAAATCCTCCTCCATTGCAATGTCTGATTCTGTTTTTTCTCGCCCGGAAACATCAAGGACAAATGAACCGACATAGCCGCAATCCTTGCATAAATATCTCTGGTCTGTTGTTCCCGTCCCGGCTCCGCCACTTGAAACCGTGGTTCCGGCATAAACAATTCTGCCGCTCCTGCATTTCGGGCATATCAATTGTGTTTTATCTTCTTTATTTTCCATTTCATTTTTTGTTTTAAATTATTGCGCCTGATATTGATTGACACTTTTTCGCCCGGGCGAGAATGTCACTATTAATTTACGGGATAACCAGAGTTAAGTTAAAACGATTTTTAGGCATCTGCATCCCGCATCCACATAGCCGTTAAAATGATAGGAAATGCGGAAAAATTGCAAACAACTTCACCGTTTCAACAACCGGGTTTATTACTTAATATATTATGATTAGAAGTATAAATAAATTTTTAGATATATTATTTACTCCGTTTTGTGTGATGAATTAAAACATCGCGCAGAACAGCAAGTTGACATTCTTGCCCGGACGCGGCAATAAAAACATAAAATCACAATTAATAAACAGTAATCATAATGTTTAATAGCAACGGTTTCGTTCATGAGCGAATAATTATATCAAAATTTATAAAAAATACAAAAATGATACTCTCAAACGAAGACATAAAAAAATGTTTAAAAACAGGCGAAATTGAATTTGAACCACCCGTCCCGGACGAGCAGATAAGCCCGGGTTCTGTTGATGTAACATTGGGCAATGAATTCCGGATTATTAAAAAAGAATTTTACGGGAAGATTCTTGATTTAAAAAATACGGGGTCAAAAGATGTCACAGAAAAGATAATTGTCGATGAAATAGAACTTAAACCGGGAGGCATGGTGCTTGGAAAGACGGTTGAGAAAATAAAATTAAGTTCTGACATCGCGGGGTGGATTGAAGGAAGAAGCAGGTTTGCACGATTGGGCGTTGCCATTCATGTGACCAGCGGTTATATACAGCCCGGCTCGCACAATCACCAGGTCCTTGAAATTGTTAATCTCGCGCCCTTTTCAATTGTACTGCATTCAGGCATGCGACTGTGCCAGGTTGTTTTTGAGCGGCTGGAAAGTAAAACAAGTAAGCCGTATCATAAATTCGGAACCATTGCAAGGGAGCAGTAAATAAATTAAAAATTAATTATGGATCCCGGAACAGATACTTGCGAATGGAAAAAGCAAAACAAGGAGTACAGGAAAAAACAGAGAGAGATAGAGTACAGCGTTTTAAACGGCATGGTTTTTTTGAGTTTTGTAATTCCTGCGGCAGTCGCTGTGCTTATTTCTTTTCCTATGAATTTCTTTTATT
>MCBE01000170.1 GCA_001723845.1 Candidatus Altarchaeales archaeon WOR_SM1_SCG
TTCATCATCCAAAACCGCCTTATCATCTTCAAGTTTTAGTGCAAAAAATCCGCAGATTTCAACACACTTACCGCAGCCGATACATAAATTTTCATTGATTTTTGGCATCTTTTAATTTATTTATTTCTCAATATAACTTATAAATGTAATTAAAATTTAAAAATTAAAACAAAAGAAAAAATGAAACAATACAACATTTTATTCGGGATGTCTGTAGTATTATTTCTGTTGATGACTTCTGTAAGTGCAGTCCCGCACTTAATTAATTTTGAAGGAAAATTATCTGATCCCGAGGGTAATCACTGGCAGGTGATTATGTAATGGTTTTTTAATGTTCTTCTTGGCAGCCGGAATGAATTAAATTTAAATTTTGATGCTGATTATTATCCGGAAATTTCAGTTGAATCAGACCCTGAAAAATAACACCGGGACAGCCATTGGCGCCTGTTGGCTACGCGTACAGGGCGCAGTACTGTGAAATGGGAGATGCCGATTGGATAACTTCAGGAACTGATAAGGAAAGTTGAATCATGATCATTCACCAAACAATTCCACTAAATCAGTGGTTGAGATTACCTTTACTCTTGCTTGTTCTTTCAATTTCCCGTCATTTGACCATTGCCGAGTCACACGAGGCAAGCCTTTGACTGAAAGTCAAATGGATAAAACACAGTTTAAGGCGAGTGCTGCTGCAAAATATGGTGAATCATCCGGGTCTGGCGACACTTGCCCTGCTTCTTCCCAGAAATTCCTGAGTTCATTTAGTTTTAGAACAGTAACATATATCTGCAATTCCTGTTTCGTAAGTTCAAATATTTTATCATTTATTCCTGATTTTGATTTGACTTCATCCTTGTGTTTATCCAACTCCTCAAATACATATACGGGAGTGAACAATTCCAGTTCCGGGTGCGAAAGAATAAAATTCCTTGTGAATGAGTCCTTCTTGAAAAAAGAAAATAGCACATTGGCGTCAACTATTAGTTTCATTGTTTATTTTACAGGTGAAATAGAAAGGTCTCGCTCTATCCTTGATCGCACAGCCCTATTTACATCTTTACCTAAAGCTATACACTCTCTGTCGGTCAACTCGCTGTGCTTGAATAATTCATTAAATAACTTGATAGATGCAAGTTTTCTAAATTCTTCAACAATTGCCCTCTCGGCTATTTTAGACCACCCAACATGCGGGAATTCATATTTGATTTGGTCGGGTACTGATATTACAACTTCAACCATTTTTGGTTCGTGTCCCCAGCTTGTTAATTAAATTCTACGGGGGATTATACCTGTGTTTAATGAATTTAGAATTTTGACATGAAATATGATGTATTTTTGTCGTTTAGGGTGATTAATAAGGCATGTTCTAAC
>MCBE01000171.1 GCA_001723845.1 Candidatus Altarchaeales archaeon WOR_SM1_SCG
TTAGCGGCTATCAACAAGAAAGTTCAGCAAATTCTTGAAACGCCATATCGTTTTAAACCATTGAGGGGGGATATGTTTGGTGCAAGAAGAGTGCATATTGACAAGTCATTTGTTTTAACCTATGAAAGATGAAAAATGAGGATCAAGAAAAGCGAAAACATTTAGCAGACGAATGGTTTTTGAAAGGAAATCATGATATTGAAAATAGGCGATTTGAAATCGCGATATTTCCTCGTATGACTCGGAAACGCACAGTTACTTTTTGATGAAAGAGGTTATACTGAAGTGATTTGTTTTCATATTCATCAAACAATAGAGAAATACCTGAAAGGATTTTTGATATACAACGGAGTCGGATATAAAAGAATTCATGATTTAGAAGAGTTAGCAAAAGCGTGCAGCGATATTGATAGTGAATTTTTAAACTATCTTGATGAGTGTTCAACGATTACCGAATATTATTTTGAAAGCCGCTATCCTTTAGGAGACATCATAGATTATCCATTAGAAGAAGTTAAGGAATCATTGGATTTTGCTTATAAGATTATTGATTTTATAGATGATAAAATAAAAGCAGATAATTAATTCAAAAATAATCACCCCTCATTTCAAACTTATACTTTTCCCCCTGCGAAGCGCATCCATAATCATATCTCCCTCGTATGACTTCCTATGAAGTTTAATATTTCCTCCTTCCGTAAGTTTTGCGGTTGTAATGTAGCGGTCTCCTGCAAATATCTTTGCAAATTGCTTTTTGAATTTTTTAGGTTTTAATGTTATGTAACCTTTGGATTGTCTTACCGCAATGTCTGTTGTTTTAAAATTTGCAGCATGCGCAAATGTTTTTTCATCCTCAACAGGAATTACGACAATTTCTTCGCCGTAACAGTATAACTCGTACTCTGCCTTACCTGTTTCAAAATCCCTGACTTCAACCACCGGGCGCGCAAGGTCCTGCTCTTTCATACCGTGCGGGACTTTCACGGTCATTTTAAGGTCATAAATTTTTTCAATATTTCCTTTTCTAATGAAAATTACAGTATCAACAATGTGGGGAATTATCCCAAGTTCAACCCTTCCGATTAAACGCTGTATTGAATCAATTGCACGACTTGCATGCGTAACGCCAACCATTCCAACGCCTGAAAGCCGCATGTCTGCAAAAATTTTAAAGTCCTGTGTTTTCCTGACTTCATCATAAACCGTGTAATCGGGTCTGACCATGAGAAGCACATCAGATGTGTTTTCCATTGAACCCTCAAGCAGGGTGTATTGGGTAATCTCATCCATAACTTGAAGATCGCGGGGCTGCTCCATTGTTTTTACGATCTTTCCTTTTTTCTGGTAATATTCTGCAACCTT
>MCBE01000172.1 GCA_001723845.1 Candidatus Altarchaeales archaeon WOR_SM1_SCG
TTGGGATTTATGGATTCTTTCCAATAGATTGTTGTATTCTCCGGTTGATGCATCCGCAACTCTTGAAATTATTTCGTTTACGGATGCTGCGGTGATTTTAAAGTCATGTGTGTAGTCCATAAACTCAGTGATCTTCCGCAGTACTGCTCTTGGAAGAAATTTAAGTAGAACTATGAAAAGCATCAATTCCACACCAAATCTACCTTTTTTGGGACATTTTTTGTCTTCTGCTGTGAATGTTGCTCCGCAATTTTCACATTCATATACTTTACGCTCAAATTTGATTATCCTTGGCCTCATCTCTTCAATTGGCGGCAGGTCTTCTATAGTTTTATCGTCGGTACCAACTTCATCAAGTTCATGGATATTCTCACTGCCACACCGTGTGCATTTGTCATTATTTACCAGGATTATTTCGTCAGGAGTTTTGTATTCGCGAGTTGTGCCTTTATGTCCTTTAGGTGCTCCTCGCTTTCCGTTTGATGATTTCTTTTTTTCTTTTTTCTCCTTAATTCTTTGTTGTGAAGGGGGAGTATTAGGATTCTCATAAACCCTTAATATTCTTATCACCTTCTTTAACTTGGTTTCAAGAGTTTCGATCTTTTTAGAATGTTCATCGATTATAACATTTCGTTCTTTAATGCCCTTCCTCAATTCAGCATTCTCTTTTTTCAGTTTTTCTATTTCTATCTTCTGTTCCTTAATGAGTTTGTCTTTATTCATCGCAGATTATTACAATTACTTGTTTTCCTAAATATTTTTTGGGGCAATCAATTTTTGCGCCTGTCCCGTATTTTGTCACATGTTTCGTAAAATATCCAACAACTTTCTGATGAATTGCAAGTTCGCCTTTATTTATAGAAATTTTTCTCATGTTACTTATTAGATTGCTAATATATATAAATATGTATTAAAAATAATGTTAGGGAACAACTACCTTTTAAAAATGCGAGTCAATAAGATAGAAATCTAATCAGCTAAACAAACACAACCATCTTTTGGATAATCTAAAAATAGGTTGGGTAAAAAACGCAACAATCAATAAAAACAATGACTGTAAAATAATAACAGTTACGGAAGGGGAAAACTCAGTTGAACTAAAACTTAACGAGAAAGAAAACAAAGTAGTCTTAAAAATCAGTGGCGGTAAAACCTATGAATATATCTTAAAAGAGAAGAAGGGTAAGCTAAAGGTATACGGCGGGGAGATGCCTAAAAAAGGTAGGGGTAAAGAGAAACGATATGATAAAAATATAATCGGCATAGGAATAGTAACAAGTGATGAAAACATCCCAATGCTTCACGAGTCATATCCCGGAAACAAGCACGATTCACAAATATTTGCCGGGATTTTTATT
>MCBE01000173.1 GCA_001723845.1 Candidatus Altarchaeales archaeon WOR_SM1_SCG
CATGCAGACATAATTTGAAATAAATTTTCCGCCTTCCTCAACGATAATTACGCTTCTCGGGCGGACAACAACATCCTCGCTCCAGTTATGAATCATTGTAAAAGTTATTTTAGCGCCTTTTTTTATATAAAATTCGGAAACACCTATATGGATTCCTGAATGCACATCGGAAGCGGTGGAGCATCCCGTGATAATGTTTAATTCGGAATTTTCTTCTGCAATTACCAGGTTATGCACATTCTGGGCGATGTTCTGCCGGTTAAGATAGAGACACGCTTGCACAGGAAATATTGTTTTAATTCCTTTTTTTGCCCTTATGAAATAGCCCTCGGTGTGTTTTAATTCCGCCTGGGCGGTGTATTTATCCGCGCCCGAATCAACTGCCTTCCACCAGTAATCGGAAAGCCACCCGTGTTTTTTTAATGCTTCCCCGGTTCCAAGAACTTCTATTCCATCCTGTTTTGAAGTTGAATGAATTACCGAGTGGTCCATCTGGATAAATGTCCCTGAGCGTTCCTTTCCTGAGGCATCAACACCCACGGAAAGCATATCTGTTTTTTTGTCTTCGGAAAGTACCGATGCATCTAAAAGATATTTGTGCTTCGGAGCATCGTCTGAAAATTCACCCAGTGCAATATCGGAACCAAACGATGCCTTTTTTTCCCTTGCCTGTTCTGCCTTTAATTTATTAATATTATTATTTTTCATTGTGCTGTGAACTATGTGATTGTTAGGGGTTAGGGGTTAGTGGTTAGTGGTTAGTGGTTAGTTGTCAGGTATTGCTAATCCCAAACCCCTAATCCCAAACCCCTAATCCCTAATTTTATTTTAAATTTTACACTCCATACACTCCATACATTTTTCGTATCCGCTTTTCTTAATTTCTTTAAGCATATCAAGAGGATTTGAAGTGCATTTAAGACATCCCCCGATAAGAAGATGCCCCACATCCGCTGCAACATAGTCCAATATATTTCCCGTGTGCGTGATAATTAATCCCGAATTTTTCCTGTGCCTGTGAAGTTCTTTTTGAAGTAATTTGTTTATGGCATTTCCGATAACCGAAATATTTTCAAGGTCAACTCCTGACTCCGGCTCGTCAATTAATGATAAATTCGGATTCTGTGCGAGCAGTTGTAGAAGTTCCGAGCGCTTAATCTCGCCGCCGGAAAAACCATCGTTTATGTCTCTTTCAAGAAATTGCGCCATGTTCAATTCACCTGCAAGGGCATCAATATCAATATCTTTTTCGCCCCTGCAAATATCTACAATATCTCTTGTTTTCAAACCCGAAATTGTCGGAGGACGCTGAAACATTATACCTATCCCTTTTTTTGCCCTCTCGTATATCCGC
>MCBE01000174.1 GCA_001723845.1 Candidatus Altarchaeales archaeon WOR_SM1_SCG
TCGTTCTGCCGCATAAGCAGCACCATCAAACATCGTTTTATCTAAATATGTTTTACATTCAATGGCAGCAACAGGTACAAAAATATTCTTTTTGATTTTCTTCCCTTCTTTATCTGCTTGAAATATGCAAAATATTCCCTTGCCGATAGCAAAGTCCTGGTCTTTTTGTTTAATATCAACCCCCGGGTTTGTTTTCAATTCTTCAATATTGTGGGGCGAGAAACTCATATCTACATAAGCCCTTGCCGGTCCAAGTTCAATTTTTCCATCCTTTAATTTATTAATGTCTTTAAACAAATAATATAAAAATTCTTCAATAACCGTGGGGTGGAGTTTTGATTGATGAGTAAATCCATATATGTTGCCTTTTTCTTTTTTAAATTTTGGTTGTCCGATAAAATTTTTGTAATCATTGAGTAGTTCAACTTTTTTGAAAATATCTTTTTTACTTGTTCCTGTTATCTTTTCGTTATTCTCTTTCCATCTGCCATATTTTAATTTGATTTCATTTAACAATTCCCTGTTCTTTCCAATTTTTTCTTTCTTCAACTTTCCTTCTATATTATTTCCGTGGATGTATGGTTTTATTCTCATTTTATACTTTTATTTTTATCCCTCCATTTTTATTGATTGCTATTGGTTCTAAAAATGATGGCAATCTTGATTGCCGTTCATATTCTTTTATACGATTTTCTCCTATATTACAATACTTTTCGGATATATCAATGCCAATATACTTTCTACCTAATTTTCTTGCAACAAGTGTTGTTGTTCCTGCACCATTAAACGGGTCTAATACTATGTCTCCTTTGTAGCTCAATAATTTTATCAATCTGTAAGGTATTTCTTCCGGAAACATCGCGGGATGTTCAAATTCCTTCATTCTTGTTTCAGGCATAATGTCCCATTTTATGGTTGTCCATTTCTTAAACTCATCACCGGTTATGTCA
This sequence comes from Candidatus Altarchaeales archaeon WOR_SM1_SCG, assembly GCA_001723845.1. GTDB lineage: Archaea > Altiarchaeota > Altiarchaeia > IMC4 > WOR-SM1-SCG > WOR-SM1-SCG. The sequence continues at coordinate 951 of MCBE01000174.1, forward strand.
ATGTTTTCTTTATCACCAACTTTTTTTTGTGTGTCCTTACAAAAAACCTCGATAAATTCCCATGTTGTCTTGCAATAAGGCATGCTTGGACTCTTCCAGGAACCCCAGGCAGTATATTTTGCATTGTAATTATGTTTGTCCCATAAAATTTCACATTTAAACAGCAAACCAAGTTTAAGTAGTTGATTTGAAATTATGTGGTGCGTTGGGATGTATGCCGAATGTAAGGGCTGAACATTAACACAGATTCTGCCACCGCTTTTTAATATTCTTTTGCATTCTCGCCACACTGCAAATAATTTTTCAAAATATTCATCAAAATTTATTTCGTCTATGTGATTATCATATTCCATTCCGAAATTATATGGGGGAGATGTGATAATCAAATCTATATGATTATCCG
>MCBE01000175.1 GCA_001723845.1 Candidatus Altarchaeales archaeon WOR_SM1_SCG
CCGGTTCCTGCCTTGAAATTCTACCCACTCTAAAAGGCGAATCTTTTGATTTAATAATCACTTCCCCGCCTTACTGCAACAGGTATGATTATACAAGGACTTATGCACTTGAACTGGTATTTCTCGGCATCAACGAAGAAGAGATACGAAAGTTAAGACAGAATTTACTTTCCTGTACAGTTGAAAATAAAGAAAAAATAGATTACTTAAAAAGTGTTTACAAAAAAAATAATCAATTGGAGTTATTTGAAAAAGCAGAAAAAGCATTTAATTCAAATAAAGCACTCCAGGAAGTACTTGAAATTTTGAGAACCTACAAAGAGGAGAAAAAACTCAACAACCCCGGAATCTACAGGATGGTTAAAAATTATTTTTATGAACATTCCTTTGTTGTTTTTGAAATGGCAAGGGTTTTAAAGAACGGCGGCAGGATTTATTATGTCAATGATAATGTGATGTATGCAGGGGAAACAATTCCTGTTGACCTGATTTTATCTGAATTCGCAAAAGATGCGGGCTTAAAAATTAAAAAAATATTTAAACTTGAAACCGGGAAGGGAAACAGCAGCCAGCAGATGGGGGTACATGGAAGGGAAGAATTAAGAAAATGCGTATATTTTTGGGAGAAATAAAATGACAAGCAATGAAGAAAACAAAACTCTTTTGACGGAGGCACACAGGATAAATTACAGGTTAAGGTCAACTTTTTTTTATAGAAAGTTGAACGAATACCATACTTATGAGTTTCCCGGAACAATCCATAAACTCATACCTTTATCAAGAGAATATGACTGGGAAAAATACCGGAAATGGGGCATTACAAGGGATGCCTTTGAACAGATAAAAAAGTCCGGTTTAAGTTTGATACAGGTGTTCTCGCATCCGAGATTATTAAGGGAGCATCCGATTCTTACCGCTTACTACAGGAATGTTTCTGCACTCTCTCGAAAATCCGTAAATTATTTATCAGGAATATCACCGGTTAAGTTTGAAGATGGTAAAACAAAAGATATGGCTGAAAGTCAGGCATTATCCCTATCGCGGTTGTTTAATGAACATGTCTCATTAATTATTGAAAATGCTCTTGAAGGATTCAATAACGAGCATGTGAAAGGTCTGCTTTTTGCATCCGCGGGAGCTCAAATAGACGGGTCATGGAGAAATGCTGTCGGGGTTGAAGCAGAAAAAGTTTTACAAAAGATGTTAATTAGAGAGGCAATTGATTTATCTCAACTAACTGCTTTTCTTTTAAGAGACAGCCAGTCCGGCGTTGAAAAATTCAATAGAAAAGATATTACGAAACCCCTGGATAGAGTTAGCGAGTTCAGAGGGTTTACACTAAAAAATAAGAAATCGGTGTTATTTTCAAGTGAGCCGGATATTTCCCTGATTGACACTGACGGCTCAACGATAGCAGTTATTGAAGTTAAAGGCGGAACAGACCCTGCAGGCGCTCTTGAGAGATACGGGGCTGCAAAAAAGTCATTTGAAGAAGCTATTCGCCAGAAAGCAAATGTTGTGACCGTTCTTGTTGCAAGCTGCATAACTCCTGAAGTGAATAACAGGGTGAAAAAAGACAAAACAATAAAAGAGTACTTTAACCTTACCGCGATACTAACAATGGAGGAAGAAAGGGAAAAATTTTTAAAATATATTTTTAAAATATTATTAAAATGTTAAACAAAAAATGCTAACCTACGCAGACCTGAAAAACACATATCACACGGAAAAGAAGAATTCATCGCTTTCTAAATTAAATAATAATTTTTATCCCGCCGCACGGGAACTCATTACACAGGTTGATGATTTACACGGCGCGCATTTAAGTAAAATTCTGTCCGAAGTTTACGAACTCCGGAAAAATAAAATAATGCTTGCGGCAGCAAGGTCTCACAAACCGGAAAATTTAATTACCGCAGAAGTTGAGATGTACGATGAAATTGTAAATAAACTGGAAAATTTTAGAAATAATTTACTGCATGCTCAAACTGAAATAAGAGAAGAGGAAAAAATAAAAGAAGTGCCAAAAAGAGAAATTCAAGGAGAGGAGGAAAAATTAGAGATAAACCCGGAGGCATTATCAGGAGAAAAACAGGAAAAACATGAAAAAGAGAAAATTAAAATCAGGATAATGAAAAATGTTCCTGCAATTATCGGCTCTGACCTTAAGCATTACGAACTCAGGGAGGGAGATGAAGTCGTTATGCCGGAGATTGATGCAAATATCCTGATTGAGAATGAAATTGCCGTACGAATTTGAGAAAGTTATAAAATTACAAAAATTATTCATATATTTTTATAAATAAATGTCTATATTTAATATATAATTTAATATTTAATATATTTGATGCAAAAAAATAAAATGAAACCAGGAAATTTATCAATTGCAGTAATTGCAGTAATAGGAATTATTATTTTGAGCGGGTGTATAGGAGAAAAAGAACCTGCACCAACGCAGCCGCAAACACCGGAACAGCCGACGCCCGCGCCCGATGAACCTGAGGTAAAAGAACTGTCAACGGCAGAGATAGTTGAAAAGACAAAAACCGCAATTGACGGCACAAATACTTACGAGTTTGAATCAAAAGATACCATAACAACCGGGGGAACGCCGCAGGAAGAAACAATATCCGGCAAAGTTGACAGGATAAATAAAAAGAAATACTGCATTGATTCTTATTTTGAAGAGGCGCTTGAAGAAGATGTTAAGACGGAAAATTATGTTACCGGGGGTATCAAATACACGTATGCTGCCCAGGTGGCATGGATTAAAAGCGAAACGGAATGGGCAGATGAAGACATTTTAATTGATGCAAAAAATTTATTGAACAGTGCAAGTTCTCACGAGTTAAGCGAGGTTGACGGCAAAGATGCCTATCTCTTTATCCTGACTCCGGATAAATCAATTTTTCAGGAAAATTTCATAGTACTGAGTATAATAAACGAGGGAGATGTTGATGAGATGATAGATAATGCAAAAAGCGCGGAAGTAAAGATGTGGATTTCAAAAGAAACTTTCCTGCCCTTGAAGATATACGGGACGGTTGATACGAAACTAAAGGGTGAGTCAATGAAAGTTGAACTCGTTACCGAATTTAAAAATTATAACAAGCCGCAGGATATACAACTTCCAAAAGAAGCAGAATCAGCCGAAGATGTAACAAAAGACGAGGTGATTGAAAACCCTGAAGAAGTAGTAAAGGCAATGGATGCAATAGAGAGCGTAACTTCATATAAAGCCGTTATGGAAAAGAAAGTAACAGGACCTTCAGCCGGTGAAGAAACTTATGAGATTGAATGCGACAGGGTAAATAAAAAATTAATTAACACCAACAAATGGGCAGAAGAGGGCGAGGATGTCTCACTCACATTTTATACAATAGATGATACGACCTATGTGCAAGAACCTGTTTCTGAAATGTGGCTGAAGTATGAAACAACATGGGGCGAGGAGGACTTCCTTGATGTAATTAAAAATTTATTGAAAACAACAGAAGTTGAAGTCACAAAAGAAAATAATGATTTTATTTTTGATGTTAAAACAAACGAGGACATATTCGGAACGGATTTCGGGGAAATAGCACAGGATGCGGGTGATCCGGAAACCACGGTTGATGAGTTGATTCTAAATGCAAAAGATGTTGTTGTTAAAATCAGGGTTTCAAAGGATACCTTTTTGCCTGTAAAGCAAACTATGAGTGTTGAAAGCAAACAATACGGCTCAAAAATGACCATTAGCAAGGAAATGATTTTCAGGGAATACGACGAACCGGTTACAATAACCCTTCCTGCCGATGCAGAGGATGCAATAGATTTTGATGAACTTTAAATTTTCGCTGATTTTCTCTTACGGTTGATAAATAAAAAGCACACTCGTGTTATATTAAATCATGTTAAAATTAAGTTGTTAATTTAATTTATTAATATGGATTTAAAGAAAATTGAATTTTTCAACAGGGAATCCGAAACAGGAGATTTAATGAATATTTTAGGGACCGAACCCCGCATGGTAAATTTCATTTACGGGCCGATAAACAGCGGGAAAACAAGTTTAATAAATAATTTGATTGAAAATTTACCGCCCGATTATGTTGTTTTTTATATCAACCTGAGGGGTAAATTCATTTCGGATTATAAGGATTTTGTCAGGGTATTGTTTGATGTTGAGAAGGATAAGGACTTAAAAGAAATTTTAAAGAAATTGGCAATCAAATCCGAAAAAGCAATCTATCGAACGGGAGGAGTACCTGCTCCCGAATCCTTACTTGAAACATTTTTCGGTGAAGGCGTGCATGAGGATGTTTTTAAATTTCTTGAAGATTATTTTAAAAATATTGCAGAGCAAAAAATACCTGTATTGATAATTGATGAACTTCAAAAGATCGGAGACATTAATATAAACGGACCCCTGATTTATGAATTATTCAATTTCTTCATTCGTTTGACAAAGGAACTGCATTTATGCCATGTTTTTGCATTATCATCCGATTCATTGTTTATTGAGAAGGTCTATAGCGAGGCGATGCTCCACGGGAGAGCAGAGTATTTGCTCGTTGATGATTTTAATAAAGAAACAACAAAAAAATTTTTAGGAAAATATAATTTCAGTAAAGATGAAATAGAAATTGCATGGAACTGCGCCGGCGGAAAACCGGGATACCTGATAAATCTGGTATCTGCAAAAGAAACAAAAAAGAATGTTTGCGAATATGCAAAAGAGATGATTGAAAACAGGAAACATGCACTGTTATTCATGTTTGCCGAAAATAAAGATAAGCAGGATGTGATTTTGAAAATGTTCGGGAATTTTGAAAAAAGCGGTGAAATAGAATTCAATGAAAATATAAATCTTGAAATCTTGAAATTCCTGATAAAAAGAAACATTTTATTTATGGATGCGCTTAAAAAAAGCATAAAACCGCAATCAAAACAGGAGTTGGTTGTGATAAGGGAAATTTTAGAGGAAAGGAAGAATAAAATAAAAATTAAATAATTAATACGAAAATGACAATAAATCTCCGTAAAATTGAATTTTTCAACAGGGAACAGGAAAAGGAAGAGATTATAAACATCCTGAAAACCGAACCGCGGGTTGTGAATTTCATTTACGGACCGATAAACAGCGGGAAAAGCACATTAATAGAAAATTTAATTGAAAACCTGCCGCGGGACTATATTGTTTTTTACATTAACCTCAGGGAGCGGATGATCTCCTCGTATAATGATTTTATTGAAATATTATTTGAGTATGAATTTGAAGAAGAGAAAAAAATAAAGAAAGCAAAGGAATTGATACCGGGAGTTATTGAAGGGGTTAAAATGCTTTCCGGGATTCCCATCTCAACAAAGGTTTTTGAAAAAATTTTTGCCGAAGAGAAACCAAAAAACGCATTCCGCTGCATTATGAAGGTTATTGAGGAAATTAAGAGAAAAAATAAAATTCCTGTCTTGATAATTGACGAGATGCAAAAGATAGGTGATGTTAAAGTGAACGGGCTTTTGATTTATGAGGTTTTCAATTTCTTTATAAGATTAACAAAAGAGAAACATTTATGCCATGTTTTTGCAATATCATCCGATTCATTGTTTATTGAAACGGTGTATGCCGATGCGAAGCTTTCCGGGCGATGCAGGTATCTGCTTGTTGATGATTTTGATAAAGAAACAGCAAAAAAATTTTTAGGTAAATACGGCTTTAGCGTGAAAGAGCAAAATATTGCTTATAATTATTTCGGGGGTAAACCGCTGGATCTGTCAAATCTTGTAAGCTTGAGCGGCGGAAGTAATATAAAGAAAATTGCAGATGACGGCATAAGCGAAAGAATGTATCATTTGAGGGATATGCTGGACAAATTGCTTTATGTGAAAATCAATATTTCTTCAGACGGCGAGAATATCCCTGTTAAAAGAGAAAAACTGATTGAAGTTATGAGGATGTTTGAAGACACCGGTGAAATAAAAGATATTAATATAAGCAGGGCTGAAAAAAGATACCTGATAAATGAAAATATTTTATTTATTGACCCCATTAGAAATATTATAAAACCGCAGTCAAAACTTGACCTGGTTGCAATAAGGGATGTGCTGGATGAGGTTGAAAAATCAGGGAAAACCCGGAGGTTAAACAAAAGATAAAATGGATGAAACATTCGACTGGTTTACAAAAGCAGACCTGAGTAAATACGAGGACAGGTATGTTTCTATCGTTGACCGTAAGGTGGTAAGTGCAAACGAGGATCCTGAAAAAGCATACGAAATTGCTAAAGAGAAATGCCCCGGTAAAGAGGTTGTTTTATGGAAAGTTCCCCCCGGCGAAACATTTATATTTCAATTAAAAGAAAAATAAAGATGATTGAAATAGGAATGCATGAGTTTAATTGCACTATTGCACGGGCCCAGGTTGAGCATGTTTGAATGCGACCTGAATTACGATAAAATTGTATCTTCCGATTATAATGATTTAATGACCGCCTACAAATGCTTCCTGGGAATTAAAAATTGTGATACAATTCAATTCCGGGACTGGGAGAATATGAAAAAAGAATATGAATGCTTTACGGGAGATGGTAATTAAAATTTAATTCATTCAACCTTCTCCACCGTAATCATCGTTCCTGTCCCGTAACTTGTGAAGACCTCCTCTAAAATCCCGTGCTCAACGGCTTTTATTATGTGGGTTCTCTTAACCCCTCCATTGAGTGCTGATTTGCATGCCAATAGCCAGGGAATCATTCCAATACGGAAATAGAGTTAATCAATCAACACGCAAATCCTCTTGCTCTTTTTTCCAGACCGTAATAATTTCACTCCTGCTCTTTTCTGAAAATTTAGTTTTAGATTCTTCCTCAAACTCATCAAGAAATTTGTTTAATTCTTCTATGCCCGTGAAAAATAAATCCAGGTTCTTTACCAATTCCTGAAATACTTTACTGGCATTAAATCCCGTCAAATCATCATGCTTTTTTATAATCTCCAGTGCCGCTTTATCCTCTGTCAATATCACTAAATGTTCGCCCATATTCAATGCCATTGAAATAGCAAGTGCTTCCGGTTTATGTAAAGGAATGTTTCTCCCGGATGCGATTTTCATTAACTCTTCACAAATTTCCCTTTCTTCGTTTTCCGGCTTGATTATTTTGAGGAAAATGTCTTTGTCGTTTAGCATCCTTCGCCGGTCAGCAAATTTGTAATCCTCCTCACTGTTTGTTATCATCTCATCCCAGCAGTCCCGGGGAATAATTATATGCTCAAATAGAACTTTCAAAAGCGGATAAAATTTCTCTGTCCTGTAGAATGATATTAAAGTAGAGGAGTTTGATATCGCCCTTATTTTTATATTACCCATCTTAAACCTGCTTTTATTCTATAATTATTAAATACTGTATAAGGGACGCCTGCTATTTCTGCAGAGTATAAAAGGTCATTGGTTTTTGCAAAGGTCTTGAGACCTTCCCTTACATTTTTTGGGAATTTTTCCAATAGTTTAATATCTACTTCAGCGACAGAACCTTCCTCTACGCTAACTGATTGCAATTTCTCCATAAACTTTTTAATTTTTCGTTTCATTTTTATTTATTATTTAGATTGTTTATTATTTTAATTTATTCATTCAACCTTCTCCACCGTAATCATGGTTCCTGTCCCGTAACTTGTGAAGACCTCCTCTAAAATCCCGTGCTCGACTGCTTTTATTATGTGGGTTCTCTTAACCCCTCCATTGAGTGCTGATTTGCATGCCAATAGCTTGGGAATCATTCCCCCGGAGACCTTTTTTGATTCAATTAAATCGTCAATTTCAGGAGCGGTGATGCGCTTAATTAAATTTTTATTTTCATCCAATACGCCGGAAACATCGGTTAAGAGTATTAGCTTGCTTGCTTTAAGTTCTGCCGCGAGCTGTCCTGCGGCAGTGTCCGCATTAACATTTAACGCATTCCCGTCCTTGTCAAGTGCAACCGGGTAGATAATTGGTATAATGCCGTTCTCAAGCAACAAATTAACGACTTTGGTATTGACTTTTTTAATATTACCAACCATGCCCAGGTCCACTTTACCTTTTCTTTTCTCTGCAACAAATAACCTTGCCGATTTTCCGCTCAAACCAACCACCTCCCCGCCGTGTTTAGCCACGCACTCGACAATCTCGCTGTTAATCTTACCTATCAAAACCATCTTCACAATATCCATTGTTTCCTCATCAGTAACACGAAGACCCTCAATAAATTTCGGTTTCTTCCCGAATTTTTCCATTGCGGCAGAAATTTCAGGACCCCCGCCGTGCAAAACCACGGGCTTGATCCCGACATAATTAAGCAAAATCAGGTCCTGTGCAACGGTATCCATTATGTTTTTGTCAAGCATTACCTGCCCGCCTAATTTTATTACGAAAATTTTTCCTTTAAATTTTTTTATGTATGCAAGTGCATCAATTAAAATTTCTGATTTATTCATTTTTCATTTGGAAATTCAATATTTAAATTTGTGTTTTAAGATATTTAACATGAGTATTCATTTCAGTTAGCATCACCTTCATTTTGGTTATGGATTTTTCAATATTCTTTACCTCCTTTTCCAATAGTGATTTATTTATATTTATCGCGGCTTTTTGATGCGAGTGTACTATATCCAGCATTTCATGAATTGACACATTGGCAATTTCCGATGCCTTCCACAATGATATGCTGCCCTTTTTATATTTCTCCGCTGCGATGTTTATGTTTCGTTTTTTTATTCCCGCACCAATCATTGCTAAAATATCGGTATTTATGTCAATGTCTTTTTGCTTGCTCTCCTTGATTTTTTTAAACACATCATCCGGTATTTCCAGGGTTATTTTTTTCATTTTTTGATTTTTAATGGTAATTAAATTTTAATTAGATTTTTTTAATAAAATTAAGAATGTCTGAAATATCTTTTTCAACCCCAAAATTCCCGAAATATCTCGTGATATTTTTAATGTCTCTTTCAAGAAGTTCCCGGTGCCCGGGATGACTTAAAAGAACGCTCTGTGAAACATCAATAATTACGGGTCCCGAATTATTCAAAATATTATACTCGCTTAAATCGCCATGCACGAGTCCCGATTCGTAAATTTTTTTTATATAATCTAAAATTTTATTGAAAAATTTCAAGGGGTCATCGGGCGGCAGGTCTTTAAGCCGGGGAGCAGGAATCCCATCGCTTCCGATAAATTCCATGATTAATACATTATTATGAAATGCAATCGGCTCAGGGCATGCAACTGATTCGTGCATCTTTTTTAAATTTTTAAATTCTTTTTTTGTCCAGTTATAAACAAGCGACCTTCTTTCCTTTCTAACATGAAACCTGGGATCCCCCCTGATGTATTTTTCCATGGTTCTAAAGTCAGCCGCATCAACGGAAAAGATTTTTACAGCAACTTCCCTCTTTGTCATTTTACCTGTTTCTTCATCTTTCTCATCTATTGTGCCGTAGTAAACATTGGCTTCTTTTCCCCTGGAAATTATGCTTGTTATCTCAAGGTTGTATTTATTAAATAACTTGAAAAGCGACATAAGAGTTGCCCGGTCAAATACGCCTTCAGCGATTTTTCTTTCCTCAAATTTTGTTTTAAGTTTTTCAAATTTCCCGTAGGATTTATCTGTTTTTTGCTTCTTGTGCATAAATATTATTAAAATTCATTGAAATTCATTTATGGGAAAATAATAAAATTTATTAACTTCTTTATTTAAAAAATATATAATAAAGAAAATTTTGTATAATAAAATGGAAGCAATAATCAAGGGCAGGGAAATAATACTTCCCGAGGAAATAAAAACACGGTCACTGAAGGCGGATGTAATACAATCAGGAGGTGTTATCCTGATAATGCCGAATGAAAGAGAATCGTTAAGAGGTGTTATGAAAGGAAAATCTAAAAAATCGTCAGTAGAATTAGTCAGGGAACTGAGAGATGAAAATGAATCAAAAAGATTGGAAAAGTAAGGTCGTTTTGGATACCTGCGTTATTCTGAGATTTTTTTCTCGGTGAAGAGGGCGCAGACAATGTGAATGAACTTTTGAAGCAAATAGAAGCAGGGAATGTGAAGGGTTATGTGTCTGTTCTAACAATTACCGAGTTAATTGTGATTTTATCCAGAAATGAAAAAGAGTTGAATGATTCATATAAGGGAGTTATGCAAAAGTGTCTATATTATGTGTTTAAGACATTAATTGTTGTCCCTGTTGGTACGGACATAGCCGTAATTGGTGCGAAATATAAACTGGAATATACTAAAAGCACTGAAGGAAAAAGAGGACTTTCTTATGTTGACGGCATCATCGCAGCTACTGCAGAAAGATTAGGATGCAGTTTATTAACCTTTGACCCGGAATTTGGCGGAATTGAGGAAATCAATGTGATGTCGCCTGATAAATTTTGATTTTTGATTATTTGCCTTTAATTTTTCCCTGATTTTAAAAAATAATTGAGATGAAATTCATTTATAGGAAAACAATTTATTTTTTATTTAAATATTAATACTTTTTTAAGACATACCAGAAAATGAAACCGCAAATTGAAAAAATAATTTCGGGAAACAGGGAAGTGTTAAAATTTATCGGGCTGCTTTTATTTTTTACGATAATCTTTCACTTTATCTACCAGTCCTTTATCATAGGAAAAGAACAGATTCTCAGGGAGACGACGGCATTAATTGTCGGATTTTTTCTGAACCTCATCGGAATTCATAATTCGGTTGACGGGGTTGACATAATTTTCGGGAGTGTTGCAGCGTTTAATATAATTTACGGCTGCATCGGAATCTATCCCATAATGGTATTTGCAGCGTGCGTTCTTGCATATCCGGCAACGATTAAAAGTAAGATTATCGGGATAGTTCCCGGGATTCTCATTCTTTATGCAATTGAAATTGTTCGTTTAACTTTTCTCGGCATTATAAATATCCATTATCATGGTTTATTTGATGTTACGCATGTTTATTTCTGGCAGGCGACGCTTATAATTTTCGTACTTCTTCTGTTATTTTTATGGATAACAAGAATTGTTGAAAAAGAAAACCGATAAAATGAGCAGTGAAAACAATAAAAGGTTCAGGCTAAGTGATAAATTAAATTTAAGGGAAATTTTAATTTTTATCGGGAAATTCTTTGTTTTTTCGGTTATACTTTTTGCCTTGTTTTCTTTTATTTCTTCCAATTATTATACCTTTATTTTCGAAATTTCAAAACCAATTATAGAGTACTTTCACCCGGAGCATAATGTTGCTCTCAAGAAAGACATCAATTTTTCATTGGTTGGGAGTTTCACAAATATCATTCCATTCATCGCTCTTGTTCTTGCAACACCTAAAATTTTACGGAATAGAAAAATTAAGATAATCGCCTTAGGAGGTGTTATCCTGTTATTGCTGCAGGTTATTTTCGTTGTCTCAACCATTTCAATACCCCTGGAAATTAAAGAAAAAGAAGTCCAGGTAAACCAGCAGTTAGATAAAGAACTTGATGAACTCTGGAAGATGCTATCTTCAGAAAAGGAGAAGGACATGGCAAATGAACTTGAAAGATTGCAAAATGAAGGCAAGCCCGGCGCGGAAATTTCCGGGATAGTTGAACAATTAAGAAGTTACGAATGCGAAAAAATCAGCGACGAGAAAATAAAAACATTATGCACAGAACTTATAACCAAATACAAAAAAAGAGAAGATGAACTGAAAAAAGAAAGGCAAAAAGAAATAAAACCCTCATGGCTTACAACAACGGTTTCATCCTTTTTAGGCGGCATGGGAATGATAATTTTCCCGTTTATTTTGTGGGTTGTTTTGTGTTACAATTATTTTGTGCAGGAGAAATTCGCTGTAAGAAAAGAGGAAAAATCAAAGACAAAAAAGAAATTAAAAAAGAAATTCAAATATTGATAAAATTCCTTCATCCCATGTCAGCCGGGACTTTTCCTTTGTTTTTTTTGTTTTCCCCAAACAGCTGCAATTTCACCTATAAAGAGTGCGTAGTCACCCGTTTTAAGTGAATCGGTAACTTTGCATTCAGTGTTTGCAAGACATTCCGTTATGAGTTTCGTCTTAACTTTCTTTCCTTGAATTGCCGTAAATCCTGTTTCTTAAAATTTAAGTAATCAATTAAATCTATTTCTAATTTTATTTATGAATTACCTTAAAATTCCAGGGGAACGAATAGCAGTATTAATCGGCGAAAACGGTAAAACGAAACGAGATATAGAAGAAAAGACGCATACGATACTCGTAATTGAAGAGAGTGTGGTAACGATTGATTCGGAACCGGAAAATTCATTTATGGAATTGACTGCAAAGGATATCGTGCTTGCCGTGGGGAGGGGCTTTAACCCGGTAATTGCAATGAACCTTCTAAATGAAAACAATATACTTGAGATTATTCAACTGAATAACTTTTTCCACACGAAAAAATCCGCGGCCCGTATTAAGGGTAGAATCATCGGAAGGGAAGGCAGGACTAAAAAATTTATACAGCAAATTACAGGTTGTTATATTTCAGTGTACGGGAAAACCGTTGCGATAATCGGGCGTTATGATGATGTTCATCTTGCAAGAGAAGCAATAGATATGCTTTTAAGCGGGTCAAAACATTCTTCTGTTTATAAATTCCTTGAAAGAAAAAGGCATGAACAGATGGAAGATAGGAGAAGAGCGATGGCGTGGTAAAATCATTCAATTCATTCAATTCATTTAATTTTACCCATCTCTTTTAAAACTTTTTCTTTCAGGTCGGAAAGAACGGCAAGGTAATTTATCGCAGCATCATAGGGATTTCCGTGATGGCTGAAATACTCATGCACGGAACCGTCGCCCATTCCCTTTGTTGACATGTAGTGAAAGTGATCACTCGTCAGTAAATATCTCCATAATTTTTTGAATCCGGGGTTTTTACTTTTACTTATCAGCCAGCCAAGGTGCTGGACTTCATTAAAGCACATTTTCTGGTTGTAGCCGCCGATCCATGCGGAAGTGTCCCTTTCAAGGTCCGCCCATGAAAATGTCTTGAACCACGGGATGTCAAGAACTCCCGCGGGTCTAAATTTATTTACAATTTCCGAGGGGGTTGAGAATTCAAGGTTATCGTATTTTAAAATCTCCCCGGGTAAATTTTTTAAAAATTCAAGAATTCCCGTGTCTGCCCATTGATGCTCGCCGAATGTCTCATAATCCATGAAAAGATTTATCATATCACCAGGTGTTTTAGAAAGCCATGAAGCGTATTTATCCGCAGTCAGTGGATGCTCGGTCCACCACTTTGCTGAAAAACGATAGCCGACATCGTCACTAAACTTGTAATTCCTGAGTAAAATTTTCATTCTATCAGGGGACTCGTAAACATAATTTGGTGATTTCCAGTCGTCAAGAACCCATTCAATGCCTTCCGCAAGCATTGCCTTAAAGCCGAGTTTTTTTGCCTCCCTTGCGGTTTCGTTATTGTACAGTAATTCAGTATTCCGAAATATTTTCGGCTTAACATTTAAAACATCCTTCATCAACTGCCGGTGCATCTCAACTTCCTCTATAAACTCTGTTTTGTCCTCAAATAGTGATGCTAAAGAATGGTAGTATGTTTCGCCAAGAAATTCAACGCAGCCGGATTTTTGCATGTCCTTGAATGTATCAAGAAGCTCGGGAGAGAATTGTTCGCACTGCTCAATGAAAGTTCCCGTAAGCGAATATGAAAGTTTGAATTTTCTTTTTTCCGACTTGAAATCATCAATTAAATTTAAAATTATATTATTTGTCGGGAAGTAACATTTATTTGCAACTTTTTGAAATGTCCACTTATTAAGACCGTTATCAAAATATAAATTATGGAGGTCATCTGGTTTTTTGATTTCTCCCGCGTTCATTCTCGCCTTGTGAGGCCAGAACCATCTCAACCTGAACGGCTGGTGGACCTGGAAATATATGCAGATGTCAGGCATTTTTAGATATAACAGTAAAATTACAGTATTGTATAATTATTCTTAAATTTTAATTATTATAAATTAACCGGACTTTTGACCAATTGTCAGGGGATTTTTTGAGATAAACCTCATGAATAGGAGGCGATTCTATCCGGAATTTCGGTAGTGTGCCAGAATAGTAGACCTATAGAATCACAAATTAATCCAAACATATTGAATTACTATATAATATTTAAACAAATATTATAATCTGTTAAAATAGATGTGCTTTACACGTAAATCTAATCAATAATATAGTGGGTCTGCCAGTATAGGACATTACCTAAAATAGGTAGTTACGGGGGATGTAACCTATGTAACAAACTATTTCAACTCAAAATAAAAAATCAAAAACAAAAAAAAGGATGGAAAAATGATAAGGAAAAAATTAAATAAAAATTCAAACACATCGGAGAGGAAAAATAATTTAACTAAAATTACGGCGGGAATTTTGATGGTTGTTTCAATGATTGACAACCTTTTTAAAGAGTATATACTTAAAGTTAAAGGCTATGACGGAGAGAGCATGACAAATGTGACAAAAATCGGGTGATTTTGTCAAACCCGTCACAGGGGATATGAAGCATGGAATTAAAAAATAAAATTAAATTTAAAAATAAAAAATAAAAAAAGATGTGGAAAATGACAAACAAAAAATTAATTGAAAATTCAAACGGAGCAGAGGGGAAAAATAATTTAATTAAAATTTCCAGATTATTGTTTTTGTTTGGATTGTTGATTTTTGGTTTAATCGTGGGCGTGGGCGCATCGTGCCCATCTGGAACTTATTCTGATAATTGTGGTGGGAGTCCATGTGAATGTGAATGTAAAAATAGTATAACGCATGTTGTTGTTACTACCAGAGAATGTGAATGCTGGGATTACATAAAGAGAGATACCGTATTAACAAAAAATTTTGTTTGTAGCGGAAACTGCTTCCAGATAGCAGTAGATAATATTGTAATTGATGGTAATGGGCATAGTATAACTGGGAAGGGTTCTGGAGACGGGATATCTTTTGAAGGTGGAAAGAATCTCAAAATAAAGAATCTCAAAATTTATAATTTCTCTTGTGGAATTAATGTATATTATTCCTCGAACAACATCCTAACCAACAACACCGTGAACAATAATTACTATGGAATCCATTTATCTCCTTCCTCTTCCTCAAACAACACCCTAACCAACAACACAGCGAATAATAATGTTCGGGGAATTTATTTATTGTTTTCCTCAAACAATACCCTAAACTCAAACACAGCGAACAATAATATTTGGGATGGAATTGTTTTAGGTAGTTCCTCAAACAACAACCTGATCAACAACACATTGAATAATAATGGTTATGATGGAATTTATTTACAAAGTTCCTCGAACAACACCCTGACAGACAACACAGTGAATAATAATAGTGATAACGGAATTCGTTTAGATATTTCTTCAAACAACACCGTAAAAAACAACACTGTCTGTTCTAACACTATTTTTGACATAGACAATAGAGAATCAATAAACACGGGCAATAATAACACCTGCGATACAACAAGTAATTGGAATGATACTAACACAAAGGGATGCACTTATCCCTGTCTATGTGGATGTGTAGGTGCAAACCATATTTTTATCTGTGGAGATACAGTAAATGAGTCATGTAATTTAACCTGCAATTTAGATTCAACCGGCACCTGCTTTACCATCGGAGTGGATGATATCGTAATTGATGGTAAGGGGTATAGTATAACCGGAAATGGCGGGTGGAACGGAATTGGTGCGGATGTAAGAAATAATGTTACAATAAAGAATTTTAAGGTTTATAATTTCCAGAGGGGGATTAAGTTATATTACTCTAATGACGGTGAAATAAATAATAACACATTAAACAACAATACAATGTATGGAATTTATCTATGGGAATCCTTAAATAACACCCTGATCAACAACACTGCAAATTCAAATGAGCGTAGTGGAATTTATTTAAAGGAGGATTCATACTACAACACCCTGATCAACAACACTGCACATTTAAATAATGTAAATGGAATTCATATAGAGTATTCGGGCCACATCCTGATCAACAACACAGCGAATAACAACACCGAGGTTGGAATTTATTTATTACTGTCCCCCTTCTGCACCTTGATCAACAACACTGCGCATTCAAATAATCATGGAATTCATTTAGAGAAATCTTCAACTAATAATTTAATCAACAACACTGCACATTCAAATAATGATAATGGAATTTATTTAACGATGTCTTCAAATAATAATTTAATCAACAACACTGCACGTTCAAATAATATCGGAATTTATTTATGGAGTGACTCACACAGCAACAAATTGATCAACAACACTGTGTATTTAAATAATCGTGGGATTTATTTAAATTCTTGTTTATGGAACGATATAATCAACAATAATGCAAGCTCTAATAATCATGGAATTTATTTAGATCACTCAGAGCATAACACTCTGACATCCAACACAGCAGATGATGATGGTGTTGATGGAATAGTGTTAAATTCTTCCTCAGACAACACTTTAATCAACAACACAGCAAATGATAATTTCAATCTCGGAATTTATTCATGGCATTCCTCAAAAAACACTTTAATCAACAACACAGCGAATAATAACAATAATGGAATTTATTTAAGTAATTCCTCAAACAACACCCTGACAAAAAACACAGCGAATAATAATGATCACCAGGGAATTTACTTAGATAATTCCTCAAACAACACCCTGACCTACAATGCGTTAGATAGTAATCACTACGGAATTTATTTAAAAACTCACTCAAATTATAACACCCTGACCTGCAACACAGCGCATACTAACGGTAACGATGGAATCTATCTTAAATCATCCTCAAACAATACACTGACGAACAACGTAGCAAATTTAAATACTTTTGGGATTGGCTTAGATTCTTCTTCAAATAACACCCTGAACGACAACACCGCAAATGGCAATAATGTTGATGGAATTTATATTCAAGCAAATTCTTTAAATAATAACATAACAAATAATAACATAATAAGCAACAACAATAACGGGATTTATATTGCTTCTGATCCATCCAACACAGCAATTAATAATAACTATGTATGCTTTAACGGTTACACAACAGATATAGTGAATAATGCTGGAGCATCAACAACAGGTAATAATAATACATGTGATACCACTTCAGGTTATCAGGATTCAACTACTGGCACAACTAATTGCACCCGTCCTTGTACCGCTCCGCCAACACCAACCTGCGGATGCTATACGGGAACCTACTATTACACCTGCGGAGACACGATAATTACAAGTTGTGTGATGAATTGTAATTTAACTTACAGCGGCACATGCTTCACAATCGGAGCAGATAATATTGTGGTTGATGGTGCCGGTTATGGTATAACTGGAAACAACACAGGGTATGGAATTAATGTTACTGGAAGAAATAATGTGACAATAAAGAATGTTAATGTTTATAATTTTGATAATGGAATTTATTTAGATTATTCCTCAAACAACAATACTTTAACCGGCAACACCGTAAATTCCAATAATTGGTGGGGGATTCTTATATCTAATTCAAACAACAATATTTTAACCAGTAACACAGTTAACAATAATACTTTAAATGGGATTCACCTGTACAGTTCAAACAACAACATTCTACAGGGAAATGAAATCTCAAACAATAGCATTGGGATTTACTCAGAAAACTCAAATTCAACAATAAATTCAAATATTGTTTGTAATAATACGAACTTAGATTTTAATAGTTCAAACTGGTTAAAGAGTTCAGGCATCAACAATAGATGCAACACAGGAAACTGGAAGGATACGGGAATTGATAGTTGTTGGTATAACTGTAGTGGATTTCCAAAGTTATGTGATCTAAATAATGATGAAATTTACACTCAAAATTGGGAGGATTTAATGACTGCCTACAAATGCTTTTTGGGAATTGAAAGGAGTTGTGATGTAATCAACTATCAAAATTGGAATCTAATGAAACAAGAATACAATTGTTTTATTAATGGTCAATAAATTTTAATTAAAATTATTTATACAATAAAATCACAATGAACGAAACACTACAAAAAATCCTGAAAAAAATAATTCCTACAAAACAGGAGCATGACAAATAAAGAGTGATAACGGGTCGGAGATTGCAAAGGACAATGATTTTTTAAGCCCGCTAAAAATTTTAATTAGATTATTTATTTACAAATTAAATAATTAATACAAGACAATGAATGAGAATAAAAAAATAAAAATATACGACCAATCCCGGAAGAAGTAAAAGAAACCCTTAAAGGAATTTACGGGGAACAATTGAAAGGAATCATATTGTACGGCTCACACGCGAGAGGTGATGTTGCTTCCGGCTCGGAATAAAATTAATTTATCTAAAATTTCAATAAATAACATAACACAAACAAAACAAAATGGCTTATATAACTGTTGATGAGGAACAACTCATAGAAAAGATAACACCGAAGATAGAAGAAAAAGTAAGATATGATGTGGTGCAGAGCATCATCGGCGTTTTAGAGGAGCAGTTCTATCCTCCCGAGGAGATGATAAGAGAAGAGGTTATAAAAGAGATTGAGGAAGTTGAGAAGGAAGTTGCAGAAGGAAAAAGCAAGGTATATAGTTATGAAGAGTTCAAGAAACAGTTAACCGATTTACCTGAATAATATAAGATGAACGAAAAACCATACAATATAGAGATTCCCGATAGATTGCAAAAGGTGTTTGATAAATTAAAAAGCAGGAATATATCACTTCACAGAGCAGTAATGAAGAAAATTTTACAGACAGCAGAGAACCCCGGGATCGGGAAGCCGATGAGGAATGTGCTTAAAGGGAAGCGAAGGGTTCACATCGGACATTTTGTTTTATTTTATACAATAGAAGAGGATAAACACAGGGTTGTGTTTTTGAAGTTTTTACATCATGATGATGCTTACAGGATGTTTTAGAATTGCTTTTGAAAGCAAAGAACTCGTCTCCCAAGTCAATTCCAACAACGCAAAAACCCCCGAAGTCAAAGAATTTTTAATAAATTTAAAACCCCAATACCGGAAAACATAAATTTCAATAAAATTAACTAATATCATAAAATATGGAAAAAACACTACAAAAAATCCTGGAAAAAATAATTCCTACAAAACAGGAGCAGGAGAAAGAAAGAGCAATTGCCGACAAAATATTAAATAAATTAAAAAAGAAGGGTGTAAAGCCGCTTCTTGTCGGCTCTCTTGCAAAGGATACAGACATCCGGGGAACTAAAGACCTTGACATATTTATTTTGTTTCCAACGAGCGTTTCTCGCGAGGAACTTAAAAAGAGGGGGCTTGAAATCGGGAAGGGATTATTTGATGAAATGAATTTAAAGTATGAAATTGATTATGCCGAGCATCCTTATGTTATCGGCAGGTACAACCGGGAATATACAATTGAAATTGTTCCATGCTATGACACCCCGAAAAAGAAGTCAGCGGTTGACAGAACGCCGTATCATACAAAATATATAAGAGGAAAATTAAGAATAAACCCGGAATTGAAAAATGAAATCCGGCTGCTGAAACAGTTTATGAAGGGCGCGGGAATCTATGGAGCGGAAGCAAAGGTTCTCGGGTTTTCGGGCTATCTTTCGGAACTTCTTGTAATCAACTACGCATC
The DNA here is from genome assembly GCA_001723845.1 of Candidatus Altarchaeales archaeon WOR_SM1_SCG. Taxonomy (GTDB): domain Archaea; phylum Altiarchaeota; class Altiarchaeia; order IMC4; family WOR-SM1-SCG; genus WOR-SM1-SCG. The sequence continues at coordinate 19,652 of MCBE01000175.1, forward strand.
GTTTGAGAATGTGATACGCGAAACGGCAAAATGGAAGTTCGGGGAATGTATTGACCCTGAAAACCTCTGGGACGATAAAAAATTACTGAAATATTTTTTCCCGGAGTCCTATCTCGTGGTTGTTGACCCGACAGATAAAAACAGGAATGTTGCGGCAGCAGTCTCGCGGGATGCGCTTTCAAAGTTCATTTTAGCGTGCAGGAAATTCCTTGAAAACCCGTCCGAAGAGTTTTTCTTTCCTGAAGAGAAAAAAATAAATAAAATTAAAATTAAATCTCAAATTATTGAAAAATTACATAAGCGCGGCACAAAGGTAATTAGTATTTTATTTTCACACGAAAAAATAAACCCGAACACGCTCTACAGCCAGCTTCGCAAGACCGATGATTCAATCAAGCGGCAGATTGAACATTATAATTTTAAAATTCTGAAGTCGGGATTCTGGACAGATGAATTAAATAAGTCGGTAATTTTATTTGAATTTGAACTCTGGAAACTCCCGGATTTTGAGCGCCGCACGGGACCCAGGGTTGATATTGACATTAAAAACCAGGAGAATTTTTTCAATAAATACAAAAAACAAAAACCCTACCTTGAAAACGGGTACTGGGTTGTTGATACAAAGCGTAAATTCACGGATGCCCTGGAAGTGGTTAAGAAAATTGTCGCTGAGAAAAAGGGCTTTGGGAAGGATATAAAAGATGTTGAAAAGTTTGAGATTTTGATTGATGATGAAATTCTGAGGGTGGATGATGAGGGGTTTTTGAGGTTCCTGGAGGGGTTTTTCTAATAAACATAATAACACAAAGTAATTAAAAGAATATCAATATTTGATAGTAAATATTTTTAAACTTTGAATCCTATATTATAACATATACTAAATGAAAAAATGACCAAATACCAGATAGACATCACCCAAGAAGCCAAAAAGTGGGTGATTAAAAAACTCAACAAAGAGCAAGCAAGACGGCTTATGAAAAAACTAAAAAAGTTGGAGGATTATCCTGACATTCACGGCAAACCTTTAAGACATCAATTATCAGGAATTTGGGAAATCTACTTTGAAAAAAAATTCAGGGTTCTTTACAAAATAGATTACGACTCAAAAACAGTTAAAATAATAACAATAAAACACAAGGACGAGATGTGAAACTCAATCCTCTAATTCTTTAATAAAGTCATTTAAAGGCGTTGTTCTACCAGCTTTTATATCTTCCTCTCCTCTTCTTATACTTTCCATTAACTCCTTATCCGCAAGAATTTCCAGTGTGCTTTTCATGCTGTCGTACTCGTCCCTTGAAATAGTGATGTATGTTGTTTCGTGCGGTTTTTCGGTTTCGTGTATCAATACCATCTTGGTTATGAAAATATTTAATTCTTTAGTAATTGTTTATATATTAAAAGATATTATTAAAATGTGTTCTCTTACTTTATGCCTCTATTGATTTCTTAATCTAATTATTTATAAAATGTCAACCCTCAAATACACAAACATAATCCAGTTCCTCGCGTACGCTGCAATTATGGCGTCGATGATTTTCATCCCTGTTCTTGCCGCAGACGAACTTAATGCAAGTAAATTTGAAATCGGGATTATCTTTGCAGGTTATGCTCTTGCCGTGTTTGTTTCATCGTCGGAGTTTGCCGACGACAAAGAGCGGGCTTTCAGCCCACTAAAGAATTTTGATAAAATTTAATCATATAAAATGTCAACCCTCAAATACACAAACATAATCCAGTTCCTCGCTTATGCTGCAATTATGGCGTCAATGATTTTCATCCCTGTTCTTGCCGCAGACGAACTTAATGCAAGTAAATTTGAAATCGGGATTATCTTTGCAGGTTATGCTCTTGCAGTATTTATTTCATCTTATATTTTCGGGAGAGCATCCGACATGCACGGCAGGCGAATTTTTATAAAATTAGGTCTGCTTGCTTCGGCGGTTTTTTACTTCCTCCAGGTTTTTGCAGACAGTGTTTTATCATTAATTGTTATCAGGATTCTTGCCGGCTTTGCAGCAGGAATTTTTCCCGCGGCACTCACGATTTATGTTTACGAGTCAAAAGGGCGGCTGGGCAAGTTTTCCGCTTACGGCTCACTTGGCTGGGCATTCGGCTCACTGATTACCGCAGTCCTGGCATTAGCGGCTTATGAGGGGGTCTTTGAATCAAATTTTTATTTAATAAATTTTTATAATTTAATTTTTATCTCGTCATCGGTTATGTTTTTTATTGCATTCATTTTCTCGCTCGGGTTAAGAGAAAAAAAGACAGTGAAATTAAAAGTGCCGTTTTTCCCTGCAAAACTCATAAGGGAAAATTTTTCATTATATTTTTCATACTTTCTCAGGCACACAGGAGCAAATGCGGTCTGGCTGGTATTCCCGCTGTACCTTCTTGAACTCGGTGCGGATAAATTCTGGGTGGGAATTATTTATTTTATAAATGCGGGAACGCAGTTTCTCATAATGCGGCGTATTGATAAATTTAAAAGTAAATTATTAATTACAGTCGGCTTGGGTGTCTCGGTTCTTGTATTTACGGGGTTTGCACTTGCACAGAATTTTTATCAAATTATTCCCGTGCAGGTTCTTCTTGCAGTTTCATGGTCGTGCCTTTATGTCGGCTCTCTTTTGATGTTAACGGGAAAAAACATAGAAAAAGCAACATCTATCGGGATACTGAATTCAATAATATACTTTTCCGCGATTGCAGGACCTGTTATCGGAGGAATTGCCGCCGAATTTTACGGCTTTAAGGGAGTTATGTTTACAGGGGCAGGGCTTTCTTTAATCGGGTATCTCGTGTTTAAGTTTAGAAAATGATTTAAAAATATCAACAGTTTCAATATTTTTAAAAAAGTTTGAACCATACATAAATGACTTATCGCTAATAGCGTGAAAGAGTGTTAATGTTAGATATGACTGTTAGTATGAGTGGGCTTAAATACCTGTCGGGCATCACCCCCGACGATTGCGAAGCGTATTTCCGCTATGCTAAAATACATTGAGAATTTTAATTAAAATTTTATGTGCATTCGGGCAGCGAATTAAAATTTAATTTATTTTGATTCAGACCGATAATTAATATAAAATTCAAAAATGACAAAAAAATTACCTTATTATGCTAAAAACATAAACCCGCAAATCGTGTTAATGCCTGGTGTTTACAGTGTAGATGCCACAGACGGATGGAAACGGAAATTAAAAAGAGCGGACTGGAAATAACAATTGGACACGCGAGTAAAGAATAATAAAAAATTTCAGTAGATTCCGGGTTTCTTTTAACACACACGAGACGCACGCATGGAAACGACATTGAAGCAGGTTTCGTTGAGTGATTTTATGTGAAAAATTAACATACATTCAAGACCTGTTTAAAGAATTTTAATTAAAATTAATAAGCGGGCTTTACGCCCGCTATGTTTTGATCAACCTTTTCTTAAAAGGTTGTACCATACATAAGAGGCTGTCCGACATTTCAAACCCTCTCCGATAAGAAATTAGAAACCAAAAAAAATAAAATAAGAATATCTCAGATTCATGCACTTGCACACAACAATCCTTTGATTACATCCAAACTAAACTTTCC
>MCBE01000176.1 GCA_001723845.1 Candidatus Altarchaeales archaeon WOR_SM1_SCG
CATATAACGCAAGACCCAGGTTGCAGTGCAAATCGGAATCCGAAGGAAAAATGTCAAGAGCGAGTTTATATTCTCTTATGGCGTCTTCAAGCATGCCTTTTTTATGAAGTGCAAGCCCCAGTTTATGGTGTGCTATGTGGTTGTGAACATCCAATTCAATGGCTCTTTTGTAATTTGCAATCGCTTCGTCTAAAAGCCCTACCATAAAAAGAGCAATGCCTTTTGCAATGTAATCGTTTGCCTTTGCAGAACTTTTATCATGTTTCTCGGTTTTAATTTTAGAGCCGGAGATTCCAAAAATTTTATTATTATTCATTTCTATAATTATTTAGAAAATAATATTAATATTTAAATGAAAGATGAAAAATCTAAACTCGTTTTTAATAATAATCGGAATTTACATATCAATCCAGGCAATAGGTCTTTATGTGGGAGACGACTTAATTGCTTTTTTAGAGCAGAACCCGGAATACGGGACATTTGAAAACCCCGACGACCCGAAGGTTTCCGGGCAGTTATTTTTATACATTATAGTCATGACCGGAGTTCTCCTTTTCCTGATAAAATACAAACTTGATATCTTCATAAAAATTTTAATGGGAATTGCAGTAATATCCGGGCTGGTTATCACATTCCAGAGTTTTATCGGCTGGGAATTTGCACTCGTCCCGGCAGCAGCGCTTCTTGCCCTGAATTTCAAAATTGAACATATATTTTTAAAGAATACGACATTAATTATTGTCATATCAGGTATAGGCGCATATCTTGGGGCAAACCTCGGCGTTATTCCCTGCTTGATTTTCTTGATTTTATTGTCAATTTACGACATAATAGCGGTCTTCGGGACAAAACACATGATAACCCTTGCCGATGAAGGGAAAGGAAGATTCCCGTTCATGTTTACGATTCCTCTCGGGAAAGGGCAGATGGAAATAGGAACAGGGGATTTTGTAATTCCTTTAATGTTTTCCGTTTCACTGCTTGCTGATTACGGTTTGAAAATTGCGCTTGCAGCAGCATTAGGAGGGCTTATAGGCGCGCTTTTGCTGTTTTCCTATGCAACAGGAAAAGAGCATCATGCACTTCCCGCACTCCCGCCGATTGCAGTGGGATTAATTATAGGGTTTGGTGTCGGGCTTATGGTTTTTTGATGAAGACAGACAAAAATATTAAGGGAATTTGATAATTTAATTATGATTAATTTTAATTAGCAACAACTCTAATAGAGTTGTTGCGAAATAAATCCAAATCCTAAAAATTTTCAATTTCACTCCATCACTTATTTCATTAATTTTAGATTAACAACACAATAAATGATAATTCCACAATCCACAGTAAATTCCCATA
>MCBE01000177.1 GCA_001723845.1 Candidatus Altarchaeales archaeon WOR_SM1_SCG
CAACATATTTTAATATGTCATTCCCAATTATATAAGTGGTGAAGTGGTCCATAATATTACTTCACCACACAAATTTAAATAAAATTTAACGAAAATTAGGGATTTCTGAGGGATACGCCCTTTTTATACAATTATTTTGCAGGTGTCATTTCCTCAAGTTCAGGAATTATGAATTCTTCATCAATTTTCGTTAAAAATTTCAGGCTGTAGTATCTGAAGAACACAGGGATCGGGAGCATTGCAAGAGTCATCAGGTAAACTAAAAGCAGCACTGTTGCAATAAGGACAATTATTGCAATTGCAATACAAACCGGAAGCATTGCACCTGAGCAAATGCCGGATATTCCAACGGCGGCACCTATCACCATCGCTAAAAGCACGATAATTACGCCAGGTATTGCAAGAATCAAAAGCACAATAATTGCGATAATAAACCCAAGTATAGCGGCTGCTATTGCAAGGATGATCTTCATAATTATATACATTATTACCTGACCGATGTTTTTTCTTAAAATCGAAATCAGGTGTTTCCAGCCCCCTATAACGCCCCTGCCTTTATACATGTATGGGACGACAAAATCTATTGTGAATGATGATATAATCATCATAAGAATTGCGAGCAAAATTAGGGCGAAGATACCTAACATCAAAAATATCCAGAATCCTGCCCCGAAATTCCAGCCGAAAATAAAATAATAAATTAATACCGGCAGGATTATGCACAATAGAAATGCTATAAATATTGCAATCTCGAAAAGAAAAACCCGAAAGCCCTTATCCATGTATCTCTTGAATCCTGCCACTATTTCTACCTTTGATTTGATGACCGATTCCAGGAAAACAAAGTACATGACCACAGAAACATACCACAGTAACAGGATGATTAAAATTAAAATTCCGATTATAACTGCAATAAGCCCGATATTGTCCATAACCCAGAGGTTAAGATTATCAAATGACTCACCAAAATTAGCGTCATTGAAATCTCCGCCGCTCGTGTTGTAATTACCGAAATTACCTCCGCCGCCGCCGGAACCCATGAGAAACGCGACCAGAGCGAGCTTTAACCAGAACTTCAGGTTGAACGGCTTGAATAACAAATTAACGGTTTTATTCGCCGCGGGCTCTATTGAGTCAATTGCATGCAACGACATTTTATATATAAAATTTAGTTGTAATATTATATAACATGACTATCGGCTATTCTAAAAAAGTGAGTAAAATAAACTTCATCAATTTATTTACTCTCTTTCCTATATTAATATATGGGATTCAATAAAAATATAAATACTCTCTGTGAGAGGGAAAAGTTAA
>MCBE01000178.1 GCA_001723845.1 Candidatus Altarchaeales archaeon WOR_SM1_SCG
TAGAGTTGTTGCTAATTAAGATTAATCCGAATTAAATTATAAAATTCTCTTGTTTTTCTCCTAATCTTCACTATCTTTTATTAACTTGTAATACTAATTGATAAATTAGTATCAACCAAACTTTAAAATGAACTCAGGAACTTTAATCTCGTACAAACTAAACAAACTACCTCCGCAAGAAAGATGTAAGATATACCGTAAGTTGAATGGTTGGAAAGATAAATCACAACACAGCAAATATACTTACGATAGAAAAGGTATATTGAGCAGCATCCCACATATACTGATTAACAGGTGTGTTTTGATTGTCGGAAAAGAGGATGCAGATAAGATAATCTCCTTTCTGAATGAAAATAATGCAGAAGTTTTTGTACGAGAAATAATCTTGAAAAAATCAGATATAGAAAACTTAAAATGAACATAAGTAGAGCATTAAAAGATAACAGATTAATGAAAGCCGTAACTGGAATGTCCATTAACGAACTTCAGGAACTGACAAAAGATTTTGAGCGAAAATTTGAAAAAGAAAAACAATCAAAATACAAAGAAGGATTAAAGAATGGCAAGCGAAAAAGAAAACCTGGCGGAGGCAGAACGGGACAATTAAAAACCACAAACGAGAAACTGTTTTTTATCCTACTTTATTTTAAATGTTACCCAACTTTTGATTTGTTAGGTTTAATGTTTGACCTCAATAGATCAAATGCAAATCGCAATGTTCAGAAGTTACTTCCCATACTTGAAAAGACCCTTGGAGAAGTGATGGTTTTGCCAAAAAGAAAGATTCGCACAATAAAAGAACTTTTTGAAATGTTTCCGGAAGTTCATCATTTATTTATAGACGCAACCGAAAGATCAATTCCAAGACCAAAGGATAATGATAAGCGAAAAAAAAATTATTCTGGAAAGAAAAAACGACATACGAAAAAGAATACGGTTATTACAGATGAGAATAGGGAAGTTCGTTATTTGGGTCCAACTATTGAAGGTAAAAAACACGACTACGGGGGGTTTAAAGATGAATGGTGGGGCATTCCGCAGCCGCCCGCCATTTCTTGTTTTTGGACTGATTTGGGGTATTTGGGAATTGAGAAGGATTTTCCTGATTTAAATGTGATGATGCCAAAGAAAAAACCAAAAGGAAAAGAATTGACTGATGACGAGAAGGGTATGAATAAACTGATAAGCGGTGTTAGGGTTGTGGTGGAACATGCAATTGGTGGCGTTAAAAGATTTAGGATAGTTTCAGATATATTTCGGAATAAAATTAAGGGTTTTGATGATAAAGTTATGGAAATTTCATGTGGATTGT
>MCBE01000179.1 GCA_001723845.1 Candidatus Altarchaeales archaeon WOR_SM1_SCG
CCCCACATTTAACCATTAAAATCAACCCCAATTAAATATCTCCCAACTTCCTAACTTTTTAATTCGTTTCACGGCGAACCCTTACCTGTTTATCACCCTCCCACAACCTTTGTCCTAATCATTTCTGCAAGCGATGGAAACTTAAATACCTCACTTATCCTATCAAAAATATAATCATAAACATCCACACCTAATTTTTTGCAGGTCTCTGTAATTGTTAAAAAAGTATCATTTGCCTTCGTTCCTTCTTTAGTTATGGTGTGCAAACTCACATCTCTTTTCCGCACTGCTGCTCTTGCTCCCAGTTCCGAAGCATTGTTATGTAATGGAATATTAGGATACTTCAAAACCAGAAGCAGATACTCTTTTTTTGCTTTTGTTTTAGATATCCTATCATCCAATTCTCTGTACCCTGTTTTGGTTAAAAATAATTCATCAAATTCATCTGACAATTTTTTAGCTTTTTCATTTGTTGGGCATAATTTATAGTCCAACAATTTATGATAGTAATCCCAGAAACGACTGCGAAAATCCGCAAGCAGCTTAGCATAATAAGGCACAACCGGCTGCAACTTTTTATAATGCCTGCCATCATGAACCCAACACAATGCTAATTCTTTTGTCAATAATTTAAACTGGGGGGCATCATCACACATAAATATCTTTACAACAGGATAATCCGTAAGAGTGTGATAGTAAGAAATAACAGCAGCATCCAATATTCTATCTCTCGGTCGTTTTTTTAATCCATGTAAATGCTCCGACAATAATGCTTCAACTTCTTGTTTCCCAAATTCTTTATCTGATTCTAATTTTTTCAATTCTTTAATATATTTTCTGGCGACCCTCAACTGTTTTAAAAGTGTGAATGTCTCATTGTTGATGCAATATTTCAATTCTTTACCGCCAAGCAAGATTTTAAGGATTGTCAACCTGTTCTTCTTTTCAACAGTAAAGTATGCAGTATAAAATTGATTGCCTATGACTTGAGTATTATGATTTTCACCATTCACTCTGGCAGAAGTGTCATCTATTTGCTGATGGTCAGTAGATTCCAAACCTGCTCTAAATAATTCCTCTTTTTCCTTGTGAAATTGCCCGATATCTTTGATTAAAATATTGGATAAAGTCCCTGCCGATATGTAAATTTTACTACGAAGAAACTCTAAAATCTTTGGCTCGGACATATTGCAGGCATTTTTCATATTAATTGCTATTGTTTTGACTCCGGGACCATATTCTTTTTTATAACCCGGTGGGAGATCCGCCATGTAAGTCCTGTTTTGCGATGGTGAATACCACAC
>MCBE01000180.1 GCA_001723845.1 Candidatus Altarchaeales archaeon WOR_SM1_SCG
CCCCGGTCCAAGAAGATTATCCATAACGGGCGGGAAATGAAACGCCTCTCCTATCGGGAAAAGTGAATTTGTGGATAAGAATATAACAACCCATCCGAAACCCAGGATGCTCCATGAAAAATAATGTGTTACCGCCTCCTTTGTTTTCCCGTGCATTAGTTCATTGTATCCGCCGAGAACTGTTCCGAGAATAAGATGAAATAAGCCGATCATTATTGCAAGCTGCAGGAAAAAATAAACTCCAAAAGGATGAGTTGCATCTTCGGGAAACAAAAACTGACCCGGCAGTGCCTGCCCGTGTTCCAGGTGGAATATGTAATGATAGAATAAATTTCCGAAGTAGTCCCCGGTAATCACGCCGACAAAAACGGTCATAAGCCCGCATAACATAATTAATGTCATTAAATTTTTAATGCCCTGCGAATACCGCCCGTATTTTTTGTATAAAGCAAATCCAAGTAATATAAGCACAATTCCTGTTATTGCATCCGCAACCATCATCCCGATGAAAAGTATAAGCATGGGAATAACAAAAATCGTGGGGTCAAGATTACCGTACTTCGGATACCCGTACATTGTTGTTATGAACTCAAACGGTCTTATAATTTTCGGGTTGTTCATGATAACGGGAGCATCCTTTAAATCCTTGTTCACAGAAATTTCGCAAAAATTTTTTGACTCTTTATTTACAAGTTCTTTGACATTCGCACTTTCGCTTTCGGGAACCCAGAATCTCAGCATTCCCGTTTTTCCTGTTGCAGCCCCCGAGACGAATGCCTCGCATCTTTCTTTTTCAATTCCAAGCAGTTCTCTTGCAACGAGTAATCTTTGATAATATTTATCGTAAATTTCATTTAATTTTAAAGCCGACTCTTTTTTCTCTTTTTTGATTTCTTTCAGCCGCATGTTTAATTTTTCCAGGATTTCACCGACCTTCCCCCTGCCTGCGACCTTTAAAATCCTGACGCCGTATTTATTTAAAAGATCATCAAGTTCCCGGCTTTTATTTTTCATGACCGCGATTAAAATACCGA
>MCBE01000181.1 GCA_001723845.1 Candidatus Altarchaeales archaeon WOR_SM1_SCG
GAAAGTTTAGTTTGGATGTAATCAAAGGATTGTTGTGTGCAAGTGCATGAATCTGAGATATTCTTATTTTATTTTTTTTGGTTTCTAATTTCTTATCGGAGAGGGTTTGAAATGTCGGACAGCCTCTAGAACCAACATAAACATAGTTTCCAGAAATTGCAGGGGATGAACCCACCCAATTTCCAGTTTCAAATTTCCATATCACTTCCCCGGTATTTTTATCCAAACAATAGATATAATTATCCCAAGAACCAACATAAACATAATCTCTGGAAATTGCAGAGGATGAACGCTTTCCAGTTTCAAATTTCCATATCACTTCCCCTGTATTTTTATTCAAACAATAAATATAATGATCCTCAGAACCAACATAAACATAATCTCCAGAAATTGTGGGGGGTGATAACACATACCCTCCAGTTTCAAATTTCCATATCACTTCCCCTGTATTTTTATCCAAACAATAAATATAATTATCACAACCAACATAAACATAGTTTCCAGAAATTGCTGGAGATGACCACACAGCCGCTCCAGTTTCAAATTTCCATATCACTTCCCCTGTATTTTTATCCAAACAATAAATACGACCACCATAACCCTCATAAGAACCAACATAAACATAGTTTCCAGAAATTGCAGGGGATGAACTCACATACCCTCCAGTTTCAAATTTCCATATCACTTCCCCTGTATTTTTATTCAAACAATAAATATAATTATCATTAGAACCAATATAAACATAGTTTCCAGAAATTGCAGGAGATGACCACACAGCCGCTCCAGTTTCAAATTTCCATATCACTTCCCCTGTATTTTTATCCAAACAATAAATATAACCATCATGAGAACCAACATAAACATAGTTTCCAGAAATTGCTGGAGATGACCACACAGCATTTCCAGTTTTAAATTTCCACTTCAACTCCAAATCTTCTGGATTTTCAATTACATCAGAGGTTTCGCCAGTATGTTGTAAATCGTGGCGGAACATTGACCAGTCTTCTGCTGATGAGATTTGCGAGATTAAAACTAATACGATGACGGCGAATAGTTTCTTCATTTTTAAGTGGACTATAGTTGAATTATTGTATAATAAATTATGAATTATTATAAAAATACAATTAACAGCCGAAGCATTATTTCCGATGTAGAGTAGAGCAGTGAGCTTTCGCTCACCGCCCCCTCATCAAACCGTGCATGAGGTTTTCCCTCACACGGCTTTCCGATGACCTTCTTTCTTACGCATTCGAATAGTATTCTATTCTTGGCAGT
>MCBE01000182.1 GCA_001723845.1 Candidatus Altarchaeales archaeon WOR_SM1_SCG
AAAATACCAACCCTGCAGATATACAGCTGATAGTGTGGCTATCACCAGTGTATATTTTTATACTGTTATCGCATACTGTTTGAATCTTATCTATGACTTCCACCATGTTCATCGCTTCCGAATCTCCAGAGCGGCATCTAAATGAGTTGATTGGCCACATGTCGGGGGTTACAGATCTCATATCTGCAAAACCAATCGTAGCATATCTGCCATGATAATCCGATAATATACTGGTTTTCCTGCTGTTTATGCCCATTGTATCTATCACAACCATTAATGCATCCTTGCCCGTCAAAGACACCATACATTGGTAGATAAACTTTAATTCAAGTATCAGCTGCTCTTCTGTCACATATCTTTGAATGAAATATTTGAGATTTACGGACGTTTCCAAATCTCTATACCTGAAGTTCCTTCCCAGAAAACCAATAACTTCATATAATCTATCAGCGAATTCATCCTCTGTATATTCCATAGAAAAAAGACCGTCTGTTTGTTTTATGAATAGACACACATGCTCTTTAAACCATTCAGGATGCATTGCCCGTACATGTTTTGATATTTTACGCAGTACCTCTGAAAAATCAATCCTCTGATTGATCATCTCCTCATCATTAGGATCACAGTCATCGATTTTATCAATTTTGTTTAGTCCTTCGATTATATTCTGGATGTCAATTGCAAACAGCTCTGACACCATTTTTTCTAAAATTTCATTTGTGAGGAACCCTTCATTCTTTTCAATCTCAACATTTTTTATTTTGTTACCGAGATGACAGTAATAATAACTATTGTTGAATGTGATTTTACCCTGCTTGATATATTTGACAATTCTTTCAATTGCTATAAGACTTGCCACATCTTCATTTCCATTGTCTATCGCCAGAACAAGATTCGAATTTCTTATAAAAGGTCGCTTTTCCTCTTCATCCAAACTACGCCATTCATTTTTATCTTTTGCTAACAAAAAAAGTTTATGGATATCCCTGCTATAATCACTATGGAAATTAACGCCTTCACGCATACTATTTGTTAAATCATCCAGAACTTGTAGGATTAAATGATAACTTCCGGAATGTTTTCTCATCAGCCCCATCCTTATTTTCGTCTTTTCATTTATAACTGGATTTGCGAGTTTATGGATCGCTCCTATGTCAAGGCATGACCCTGCAATCATACAATTTAGATCCTCTCGAGTAGATACTAAAGATTCTTCACGAATATGATTTCCTACTTTTGATCTACTCTTAT
>MCBE01000183.1 GCA_001723845.1 Candidatus Altarchaeales archaeon WOR_SM1_SCG
TTAAACAGGGAGTTTCACAGCCCGTTTAAATCCCTTAATTTCACCTACCTCAAGACACCCACTTGTAACCCAACTTTTTATTCCCAAACCATGGTATCTCCCAGGATTTCTTAAAGACTTCGTTCGATTTCAATACTGGCGTATGTGCCTTTTTTCTCATTTTTACGACTGCTTTGTTGCCTTCCACTTCCACAACTCCTGGGCTGTTTATAAATTTTGAAAATAGTGTTTTAGCTGTGTTGTTCTCAAATCTTTTCAGATCACTTGCCAACATCTTGTATAGCGTGTCTGCCACCATCGTCATCACTACATCAAACTGTATGCGAATCATAAGCGGAGAACTTAATGCGTTGAGATTGAAAAACTTTACTAACTCTGCAATTTTGTTTTCAATTCTCCATCGCCGGGCATAATGGGTGACAAGTGGGTGTCTTGAGGTAGGTGAAATTAAGGGATTTAAACGGGCTGTGAAACTCCCTGTTTAAATATAATTTAAAAATTTTAATTATTGAACACAGTTAACTAACGGTTGAGTTTCAAATAAATTGAGGACATTTAATTATATATTAAATTATGTCCTCAAAATGAAAAAACAACTGTTGATTGAAAAAAGAAAAAAGGCAAGACAATTGCATAAAGAAAAGGGATGGAGCATAAGGAAAATCTCGCGTTGCCTGGTTGCTGGCAAAGATAATGTTGGTATGTGGGTAAAAATGAGTGATAAGGAGATACAACAAGACAATCGTGGCTGGAAAAAAGGAAATCCCAGAAAGTACACAAAAGAGCAAAAGAAAGAGATAAAGAAAATAAGACGGCAATTAGAAAAAGAAGGAAGTTTTTTCATCGGCTCGCTTGTTATTCAGGGAAACTACAACAAGTTACATACAACCACTGTTTCAAAATCTTTTGTAGACCGCACCCTGAAAGAATACAAAATGGTAAAAACACGTATCCTCTCAAAAAATAGAGTGTCTCTAATCTGCCACATATCTCTCCTCAATTAATTAAAAACACACCTAATTATCCACATTGCTAAAAATCTATTATATCCAATGAGACACGAGATACTCAATCCTTAAGTATAATAAGATAAACTCTCTTGCCCATATACTCTTTTGGACAAATCACTTTTGCTCCGCTTCCGAATGGGGTGACCTTTCTCTCGATAAAACCGAGAACCCCACTAACTTTTATTTCTGTTTGTTCTTTCATAAGTATTTTTTTCATTGTATTTATTTG
>MCBE01000184.1 GCA_001723845.1 Candidatus Altarchaeales archaeon WOR_SM1_SCG
GTAGAGGTAAAAAAATGATAGATGATGCGTTAGAGATTCCTGCCAGCGACTGGAAAGAAGTGAAACTTGATATACCAAAGAGAAAATATCCCACACCTTCAGTTTACGAACATAGATTCCAACCAAAAGGGCACGATATGGACTTGCGGGAGGTCATCATAACGGATAACGGCAGGCAGAAGCCAACATTTGTGATAACCAATAACGAGGATATTGAGCTCAAAGAACTTGTCACCCATTATGCCCGGCGATGGAGAATTGAAAACAAAATTGCAGAGTTAGTAAAGTTTTTCAATCTCAACGCATTAAGTTCTCCGCTTATGATTCGCATACAGTTTGATGTAGTGATGACGATGGTGGCAGACACGCTATACAAGATGTTGGCAAGTGATCTGAAAAGATTTGAGAACAACACAGCTAAAACACTATTTTCAAAATTTATAAACAGCCCAGGAGTTGTGGAAGTGGAAGGCAACAAAGCAGTCGTAAAAATGAGAAAAAAGGCACATACGCCAGTATTGAAATCGAACGAAGTCTTTAAGAAATCCTGGGAGATACCATGGTTTGGGAATAAAAAGTTGGGTTACAAGTGGGTGTCTTGAGGTAGGTGAAATTAAGGGATTTAAACGGGCTGTGAAACTCCCTGTTAAACAGGGATTTTCACAGAGGCATTATCTATCATAATTAACCCTACCTTCTCTGCAAGTTTTTCATCTGAAAAATCTCAAAATCACTAACCTGCGGACATATGTTATTATTTTGTTATCTCTTCAGAGTATGACCTACATGACACCTAAAATTTTCAAAAATCCGAGCTATAGTTACATGGTTTCATAGAAAACACATTATTGAGGGTGCTATATCTATCTGTTTTTTCTAACATCCACAGAATTTAGCACCGATCCATTTTTATAGTATGTATCATAATTCTATATACTATTAACTCACTTACACACCAAAAATGGACCCACAACAATATTTTCTGGAACCGAACACCCCTGATCAAAAAAAGTATGATGCCCTCAGGGCATATTATCTGGAAGAAGGAGCCACGCAGAAGAAAATCGCAAAGCGTTTTGGTTATGCTATCCCAACATTCAAAGGTATTGTTTCAGATTTCAAACAAGGAAAACTGCAATTCTTCCCTGAAAAAAAGAATGGGCCAAAAGGTCGGCGAACACCTGAAAAAGTAACTGGGAAGATAATCTCATGGAGAAAAAAGAACCTTTCAGTATAT
>MCBE01000185.1 GCA_001723845.1 Candidatus Altarchaeales archaeon WOR_SM1_SCG
GTAGAGGTAAAAAAATGATAGATGATGCGTTAGAGATTCCTGCCAGCGACTGGAAAGAAGTGAAACTTGATATACCAAAGAGAAAATATCCCACACCTTCAGTTTACGAACATAGATTCCAACCAAAAGGGCACGATATGGACTTGCGGGAGGTCATCATAACGGATAACGGCAGGCAGAAGCCAACATTTGTGATAACCAATAACGAGGATATTGAGCTCAAAGAACTTGTCACCCATTATGCCCGGCGATGGAGAATTGAAAACAAAATTGCAGAGTTAGTAAAGTTTTTCAATCTCAACGCATTAAGTTCTCCGCTTATGATTCGCATACAGTTTGATGTAGTGATGACGATGGTGGCAGACACGCTATACAAGATGTTGGCAAGTGATCTGAAAAGATTTGAGAACAACACAGCTAAAACACTATTTTCAAAATTTATAAACAGCCCAGGAGTTGTGGAAGTGGAAGGCAACAAAGCAGTCGTAAAAATGAGAAAAAAGGCACATACGCCAGTATTGAAATCGAACGAAGTCTTTAAGAAATCCTGGGAGATACCATGGTTTGGGAATAAAAAGTTGGGTTACAAGTGGGTGTCTTGAGGTAGGTGAAATTAAGGGATTTAAACGGGCTGTGAAACTCCCTGTTTAAGGTTTATGTCAATCTGTATTCTGCTTATGCTCCGGGCTGTACCTCTATACAACAAACCGGATATTTTTAAAGACAGAAGAATGGAGTCGGTTGTTTCTCTTTTACCTGCAACTTCCGATTTCATTCCAAATAAATTCATATCAGCAATTACTTTTTTTATCAACCTGCCCACATTAAAATCTTTCATACATGAAAAATCAAGGTCCTCGGAAAACCTATCAATGTTGTAGAATTTGTAAAGGCATGTTCCTCCCTTGAAAACCAGTTCATTTTTTGTGTTTTTAGATAATGAAAGAAGCAGTATATCCTGGAGATAATCCTTTTCAGCATATCCCCTGTTTGTTATGCCCTTTAACTTCGCTGTCCTCATTAAGTCATTTATTTCAATCATATTCCTTATTATTTATATTCCTTAGTATTTATATTCCTTATTATTTATTATAAGTTTCCATTTATGGTTTCTTATTCCCTCTTTTTTGAGTTGTTTATCCAGAACAGTGTATGGATATTTAACCCATTTTAAAAGGTCTTTGTGCTTTTCCCCGTTTACTTCTAAAAGGTAGCCTGTTCTCTTTATAAGTGATGTATTTTTTGTTTTTTTAGCATATTCTATTATTTTTTCGCTTTCAACTTCCTTGACTGCTTCCGCTGCCTCATGGAGCGGTACTTCTCCTGTCAGAATACAATCTATCAGGGTCTTTTCCCTGTCTGAAACAAAAATTTCAAATCCGTCGTGCGTATATTTTTCATATCCCCAGAAATGATGATTCTTTACAAATATTATATCGGTTCCGAGAAATTTTATATTATTTTTTGATGCGGGCGTGCATACAAAAACCGTATTTGGTAGTTGTGTTGTCATATTATGAAAACGCAGGGCGCTCCATAATGAGATGTACGAGGGGTACTTTATGTGGCTTGAAAATACCAGCGGGTCTTCATGCAGCGTGTATTTTCCCCGCTCAATCCTGTGCACCAGTTTCCTGTCTAAAAGACGCTTGATCAGGACTGCCACATAACCCGGTTCTTTACCTGAAATTTTCGCAAGGTCATTAACCGTAAACATGGGGTATGTCCGGAGTTCTTTAAGGAGTTCTATGTCCTTCATATATAAAATTAAGATTTAATATTTAAATAACACATAATTATCAAAAATGATAATTATATACAAACGATTTATCAAATAAACCGTATCTGAAAATTAAGATTATTATTTCCCTGCGGTGTAATTTGAAGTAAAGATGTTTCCAGTTCTTTACCTGCATTCTTCCGGATACTGTGGATTTCCTGCTTCGCTCCCGAACATATCATCCCGTTTGCATGAAGCATTATACAAATTGATATTATGATTATAATAAAAACTTAATTACTACACCAGGTAACTCATTGTAAATTTCCGATTAAATTTAAAATTTATTAAAACATCGCAAAAATCCATGATTCCGGAAAAATGAAATTTTTATTTTAATTCCTAATACTTAACATAAACAACAAATAATAAATACCAAATAATAAATATAACTAATAAATATAACTAATAACAAAAGGGCTCGTAGCTCAGTTTGGTAGAGCACTCAAGCACAGCCTTTTTCTTTAAGAAAGAAAAACGCTGGCGAAAAAGAAAAATAATAAAAAATTCACCTTAAATAAGATTCATAAATAATAACTAATAACAAAAGGGCTCGTAGCTCAGTTTGGTAGAGCACTCAAGCACAGCCTTTTTCTTTAAGAAAGAAAAACGCTGGCGAAAAAGAAAAATAATAAAAATTCACTTTAACCAACATTCACAACAATTAAATACTAACAAAAAGGGCTCGTAGCTCAGTTTGGTAGAGCACTCAAGCACAGCCTTTTTCTTTAAGAAAGAAAAACGCTGGCGAAAAAGAAAAATAATAAAAATTCACATTAAATAAATAAGATTCATAAATAACAAATAATAACAAAAGGGCTCGTAGCTCAGTTTGGTAGAGCACTCAAGCACAGCCTTTTTCTTTAAGAAAGAAAAACGCTGGCGAAAAAGAAAAATAATAAAAATTCACTTTAACCAACATTCACAACAATTAAATACTAACAAAAAGGGCTCGTAGCTCAGTTTGGTAGAGCACTCAAGCACAGCCTTTTTCTTTAAGAAAGAAAAACGCTGGCGAAAAAGAAAAATAATAAAAATTCACATTAAATAAATAAGATTCATAAATAACAAATAATAACAAAAGGGCTCGTAGCTCAGTTTGGTAGAGCACTCAAGCACAGCCTTTTTCTTTAAGAAAGAAAAACGCTGGCGAAAAAGAAAAATAATAAAAATTCACTTTAACCAACATTCACAACAATTAAATACTAACAAAAAGGGCTCGTAGCTCAGTTTGGTAGAGCACTCGGCTTTTAACCGAGTGGTCGCGGGTTCAAACCCCGTCGAGCCCGAATTTTTTTCTTAATTTTAAATTTAAAATGCAGTGCGAAATTTGTGCAAAAATCATTGAAAAAGGAAAAAGAATACGGCTTGAGGGTTCTGTTGTAACGGCATGCGATGCTTGCTCAAGCTACGGGACAATCGTTGAGGATTTATCTTCAAAAAAAGGAGGCGTTGTTTCTAAAAATGTCGGCGTTGTTCTGAAAAGAAAGAAAGAAACCCTGAAAGATTATGAAATAGAATTTGATGAAGAATTGGTCGTAAATTATGCCGAGGCGATAAAAAACGCAAGAGAGCGAGCAGGGCTTAAGCAGGATGAACTTGCAAAAATGATAAACGAGCAGGCTTCTTTAATTCACCGGATTGAATCAAAAAGAGTTGAGCCGCCGCTTGATGTTGCAAAAAAAATCCAGAATAAATTAAAAATAAAATTACTTAAAAAAGTTGAGTCAGTAGGGGATGTTGACATAAGCGCGAAGAAAAAAGGAGAGTTGACTCTTGGAGACCTTGTGGTTGTTCGCGGGAAGAAAAAATGATTGAAATGCCACATATATTGTGTGCCGTAATTTTATATTATAAATCTAAAAATTTAACATGAATAAAATTATTTGCTTAATTTTAATTTGTATAATCCTTGCAGGGGCGGGCTTAAGTGTAGCGGACACCGGTACCGTGGAAAACGAAACGCAAAATGAGACGCTGAACGAAACACAGGGTGATGCGCAAAATGAAACCGGAAATGTAACGGGCGAGAAAAAAATTTCAATAACAATAAACGACATTGAAATAATAATTGACAACACAGGGCTTGTTCATTTAAAGGAAAGAATGATAATCCCGACTTATGATAATGAAGGAGAAATTTCAATCCCCGGAGATATTTTAATCCCTGCCGATGCCAAAAATTCATTATCAATTTTTTACGAACTCGGGACAAGGAAACTTGATTTCAAACAGGATAAGGAATCTATTACAATATTTTTCCCTGATTCCGCAAAACCCGGTGAAAGCCAGGTAATAACCGTAAGTTATACAACATACCGGTTTGTAAGCACAAGCGCAGGGGTTGGAAAACTGGAATTTTTTGAATTTCCCGTAACTCCCGATATTACAAAAATTACAATAAAATTTCCCGAAGGTTCCGGAATCATACCTGTTTCCGTACCGGGTTCAACTTCCACGATCTCGGGAAGTGAACTTGAAGTAAGACCGGATGTAGGTTTATTTAACCTGACCTACAGGTATTACCTGCCGCCGCCGATTATCCCGGATGATAATAAAAGTAAAGATTTAGAACCGCCCGTTGTCACACTTAAAAGCCCCGGGAATAACGCAACACTTGAGCAGGGAAATATAACTTTTAAATATTTTGCAGAAGACGCATCGGGGATTAAAAATTGTGAATTAATTATAAACAGTGAAGCAAGAGGGGTAACTGAGGAAGTATTCACAGGGGATAATGAATTTACAATAAATTTAGGTGCGGGAGAATATATATGGACGGTGCGGTGCGCTGATAATTCCGAAAACGAGAATTCTAAAATTGCATCCCCTGTAACTTTAATTATCCTGCCTGCAAAAGAGCCGGCTGACTGGTGGGAATTGATTTTCAATAATTTAAAGACAGAATACGGTATATCGCTTATACTCGCACTTGTCCTTGTCACATATCTTTTAATTGCATACCTGAAAAGAAGTAAAAAACAGGAAACAAAAAAAGAACCGGGACTTGAGGATTTGTATCCCGAAAAGGAAGTTCCTGCCGAAGAGGAAACAAAACAAATAAACCTGTCAATTATGAAATTGCTGGATGATAACGAGAAAAAAATTATTGATATATTAAAGACAGGAGAAACGACACAGGCAAATATCTATAAGATTACGCAGATTCCAAAGGCGACGCTTTCTAACATAATGAGAAAACTTGAGGAGAGAAATCTCATCGTAAGAAGGGCTGAAGGTAAGGTAAAGTGGGTTAAGTTAAAGGATTGGGTTTTTGAGTAAGAAATTAGGGGTTAGGGATTAGTGAATAGGGGTTAGGGATTAGCAATACCTGACAAATAACCCCTAACAACCACCCCCAAAATTTATTTTAAATTCTTAAAAACAAATATCAAATCTTATAATTTAGACAGAATATTATCGAATCTTTCATTCAATTTATTCCCCTCATCCTTGACCGAATTAAACCATTTTTCATCATCGGAATCAGGCGATTGGTTGGTGATAGAGATGAATCCATTACACACTTCTCTAATCTCAGAGATAATTTTCTGGTCTAAATATCGCGCGCCGGCACGGTATCTTTCTTGAATATCTTTTATGTAGGTCTTCACATTCTCTCTAAAATCACCTATTTCCATATCAATACTGCATCGCCGATCCTCCCAGTATGTGCAAAAAGATGCAATATTCTCGGCTAATTCATCTCTTATTGATTCCTTTTTCAGTCTTTTCTCTACCCGTACCTCATATTCTTTTTTAAGCACCATACTGATTATTGACAGACAAAAACCAATGACGATGCCGACTAAAATATCCCATTCCATTTTAATTATAGACACACTAGCTGCCCTCCCCCTTTTTCTTTATTTCATACCCTTTTAACCTCATTTCTATCTGCTTGCTCACAGGGATTCCCGTTTTTTCCTTGATATTTTCCATATCTTCTATTACATCTTCCTCTATGGTGAAACATACTTGCCTTCTTTTTGTCATCTTTTTTTATATTTTTATATTTTTTATATATTATATTTAAAAATAATTAAACTCATTATTATAAATGTTTTCAAATGAAATACATGTAATCTCAATATTTAATGCTTCAAGAGTCATTATTTCAGCAAACCTTCATACTTCTCGTATATCTCAAAAAAAGCATCAGCAACCGCCCCGATATCATCTGTTGTAAGCAGGTAAGTACTCAACTTAAAGAATTTAGTAAGCCCGGGTTTTATTCCCATAATGCCTCTTGATTTTAATTCCTTCTGCAAAAAATAACCTCTCTTTTTATGCCTCTTTGAAATTTCATAAAAAACAGGTGTTTCAATAAAATTTAAATCATGTTCTGTCGGCTGGACTCCCAGCGGCTTTATCCCCGGAATTTCGGATATTTTATTTAAAAACCATCTCGCGTTTGCAACTTCTGTGTCCCATCTTTTAATTCGTTCAAGAACATGGGGAAATGACGCCATCAGCGTAATTATGGGTAAGCCCCTTGAAGTGCAGCCCAAAAGTTCAAGTTCTTTGATTTTGTATTTTGCGGATTTCCTGAACAGAATGTCTTCATATTCGGATGTTGTGCCAAGAACGCCGATGGGACCCGATGCCGCCATTGACTTATGTCCCGAGCCGACGACAAAATCCGCATTTAATTTTTTCCCGTTGATATGCATTCTCCCGACAGAATACGCGCCGTTCAAAAGAAACGGGACATCGTATTCGTGACAGATTTTACCCGCTTTTTTTGCATCCGAAAAATTGCCGTAGTTCCCGTCAGGATATGTGAGAAGTGCAAGCTTGGGGTATTTTCCCGTATCTTTTTTTAATTTCCTCAATTTTATCTGCGTAGGAATCTTCAT
The DNA here is from genome assembly GCA_001723845.1 of Candidatus Altarchaeales archaeon WOR_SM1_SCG. Classification (GTDB taxonomy): domain Archaea; phylum Altiarchaeota; class Altiarchaeia; order IMC4; family WOR-SM1-SCG; genus WOR-SM1-SCG. Next base: position 6,640 of record MCBE01000185.1, read on the forward strand.
CAATCCTGAATTCGGGATGACCTGAGTTAGGCACAGTAACAACTTCTGCGCCCACGCGCTCTGCTGCGACAAAGGAACTGTAGTGGGCGTTTGAATCAAATAGAACCGTGTCGCCTTTCTCGCACATTGTGTGCAGAACAGCAAACTTTGATTCCCTTGCACCGTTGGTCACGCGTGCAGCATCAGTTCCCAAAAACTTTGGAAGTTTATCATGCACAAATTCCTCAACCGGCGGCTTTTTAATAAGGTCAAGACAGCCCCCGCAGTAATCGCAAACAGAGTAGCCGTCTGCCCATTCATTCACGATTTTTCTTGCCGCATCGCTTAAAATCCCGCCTCTTTGCAGCGGATTTAAATTTATATATTTCAATGCTTCCCTGTGAAGGTCTTTAAACTTCTGCGACTGCAAAATTAATTCTTCCATATTGAATTTTAAATTTTAAAAAAAATTAATTCATTCCAATCTCCTGCTTTTCAATCCCCGTAATCTTTTCAAATAAATTTACATACAATTCAGTTGTCATCCGGATCATATCATCGGGCAGCGGCGGGATTTCCGGCTCTTTTAAACCGTTTTCCCGTGCATCGTCCAGTTTGCTTTTATGTGATATTCCCTCGTAATACTTGCGTACAAATTCCTTGCTGAATTCAACGATATTTCCTTTCTCGTATTCCGAAACATCCCAGAACCTGTCCTCATCAGGAGTTCCGAATGTGTCAATAATCATAATTTCTCTTTCATTATTCATTGCAAATTCCTTTTTACCGTCGGCGTGCATCAAGCCCCTCTTTCTAACTTCCTTATCCATCTTCTCATCAATTTTAATACAAATTTCCTTGATTTCTTTCAACTCATCTTCTGTAAGCCCGCTGATTTTTAATGCCTCATCAGTTGTTAATTTCCTGTCCGTCGGTTCAAGCTTGGTGGTCTGCTCAAAAAGCGGCTCAGGAAGTTTCTCGCCATAGACGGGCGCGTGTCCTTTTTCAAATCCGATGTCTTCCGACTTGATTTTCCCGTTGAGCATATTTGCGTAAAGAGAGCCGGCATTATACCAGCGCAAAACAAATTCCAGCGGGATTAAATAATTTACCGTCTCATTATTGATTTGAGCGTAATTGCGAATTATATTAACCCGCTTAACCCTCATCCGGTTAGGAGGAATAACTTTTATAAAATGTGTCTTAACAATATCTTCAACCTGCTTAAACCAGAACTCTGCACACCTGCAAAGAACCTCTCCCTTGTGTGGGATTTGACTTGGAATAACCTGGTCAAAGACAGATATGTTGTTTGTGAATAAAAATTCCAATTCGTTCTCGTTTACTTCGTAAACCTCTTTTACTTTTCCTTTGTTTATTAGTTTCATTTTTTATTGGTTAAATATAATTTTATTAAAATTATCGTAAATTTTATTTAAATTTTCAATATCATCTTCGGTTACTTCTCCGCGATTGTGTGCTATCTTGTTACGAATTTCGTTGATTGTTCTAAACGGTTCGTTCAATTTATTTTTAGAAGAATAATAATTTTTGAAATGGGCTTCAAAAATATCCCAATTACGTTTAATTATTTTGAATAAATCTATAAAATTCAATGAATCTATATACTTTTCTAAAAAATCTGCATGCATATCTAAAAAAACTATCGCACCTCTCTGTTCATCAATCTTTTCCTTATCTATTCTATTAACCATCTCTTCAAGAATATCTTCTGGAGGTAAATTGTCATAGTTTTTTTTGATTTCTTTTACTATGAACTCTCTAATGTCTCTTTCTAAAAATTCTACTTTTGTTTTTGCGTCAAAAGTTCTGAATGTTCCATCCCCAAAATTAATTATTATAAAATCTTGTTCTATAGCAAATCTAACTTTATTGATGAACTCTTCATATTCTTTCTTTTTACTAATACGGTCAATTGGGTACTCGCATTTAATTTCTAAAACAAACAGGAGCCCTTTCCCTGTAAAAATTTTGTGTTCCTTATATTTATTTATAACAAATAAGTGACGACCATCACTAAGTTCTGTAATCTTGCCATCAGGTTCTTCAGAATCAGGCACCCAAAATTCATGTTCACCCGGAATATATTTTAATTCCCTTTTTTTGAATTTTAAACCATTGAGTATTTGTTTTATCTTTTCGTTATATTTTTCCGCCTCTTCCAAGGTTTTTTTAGTGCCATATCTTATAAGGTCTTGAGGGGTAAATATAATTATTCGGTCATCTGTATCCATAAGATTGTTTAAATAATTTTTCTTTATATTTATTAAAAATTTAGATTTTTGTTTGATTTGGATAATTTTGTTTAAATTCTAAGTGTATTGGAGCGTAGCGGAAATACGCTCATTGTCGTCGGCAATTTCCGACTGGTGAATAAAAATTCCAATTCATCCTCGCTTACTTCATAGACCTCCTTTACTTTTCCTTTGTTTAATAGTTTCATTTTCGTTTTTGCTGATTTTTATTGAATTTTTATTGAATTTTATTATTTATTAACTTTAAATCTAAATTATTTAAAAATGGACTGTATATTCTGTAAAATAGTTTCGGGCGAAATTCCATCAAGCAAGATTTACGAGGACGAGAAAGTACTGGCTTTTTTAGACATAAACCCTGCAAACAAAGGACACTGCATTGTTATTCCAAAAGAGCATTATGAAAATATTTTTGATATTTCGGATGATGCACTGAAAGAAATTATTGCCGCAGTGAAAAAAACTGCATCAGCGGTAAATAAAGCAGCAAACTGCGACGGGATAAATATTTTGCAAAACAACAACAAAGCAGCAGGACAGTTAGTTTCTCACATACATTTCCACATAATCCCAAGGTTTGAGAACGATGAAGTGAATTTTTCATACAAACCAGGGAAATACCTTGAAGGGGAAATAAATGAAATGAGGGAAAAAATTCTCGTAAATATTACGGGAAATTAAAAAATGAACAAAAAACAAAGAATTTTAAAAATAATTGAACTGCTGGACAGACAATACCCGGCTGCAAGAACCGCCCTGAAATTCAGGAACCCGCTGGAGATGCTCATTTCAACAATACTTTCGGCCCAGTGCACGGATGCGATGGTAAATATTGTCACAAAAGAACTTTTCAAAAAATACAAAACACCGGAGGATTACGCAAACGTGAAGGTTGAAGAACTTGAAAATGATATTCGCTCAACCGGCTTTTATAAAACTAAAGCGAAAAACATTAAAGCAGCGTGCAAAATAATTGTTGAAAAATTCAATTCAAAAGTCCCGGGTACCATGGATGAACTTTTAACACTTCCCGGAGTTGCAAGGAAAACCGCAAACATAGTTCTCTGGAATTCATACGGCATAATTTCGGGAATTGCGGTGGATACGCATGTAAAGCGGCTTTCAGGACTTCTTGGGCTTACAAAAAATAAAGATCAGGATAAAATAGAAAAGGATTTAATGGAAATTACTCCCGAAAAAGAGTGGGCTCAAATCACAAACCTTTTAATTGAACACGGGAGAAATGCATGCATTGCAAGGCACCCGAAGTGTGAAATCTGCGTTTTAAATACATTATGCCCTTCAAGCAGGGTTTGAATGCGGGAGAAACCTGCGCGGGAATTTTTTTTAAAATTAATTTTCATCTCTAATCAAAACTAATTAATCCCAAATTCTAATTTTATTTTATGACCAAAAAACGCACCCTAATAACCGCTGCCCTCCCCTATGTAAATAATGTCCCGCATCTCGGTAACGTTATCCCGACTTTAAGTGCGGATGTCTATCATCGTTTCCTTAAACTTTCGGGGCATGAATCAATCTACATCTGCGGGACTGACGAACATGGCACAAGAACGGAAATTGAGGCGGCGCAGAGAAACATGAGTCCTGATGATTACTGCCGGGAGTTACATGCTAAAATTTTAAAATTATACAACTGGCTTGGGATTGAGTTTGACAACTTCGGAAGAACCAGCTCGCGAGAAAATCATAAATTAACGCAGGAAATTTTTCTTAATTTATATAAAAATAATTATATTTTTGAAGACACGATTACTCAATTATATTGTAAAAATTGTGAAAGATATTTGCCCGACACTTATGTTGAAGGCGAATGCCCGCACTGCAAAAGCGGGGATGCTAAAGGAGACCAGTGCGACGAGTGCCTGAAGGTTCTTGAGCCTGGTGAACTCGTGAATCCTAAATGTAAGATCTGCGGCTCAACGCCTGAAATCAGGGAAACAAAGCATCTGTTTCTTGACCTTCCGAAATTATCGCATCAATTAGAGAATTGGATCAATTCAACAAACTGGACAGGGATTATTAAAAATCTTCCTCTTGCGTGGATTAAGGAAGGGTTGAAACCTCGCTGTATTACGAGAGATTTAAAATGGGGCGTTCCCGTACCTCTTGACGGCTTTGAGGACAAGGTATTTTATGTCTGGTTTGACGCTCCTATAGGTTATATTGCTTCAACCGCCGAATACGCAGAGAAAACAGGCAGCGACTGGAAACCCTGGTGGAAAAACAACGATGCGAATGTCGTGCATTTCATAGGAAAAGATAATGTTCCTTTTCATGCGATAATCTGGCCTTCAATGCTTATCGGTGCTCGCGACAACTGGAATTTGCCGTCTTACATTTCATCAAATGAATATTTAAATTACGAAGGCGGGCAGTTTTCAAAAAGCCGGAAGCGTGGGGTTTTTTCCTCGGACATAATTAATTTAAAATTCACTCCCGATGTCTGGCGGTTTTATTTAATGATTATTCGCCCGGAGGCAAAGGATGCGGATTTTGACTGGAAAGATCTGATGGATAAAGTGAATAATGAATTAATCGGGAATTTCGGGAATTTTATTAACCGGACAATCACTTTCACGCACAAAAATTTCGGGGAAATTCCGGGTGCAGAGTACAGCGAAGAGGATAAAGAAACAATAAATGCAGTTGAATATTTATTAAAAGAAGCAGGATCGGAAATCAAAGCCGCGAAGATTAAAGAGGCACTGAAGACTGTTCTGCGAATTTCCGACCTCGGGAATAAGTATTTCCAGAAAAACAAACCCTGGGAACTTGTGAAAGAAGATAAAAAGAGGTGTGCTGCGGTTTTAAATGTTTGCTGCAATATTGCAGGAACACTTGCCGTTGCGATAGCACCTTTTATGCCGGAAACAGCGGAAAATATATGGAAGCAGTTAGGCAACGGTGATTCTGTCCGGAACCGGGAATGGAAAATCCGGGAACTTCCTGCCAATCAAAAATTAAATAAACCGGAAATTTTATTTGAAAAAATTCCTCAAAAATTAATTAACGAATATGAAAAACAATTTGCGGGCAGGGAATTTAAAGTTCAGGAAAAGGAAGAATGCCTGTTTGAAAAACTTGATTTGAGGGTTGCGGAAATTACAGAAGTTGATGACCACCCGGATGCCGATAAATTATATAAATTGAAAATTAATATCGGGACAGAAGAGAGGCAGATTGTCGCAGGGCTTAAAAATTATTATGATAAGGAGGAATTACGCGGTAGAATTATTGTCGTGCTGTTAAATCTTGAGCCTGCGGTAATTCGCGGCGTTGAGTCGGAAGGAATGCTTCTTGCAGCAGACGACGGGAAGAATGTAAAGGTTCTTGACTCGGATGAAAGCCCTGCCGGAGCAGTTGTCTTTGTTGAAGGGGTGAAACAAAATAAAATAAAAATTATTAAATATGATGATTTTATTAAATGCAAAATGACTGCCGACGAATCCGGTAGGATTTTATATAAAAACAAGCCGCTTAAAACAGAAAGCGGGGAGATTAAGGCATCAGGGGTTAAAAAAGGAGCAAAGGTAAGATAACAAAATGACAGATAAGACAAAAGAATGCAAAACCTGCAAAACAGGAGGTCCCGCATGCCCGCTGTGCACAAAAGAAGGAATTATTATGCTGGCAATAGGATTTTTGCTGCTGCTTTCAAGGGACAGGTATTTAAGCATAATCGGGTTTTTAATTATTTTAGCGGCATACTTCATCCCGCTAATAAGAGCAAAACACTAACTTTCGTCCCGGTTTAATTTCCAGCCGAATTTTTCCTTTAATAAACCGTAAGCAGCTTGCGGAGGGATTACGCCGAATTCCGTTACAATTACATCAACATAACCCGAATCTGTAATGTCAAACGCAGGGTTCATGATTTTCACACCGGGGAGTTCATCCGCACCTGCTATTTCAGATGTATCCCGCTCCTCTATTTTAACTATCGTCCCGGAAACGCTTTCGGTTGAAAATTTAATGGATTGAGTTGCAACAATAAATTGAATATTCATTTCCTTTGCACAGAGAGCAATTTGCGATGTCCCGATTTTATTTATAACATCACCGTCGCTGCAAACAGTATCCGCACCGACTATAACCTTATCAACCTTTAATTTTTTCATAATTAAATGAACCGCGGAATCAATAATTAATGTTGTCGGAATTCCATGCTTTGATAAGGCATTCGCAGTTATATAGCCCTGTTTTCTCGGGCGAGTTTCCGTGCATACGACATTGATTTTCTTTCCGCAGTCATGCGCTTTCTTTAAAATTTCAACCACGGTATCGGAGTTGCAGTGCGTAAGGATTGTATCATTATTTTCAATCATGGACGAGCCAAATTCGGCAATCTTTTTTAGTGAATTTTCCTGGTTTTTTATGAATTTTTCAATTTCAGAGGATAATTTAATTTTATTATTTTTATTGATTTTCGCAAGATGAATTATGTAATTCACCGCATTTGGAAGCGAGACAGCAGTTGGTCGGGCTGACTTTAATTTATCGCCTGCGGAGTTTAAATTTGATATTAATTCGGAATCGGGAGATTCTAAAGCGACTTCTTTCATTGCGGATGCGGCAGCAATTGCGATGTCAAGTGCGCCGCGGATTTCCATGGTTTTTATTTTTCCTGCGATTTCGTTTATCTTTTGTTTTGTTTTTGTTGTCATGTTAATTATATGTTTTTGAAATTAAATTTTTAATCTTCAAATATTTAGCATCCGCCCCCCCAATTCATTCCAGACCACTCTTCTCAATAATTTTCCCGAGGACTTTTCCAACCTCGTTGTAAACTCCTGAATTTTCATTTAATTCATAAACCGGCTCTCCTTTGAGGTCGCATTCCGAAACAATGTCATCCTCAGGCAATATCCCGATAACTTCCATGTTGATTGATTTTGCAATTTTCACGGCTGCATCCTTATTACTTTCTTTGATCCGGTTTAAAATTAAAAATATATTATTTATTTCAATATCAAGTTCCTCGGCAAGTTCTTTAATTCGCGAGGCGGTTTCAAATCCCTTTCGCGAGGCATCGGTAACAATTAACATGACATCAACATTTTCCGTTGTTCTTCTTGAAAGATGCTCCATACCCGCTTCGCAGTCAATTACAACATAATCATAAGCAGAAACCATGCTGTCAATGATCTCTCTCAGGATGTGATTTACCGCGCAGTAGCAGCCCTGACCTTCAGGTCTGCCCATCACAATTAAATCAAAATTTTTTGTCTCTTTTGTGATTTCAAAAATCTTGCTGTCAATCCATGCTCTTTTATTTATGCCGGGAGGAAGGTTTGCACTCAATAAGTCCTCTCTTATGTCCCCGATTGTTTTTTCAAAGTCGGTTCCGAGTGCTTCAGGCAGATTTGAATCGGGGTCGGCATCAATTGCAAGCAAATTTTTTACTCCTGAATTGTTAAGCCATTTTATAAGTAGGGCAGCTACGGTTGTTTTTCCTACTCCTCCTTTTCCTGAGACGGCGATTATTTTAGTCATTTTTTGTGGGTTGTTATTTTTTGAACTTTAGAAATATTATTAAAATTAAGAAAATGAATAATAAAATGAAACCAATGGTAAGTAGTAAGTATCCCCGGTTTATTTTAGATATTGTTTCAACACCATTGAAGCATTTTTTGTTTTCACATTCTAAATCCTCAAATCATGATGATTCTACATCCTCTAAACATACACTAATGCTTTTAGTGCCTTCTCCACTGCCTGCTGGCAGAAAAAGGCAGATGCGTCGTAAATTTCCTGTTGAAAATTCACCCCGGATGTAACAAAATCACGCTCTGCTTTTTCAACCAATTTTTAACCTCTTGTTTCATTATTTCAAATTATAATTATTATTAATTTTGAGAAAATAAATTGATTTTTAATTTTTCTGCTGCAATCATCCTGCCGATTTTCATTAACGGGTACTTGCTTTCAACATAATAATCGGCGATTATGTGTTCCTCTGGTCTCGCGTAAGTGTCGTACATTTTCTATTCAATATTTAAATAATTTAACTTTTAATAATAATATATTCATGCTAAAAAAATGGAAACAGTCACAGTATCTATTTCAAATGAACTGGAAGAAGGTCTTAACAGCGTGGTAAGTAAATTTGGGTTTGAAAACAAGCAGGATTTTATCATAGCAGCGACAAGAGACAAAATATTAGAATTGAAAAAGCAGATTTTCTTTGAAGTGAGTAATGAAGTTGCTATCGGCTTAAAAAAACACGAAGTTAAGGAACAGGAAATTTTAGAGGGTTTTGAAAAAACAAGAGAATGAAAATAAAAATTTGTGTTGATGCGAATATAATAATCTCTGCTTTGATTGGCGGGGTGGCAAGAAATATATTATTTGATTCAAAATTTGATTTCATAACCACCGAGTTCACAATCAGAGAGGTGAAAAAGTATCTGCCGATGATTGAGAAAAAATCAGGTGTTGATGCAGGTAAAATAGAGTTTGCTCTTTCCCTGCTCCCGATAAAAGTTTACCCGGAAGAACATTACTCAGATAAGATTGAAGAAGCGGATGAACTGATAGGTAAGATAGACAAAAAAGATGTTGATATCCTGGCACTGGCACTGAAATCTGAATGTTATTTATGGACAGAAGACGGTGATTTTGAGACAATAGATAAGGTCATCAGGACAAGGGATTTTGTATGATCCGGGGTTAATTTTTTGATATTCAACTAACATAATAGTCAGCAATTATGTGGTTCCCGAGGTCTGCATAAGCTAAAACTAAATATTTATTTATATTTCAAAAATATTAACTTTAATCTCCTTCCCGCATATTTCGGCAGTCATAAAACCCATTGAGTCTGCGCTGGTCGGGCTTCCCGGGTTAAGAAGTAAAATATCATCTATCTTTTTCATGAACCTCGCATGCGTATGCCCGTAAACCAAAACGTCAACGCCTTTTGATTTCGCCAGATTAAGCGGGTTTTTAACTGGATTTTCACGGTAAGAACCTGCGTTATGGATAAGCCCGATTTTCAAATCCCCGATTTTGAGTTCCCTGTAAGCAGGCATCTTTACCTCAAATAAATCCATGTTTCCTTTAACGCCTGTTGTCGGAGCAATATCCCGTAAAATATTCAAAACTTCAATTGAAACAAAATCCCCTGCATGAAGAATCTCATCAACATTTGAAAATTCATCAAGAACAGGTTCTGGAATTTCCTCTGCTGCCGTCGGTATATGCGTATCCGATATAATACCTATTTTTGTCATTTTGTTATTTGTTTTCGTGACCACCGCACAGTAATTTTATATCAATTCCTTTGTTTCGCGCTCTGAAATTACCCATGAGCCGGTTGACTCTTCAGCGGCGATCATCCTGCCGATTTTCATTAATGAGTAATCGCTTTCAACATAATAGTCGGCGATTATGTGTTCCTCGGGGTCTCGCGTAGGTGTCGTACATTTTTTTGTGTTTTGATCTAATTAATAATAAATATTTAACTTTAAAACAAAAATAAAAATCTGAATTTAATTAAATATATTCTATTTAAACATAGCAGAACCCGCTATATTTTCAAGAGTACCGTGATGTGTCTAACTGTAATGCAAAAAATTAAGAAAGAACCAAAACACTTACAGGTTTCTATTTTATAGATACTATCTAATGACTAACATGATTTGCCTGGAGAAGGCGAAATCACTCATAATATAATCATATAATTATGTAATACTAATTTAACCTATAAATCTCAAAAATTATACTTGAATTATAAAATGCAAAAGATAATGATCGTGGACGATGAGCCGTACATTGTAAGGTCAATTAAAACGGTACTTGAAAGTGAAGGTTACAGTGTCGTGGGTGCAGAGAGCGGGGAAGAGTGCCTGAGAAAGCTAAAAAAAGAGCCGGTTGACCTGGTCCTGATGGATTTTTTCATGCCGGAAATGGACGGGAGAATGGTCATTGAAAAGATAAGAGAAAATCCCGGTTTAAAGTCCGTGAAAGTTGCTGTCTTTACATCAGCCGCATTCGGGGAAAGCGGTATGGAAGTTTTAAAGGTGCTGGGCGTTCTGGACTACATTACAAAACCGATTGATATATCTGAGTTTATATCAAAAATTGAAAAAATATTAAAAAATAACGAGAAGTGACACAAAATATTGAAAAAATTAAGGAGAGTTTGAATACCAAAAAAATAATCGGTCTGGTTATCCCGGATGCTGAATATGATGAAATTTTAATAGAGGTAGCAAAAACCCTGGGCAAAAATTATAATAAAATTCTTTATATAAGTGTTAACAGACCGTGTGAGTCACTGAAAAGTAAATTTAAGGAAAATGGAACGGATACGGATAAATTTTATATTGTAGATTGTATCACGAGAACCGGAAAAGACGCACCGCCCACCAAAAATTGTTTTTATATATCATCCCCGAAGGCATTAGATGAGATACAAACGGCGGCACTTAATTTTCTCATGAGGAATGAAATTGATGTGGCATTGATTGACTCGCCTTCATCTCTTTTAATTTACTACGAGCATACGGAGGTTCTTCAATTCCTTCACAGGTTAATGTCAATGCTTATTATCGCGGAATGCGGAGGAGTTTTCCCGTTCCCGAAAGAAAGTAACGAGTCGCTGAGAAGAAGCGTTGAAATGTTCACAAATAAAATAATATATTTATAATAATTCCGGGGTGGTTCTTAAATTTTAAAAGGTGGAATTTATTTGTTAATTAATTAATTTAAAATTTCCATGAATGATAAAGATAGGACAATAAAGCAGATGAGCGAAGTGGAAAAAATGCAAAAGCGCATTACCGAACTTGAAACCCCGAAAGATGGGCATAAGCAGGCAGAGGAATCACTTGAGGATAGCGAGGAGAAATTCAGGCAGTTCTTTGAAAACGAGCCGGGATACTGCTATATGATTTCACCTGAGGGCGTAATACTTAATGTCAACAGAACCGCTCTCAAGAAGCTGGGCTATGAGAAAGAGGAACTTGTAGGAAAGCCCCTGAAAGTTATTTATGCTCATGAGTCGCGGGAAGTTGTGAAGCAGATTTTTGAGAAGTGGAAAAAAACCGGGAAGTTAAGAAATGAAGAAATTACAATAATCACAAGGAGCGGTGATAGGCGCACGGTTCTTCTCAGTGCGAATGCGGTGAAAGACAAAGACGGGAAAATACTTTATTCAATTTCCGTGCAAAAAGATATTACCGGGCAGAAGAAAGCAGAAAAGGCACTGCTGGAAAGCGAGGAGCGATACAGGGAACTTGCAGAAAGCATAGGTGATGTCTTCTTTGCATTTGACAAAAATTTGAAGTACACTTACTGGAATAAAGCGTCGGAAGAACTTACCTGGATTTCAAAAAATGATGCAATCGGAAAGCACATCCTTGAGGTTTTCCCTGACAACAAAGAGACGCGAGGGGCATTAAAGATTTATCAAAAGGTTTTAAAAACAAATCAGCCCGGAAATTTCATAACCGAATACCATCTCAGGGATAAAAACTACTTCTTTGACATCAATGTGTATCCTTCGGGAACCGGGCTTTCTGTTTTTGTTAAAGACATAACAAAGCATAAGCAGGCAGATGAAAAAATAAAGGAAAAGACCCGCCAGCTTAAAGAGCGGGTAAAGGAGTTAAAGACCCTGTACGGCATTTCCGATCTTGTCCGGAAAAACCGTTTTTCATTGGAAGAAATACTAAAAGGTGCGGTTGAGGTCATTCCTCCCGGCTGGCAGTATCCTGAAATTACAGGGGTGCGAATCATCCTTGAAGGAAAAGAGTACGGGACAAAAAATTTCAGGGAGACCGCATGGAAGCAGACAGGAGACATTGTCATTCACGGCAAAATAAGCGGGATTCTGGAAGTTTGTTACCTCAAAGAAATGCCCGAAGAGTATGAAGGACCCTTTTTAAAGGAAGAGAGGGACTTAATTAATGCGGTTGCAGAGCGGTTAGGTCGCATTATTGAACGCTTGCGGGCGGAGGAAAAACTTGAAAAATATCAAAGGCATCTTGAAGAACTGGTAGAAGAGCGCACTTATGAACTGGAGAGGTTAACTGAGCATCTAAGGCAGGAAGTAATAGAGCGAAAGCGGGCAGAGGAAGAGGTCAGGGAATCCGAAAGCAAACTTAAAAGCATACTGTCATCCATGGTAGATTTAGTGTTCGGGTTTGATAAGAACGGCAGGTTTGTCTTTTACCATTCCCCGAGGGAATCGCTTTTGTATGTGCCGCCTGAGAAATTTTTAGGGAAAACAATGCCGGAAGTACTTCCCCCCGGGATTTGTGAAAAATTTGATGATTTATTTGAGAAAAACAAGAATGGGAAGAGCGGAGAATTTGAATACTCGCTTGAAATCGGCGGTAAAATAATGTGGTTCTCTGCAAAAATTTCCCCGATATTTTTTGACGGCAAATTCACGGGTTCCGTTGCGGTAGCAAGAGATATTACGGAGCATAAGGCGGCAGAGGATGCGCTGAAAAATGCAATGCAGGAATTAAAAGAACTGGACATGATGAAAGATGAGTTTTTCACTTCAGCCGCTCATGAACTTCAAAATCCGCTGACGCCTGTGAAAGCACAGAGCCAGCTTTTGCTGGGTGATTATTTCGGGAAATTAAACGAAGAACAAAAAAAGAGCGTTGAGATGATACTTGCAAGCACAAACAGGATTATAAAACTGACCCGCGACATAATGACCGTCTCCAGGATGCGCGCGGGAATGCTGAAATTTGAGATGAGTGAAAATAATATTTGCGACATTATTGAAAGTTCCATTAAGGACCTGGAAATTTCGGCAGGGGAAAAGCAAATTGAAATCATGAAAAAATACCCGGGAAAACTCCCGGTTAATTGTGACCGCGACCGCATAACACAGGTCATGGAAAATCTCATTGAAAACGCGATTAAATTCACACCCCGCGGCGGAAAGATTATTGTTGAGGCAAAAAAAATAAAAAATGATATTATTGTTTCCGTTGCAGATACAGGAATCGGCATTTCAAAAGAAAACCGGGAAAAAATATTTAATACATTTTTCCAGATAAGCAGCAAGTACGGCGGAACAGGGCTGGGTCTCAGTATATGCAAAACCATAATTGAAAACCATAAAGGAAACATAAAGGTTGAAAGCGAATTATTAAAGGGAAGCAAGTTTACCTTTACGCTGCCGGGAATTGAATAATTATTTTATTAATTTTATTATTCATTAAGTTAACTAACTGCGGGGCTTTTAATTACTTTATATCTTAAAATTTTAGTAAATAATTTTTTAATTTAGTCAGGATTTTAATTATCTATAATAAGATTTGAAATGGATAAACAACAGTGATTTTAGTGTAATTTTTTTCAAGCGTACCTTAATATCTTACCTATTATCCCGTTTGAGCCGGTAACCGGTATTTTTAAATTTTTCATGATATTATGTATTAAATAATCTTTTTTAATTATTTTAAAGAATGGCAGGAGCAAAACCGAGTTTTTCAGAGGTTCATGTAATAAGAACAATTATTGCACTTCAAGCGCGCACAGGTAGAAAGAAACTTTTACGAAAGATAGGAATCGGTGAAGGCAGCATGCGAACGATTCTCAAGAAACTTAAAAATAACGATTTGATTGATTCCGCTAAAAAAGGTCACGCCCTTAATGATTCCGGTAACGGTTACCTTAATGAATATATGAAAAAATTCAGCGCACCTTTTAAAATTCATGCAGATGATATAGTCGGCGGCAGGAAAACAGGAATTGTTGTTCATGCGGCTTCAGGTAAAATAACAACGGGCTTACTGGAAAGGGACATGGCGGTCCGCACCGGGGCTTCCGGAGCGATTGTATTGAAATACGATAATAAGGCAAAAAAATTAACATTCCCTGATGAAGTCCGGCAGGTTGAAGATTTCCCCGGCTTTAAAAACGAGATTGAGTCGCTTAATATTTATTTCAATTCAGGGGATGTGCTTGTGGTTGCGTTCAGCGATGATTATATTGTTTCGGAGAATGCCGCTCTTGAGATTGCACTTCGCCTTGTTGATTGAAAATAAGGGAATTGTAAGGAAACAAATTTTAAATTTTTAATGATTTGGTTGTAGTTTATTATATTAACAGCAGGGGATGCTTTAATATTAAAGCGTTGCGGTATCTCAAAGGTTTCCAAAACATCCTGTATATGCAGACCAACAATATACCCGGGTATAAGGGTGGCGAAAAAAAGTGTCCCGGGAGAATTCGGATATTCCTGAGAAATTAGAATCATTACTTGAACCACATACAAGAGGCGATTCCATGCCACCTTTCCAACCAACCCCTAACCCCTAACCCCCAACCCCTAACAACTAACCCCTAACAACTAACCCCTAACAACTAACCCCTAACAACCAACCCCTAATCCCTAACCCCTAACCCCTGAATTTAACAAATTGATTTTATATGCTCTTCCGAAACATCTTTCATGTCCCTTGGAATAAATGACTTTAATCTTTTAAGTGAATGTTTTGCAGAATCCTGCACCGTGTATTCCGAATCGCCGCATAATTTTATAACCGCGTCTATTACTTCCCTGCTTTTGTTTTTCGGGGTCACCGTTCCAATACCCCCGATTGAGCGAACCGCGGCATCTCTAACGCCCCAGTCCTCATCAGATGTTAATTTCAATAATGAATTAATTAAATCATTTTTCATATCTTTTGGAATTATTGTTCTCAACTGCCCCTGGGACAATGCCGCCGAATGCCTTACCGGCCATTCAACATCGCAGGTTAATTTCAATAAACTTTCCGAAACTTCCGCTTTCATGTCTTTTGGGGTGCGTTCGGCAAGTTTGCCAAGTGCCAGTGCGGCAGGACTCCTGACATTCCAGACAGAATCATAAGTCAATTCAATAAGTCCTCTTGTGACATCCGCGATTATGTCTTTTGGGACCGCATCTTTTAATTTACCGGTTGCTGCGGCTGCACTCCCCCTGACATACGCATCTTCATCGTTGAATGCAAAAAACACTTTTTTTACAACTTCATCTTTAATATCCCTGGGGAGCATATTCGCATCCTTTAATTTACCGATACTGCCTATTGCATTCCCGCGCACATCCCAGTCCTCATCGTTAATTGCTTCCAGGAGCTGCGCAGTGATTCTTCTTTTCATATTTTTCGGTGCAACATCGCTTAATCTCCCGATAGACCTTACGGCAGAAGCCCTGACAATTCCCTCTGCATCCTCGCTCATTTTCATCAGGCGCACAATTACATCCTGCCGCATATTTACAGGGATATTTCTTCTCAAATTCCCGATTGCAGCCGCGGTAACACTTCTGACATAAACCTCTCTGTCTTCACTCACGGCAAGTAACCTTTTAACTACCTTATCCTTGGCGTCTCCCTGCACGAGGTTACTTAATTTTCCAAGTGCCCTTGTTGTGTGCATTCGCACATACCATGAACTGTTGCAGCTCAATTTCAGCAGGCAGTTAATAACACCATCCCTCATGTCATAAGGTATTTTATTTTCAAGTTCACCGAGTGCCCAAACAGCAGAGGTCTTGACGCCGAAAACAACATCCTCGCTTAAATCCATTACGATTTTAATAATTTCATGTCTTGTCTTTGTATTTTTCGGGATGAAATCCTTTAAAGAACCTAATGCCTGGGCAACCGAACTTCTAACCGTTTTATCCGCATCCCTGCTTAAAGCGATTAATTTATCAAGAATTACAGGCAGTTGAGTTTTTTGAATCTCCGAACTTAATTTATATATATTCGTAATTGCAAGGGTTTTAACATACCAGTCCCCATCGTCAAGTAATTCAATTATTCTTTTAAAAATCACATTTCTTGTTTTATTGTCAATTTTTTTAATATTACCCAGTGCATAAGTCCAGGCTAAAAGTTCAGGCAGAACCTGTCATGGT
>MCBE01000186.1 GCA_001723845.1 Candidatus Altarchaeales archaeon WOR_SM1_SCG
CATAAAAATCCCGGCAAATATTTGTGAATCGTGCTTGTTTCCGGGATATGACTCGTGAAGCATTGGGATGTTTTCATCACTTGTTACTATTCCTATGCCGATTATATTTTTATCATATCGTTTCTCTTTACCCCTACCTTTTTTAGGCATCTCCCCGCCGTATACCTTTAGCTTACCCTTCTTCTCTTTTAAGATATATTCATAGGTTTTACCGCCACTGATTTTTAAGACTACTTTGTTTTCTTTCTCGTTAAGTTTTAGTTCAACTGAGTTTTCCCCTTCCGTAACTGTTATTATTTTACAGTCATTGTTTTTATTGATTGTTGCGTTTTTTACCCAACCTATTTTTAGATTATCCAAAAGATGGTTTATGAGTCGCTTGCTGTCGTTTCCGGGAATATTATTCCAGCTAAACAAATACGTTCCCCCATTTTCCATATATGTGAAGACATTGCTCATATCAATATATAACTTTGTTGGTGCCACACCAAGCTCAACAAGTCTTTTTCCCAGGTCATCCCCGATTTTTCGCATTACTTCATCTGTGAGATAATCCATGTGGTTCGTAAAATTTTGAGTGTTCAGTTTGTGCGAAAATACCCACATTAAATCGAGAAAAGAATCGTCAAACCAGTCGGAGATTCCGTTTTTGCTTATTGGTTCATCGGCTCTGCTAAGGATAATCAATAGCATGTATTCACCAACTGTCAGCCCTTCAATCTTCTTTTTGGTTGTGTGTTTATTTACGATCTCAACAAAATTTAGTTCTTCTGCTATTTTCATTAGTGCTGCCGTTCTTCCATACTCAAAACTTTTGAGTTTCATATCAGTGCATTCTTCACAGTTTTTATAGAATTTCTCGATCGTTTCTGCTGTGCCCAGATACTTACTCCACACTCTTTTTACTTCTCCATTTACCCGTTTTTTTTCTTACAAGGGTATATTGAGGCATTCTACCTTTTTTTCTAATGATTTCAATGTAGGGTTTTATTGCCATTATTTCTTTAGTTGTTAGTTCCATGTTATTGTATTAGATATTAAATAAATTAAATGACATGGCAACATTTGTTAGTTAAAGTATTAAAGCACACTGATTTTATTTAAAATTTTGACATGGCAACAAAATACAAAAAGTGAGATAACAAAAACCAACATCAGTAAATGGGGTAAATAAAATTTATTATGTTAGAAATCTAATATCTTTGAAACTCAAGTTATAG
>MCBE01000187.1 GCA_001723845.1 Candidatus Altarchaeales archaeon WOR_SM1_SCG
ATTTTTCTCATGTTACTTATTAGATTGCTAATATATATAAATATGTATTAAAAATAATGTTAGGGAACAACTACCTTTTAAAAATGCGAGTCAATAAGATAGAAATCTAATCAGCTAAACAAACACAAATTTTTTAATATTATGGATATTCCCTAACAAGAGGTATTTCTTTAGGTATATCTCCGCGAGATGTTTTAAACAAAACTTTAGCTTTTAATTCTTTGATATCTTTTTCAATGAAAAATTTTAAATCAATACAAAGATTAATACTTTTTCTATCATTAGATTCCAATCGAAAATCACTAAACTCTGGAGCATCAAATCCTATATGTGAGGTCATATTGTGATTATTTAACTCTTTGATATCACATAAAAACTTAACTTTTGAAATTGTTGTTGGTTCGCCTTTATTTGTAATATCTGCATTGATGACTATATATGTGTTTGAGAGCTGCGTTCCTCCCGTCCGGTTATACTTCTCCTTTATCGCTTCCTTTAACATTGAATCTTCATTTAATATTTCATCCTCCCTGTATTCTCTTCTCTCTCCCGAGCTTGCCGTTTCATAATTTTCGTCCCCGTTATTTTCGCCGCTTTCATACTCCACTTCCTCGCCCACGCCGGTTTCACTGTAATAGCCCTTGATTTCCAGAGGCACCGGCTCTCCGACTGTTGTAAGTTCTGTTTTATTCCCGAAAATATCTCTTTCATCTTCCAATTCCTCTGTTTTTTCTTCACTTTCCCTGTCCATGGATTTGCCGTCAGCATAACTGTCTCCCTCTTCCAGGATGTTATTTATTGCCATACTCTCCCCGATAAAAGTAAATGAAAGAAGAGAAAATGAAAGAAAAATTATTAAAAAAACCTTGAATGTAATCTGTTTTTTATTGAAAAATGTTCCTGTGTCAATTTTTTCCATTTCACCTTCCGCATCCTTCATCAAACTTCTTATGATTACATTGTCCCTGTTTATGTTGTCGTAAGCGGTCTTCAAGCATTCCTCGCAGCCGGGGTATTTCTGCGAGATTTTTGTTAAGACATCATATCTTTTTGTTTTTTCCAGGAAAAGTACGGCACTGATTGTAATTGACAAAAAAATTGAAATAAAAATTAAATAATTAAATTCAATTAAATCGGTAAAGGATAAAATTATGAAAACCATGAGAAATAAAATTAACTGGTTGAATGCCGAATCA
>MCBE01000188.1 GCA_001723845.1 Candidatus Altarchaeales archaeon WOR_SM1_SCG
TTATTTCTTGACTGCATCTCGTGCATGGCAGGCGAGCGCGACGATATGACCTGTACCTATGTTGAAAACCCCTCATCTCTTGAAGAGATAAGCATGCATATCGGCTCTCTGCTTGACAAAATTGACTCCGGTAAAAAATTCCTGATTATGGATTCCTTTTCAACATTTTTAATTTACAACGGCAAAAATTCAATGAAGGAATTTGCAATGTTTTTAATAAACAAATTGCGGCTGGAAGGCGTGGGCGGAATACTCGTGATCCTGGAAAGAGAAGCACCGGACGACCTTAAACAAATTTTAATTGCAATGTGCGACAGGGTAATTTATATTTAATAATTAAATCAAAATTTTTTATTTATTTATTTATTATGAAGGGCAAGAACCAAAAATATTTAAATGAATTATTGAAGGAAACAAAAGATCCGGATTCGCTTGAAATAGCGGATGCAGTTAGAAAAATCGGGGACAAAAAGTAAATAATGTTAAAATATTATATAAAATTGTTTATTTTGTTAAATAAAGTTACATAATTATTTATCTTTTAAAATAATTGCTTATAACCCCCGGAGTAAATTATGTATTTGCACGCATTTATTTAAACCTGTTTTTCAATATAATAATAGATGACATCAAAATTAAGAGAATGAAAATGAAATCAAAAAATTTAACAATTATTTTTATTGTTCTTGCGGCTCTTGTGCCTTCAACTGCACAGCAAACGGAAATAACAGGATCTTTCGGTAATGTTGAACTGGAAATCAATGAAAACGGGCTTGTCAAAGTAACACAAGACATAGAATTTTTAGCATACGCGGAAATCTACCAGGCGGACATAACAATTCCGGCTGCAAAAGACCTGAAAATTTCCGATTCTTCAGGGAATCTTGAATATGATTCAATACCCGCAGGGGATGAAGAAATAATAAACTTTTATTTTTCAAGACCATTGAATCCCGGGGAAAAAAGAGTTATTTCAATTGAATATTTCACGGAATTTTTTACAAATAAAAAGGCAGATACATGGGAACTTTCCTTCTCTTTAAAAGTTTCAAACAGAAGCACAATAAAGGCAGTATTTCCTGAAAATGTTGTAATTTCATTCACCGCTTCAGAGATTATTCCCTCGACATATATTGAAAATGAAAGGCAGGTTTTTCATCTTTTAGTCCGGTTTCAAT
>MCBE01000189.1 GCA_001723845.1 Candidatus Altarchaeales archaeon WOR_SM1_SCG
CCAAATCTACCTTTTTTGGGACATTTTTTGTCTTCTGCTGTGAATGTTGCTCCGCAATTTTCACATTCATATACTTTACGCTCAAATTTGATTATCCTTGGCCTCATCTCTTCAATTGGCGGCAGGTCTTCTATAGTTTTATCGTCGGTACCAACTTCATCAAGTTCATGGATATTCTCACTGCCACACCGTGTGCATTTGTCATTATTTACCAGGATTATTTCGTCAGGAGTTTTGTATTCGCGAGTTGTGCCTTTATGTCCTTTAGGTGCTCCTCGCTTTCCGTTTGATGATTTCTTTTTTTCTTTTTTCTCCTTAATTCTTTGTTGTGAAGGGGGAGTATTAGGATTCTCATAAACCCTTAATATTCTTATCACCTTCTTTAACTTGGTTTCAAGAGTTTCGATCTTTTTAGAATGTTCATCGATTATAACATTTCGTTCTTTAATGCCCTTCCTCAATTCAGCATTCTCTTTTTTCAGTTTTTCTATTTCTATCTTCTGTTCCTTAATGAGTTTGTCTTTATTCATCGCAGATTATTACAATTACTTGTTTTCCTAAATATTTTTTGGGGCAATCAATTTTTGCGCCTGTCCCGTATTTTGTCACATGTTTCGTAAAATATCCAACAACTTTCTGATGAATTGCAAGTTCGCCTTTATTTATAGAAATTTTTCTCATGTTACTTATTAGATTGCTAATATATATAAATATGTATTAAAAATAATGTTAGGGAACAACTACCTTTTAAAAATGCGAGTCAATAAGATAGAAATCTAATCAGCTAAACAAACACAACCATCTTTTGGATAATCTAAAAATAGGTTGGGTAAAAAACGCAACAATCAATAAAAACAATGACTGTAAAATAATAACAGTTACGGAAGGGGAAAACTCAGTTGAACTAAAACTTAACGAGAAAGAAAACAAAGTAGTCTTAAAAATCAGTGGCGGTAAAACCTATGAATATATCTTAAAAGAGAAGAAGGGTAAGCTAAAGGTATACGGCGGGGAGATGCCTAAAAAAGGTAGGGGTAAAGAGAAACGATATGATAAAAATATAATCGGCATAGGAATAGTAACAAGTGATGAAAACATCCCAATGCTTCACGAGTCATATCCCGGAAACAAGCACGATTCACAAATATTTGCCGGGATTTTTATG
>MCBE01000190.1 GCA_001723845.1 Candidatus Altarchaeales archaeon WOR_SM1_SCG
AGAGAAACGATATGATAAAAATATAATCGGCATAGGAATAGTAACAAGTGATGAAAACATCCCAATGCTTCACGAGTCATATCCCGGAAACAAGCACGATTCACAAATATTTGCCGGGATTTTTATGAAAATTGTTGATCGATTAAATAAAATCAATGTGCCCTGCAAAGGGATTGTTGTAGTATGGGATAAGGGCTGCAATTCTAAAGAAAATATTGAAATGGTAAAGGACTCTGAAATGAATATCGTTGGTGCTCTAAGAAAAGATCAGGTTCCTGAATTATACGAGGTTTCATTGGACAAGTATGATTATCTTTATACCAACAAAAATAAGTATGAAGTGAAAGGTTACCGGACAGAAAAGACGCTATTCGGGCAGGAATTTACCATTGTCATGAGCTATAATGAGGGAAGTTATAAAAAACAAAGCAGGACTTACGAAAAGAATAAAGCAGGAATAATTGAAAAACTTGAAAAGATAAAACAATCAGTTGAAAGAGTTGGCAAGGGGAAGAAAAAGAGCATAAAGAACGCTTTAATTAATGCTTCAAAAGCCGTGAGAAATTATGGAAGTGCATTCAAGTATGACGGTTATGTAAAAGATAACAAGCAGGTATTTGAACATAGCATTGATGCTGACGGTGAGAAAGAGCTGCGAGCTACTTTCGGTAAAAATCCGATATTTACTGATAAGCCTGACTGGGATTCGGAAAAAATTGTTAAAACATACAACCAAAAAGATTTTGTAGAGAAGGATTTTAAGTGGTTAAAGAATACACGATTGATTGTTATCAAACCAATATTTTGCAGAGATGATGGCCACATTAAAGTTCATATATTCCTCTGTGTTACAGGATTAGTGTTTTACCGATACTTAATGTGGAAATTGAAAAAACAGAATGAAACGCTATCTGAAACGAAAGTTATTGAGGAATTAGAGAAAATAAGAGTCACATTAGTGAAAAAAGATGATGGGACACCAAAACTTAAATTTGAGGAGATGGACTTGGATCAAATGAGATTGTTCTCAACTCTTGATCTTGAGAGTGTTTTGAAAGAGGTCAACTTTTAATAATTTTGAAGTTTAATTAAATAATTGACACGGCAACATAAAACGATATGCTGAAATGTCATTTTTAGACATCTTTGAAACTCAAG
>MCBE01000191.1 GCA_001723845.1 Candidatus Altarchaeales archaeon WOR_SM1_SCG
GGGTATACTTCGGTTAAATTTGCATTTTTTAATATTCCGGTACCTGTGTTTTCCATGGTTATATTGAACTTTGCAATTTCTCCCGGCTTTATTGTTGCGTTTAGTGTATGTTTTGTTATTATGAGGTGGGGCTTTTTAACAACAACCATGGCATTATCACTCTGTGAATATTGTGTTCCATCAGGTTTATGCGCGGTAACCAGCACCTCATTTACATTCATGCCCTCAGCTGCTGCGGATTCTATGGTGCAGTTCATCGTTGTTGAGAAGAAACTGCCGTTTGTTATGATCTGGTTCACAGGATTTGCTGCCCAGTTTGTGCAGTTAAACCCGGGAGGGATTGTATCAACAACGGACTCAATTGTCAGAATGGTGCTGCCGAAATTATCAATCCTCAAAGTAAATGTAATATTCTCACCCGGATCCGCATTATTGACACTAACCGACTTATTAACGCCCATGGAGGGGTTTGACTCAACAGCAACATACGCTTCATCCATCTGCGAAAGTAATGCCGTCCCGCCATCATAATCATTTGCATTTAATGTCGCAAGATTCACATAGGTGCCGTCGGATTCGTCAGCAGGAACATTCATAGTATAAGACATTATACACTGCTGACCTGCCGCCAGGGTACCAGATGTAACAAGATTTTCACCCGTACCAAAGTTTATATTAGTGCAGTTCCCGGATGATATACTTGCAGATGTGTTATATGTCCATCCGTGACCGTCAGGTTGACTATCATCGACATCTACATTATATGCCGAGCCTGTTCCGGTATTCTTGATCATAACATAATATGTTGCAGTCATGTCCTGACCGGGCTTCCTCGTCGGTGTTGAAGTCCACTTCTGGATGTAAATGTGCGGTCTTTTGACAACAACCATCGCGTTATCACTCTGTGAATATTCTGTCCCGTCAGGCTTCTTTGCAGTTACCATCACCTCGTTTACATTCATGCCCTCTGCTGCCGTGGAAAGCACTGTACATGTTACGGAAGTGGACTCTGTACTGCCGGGTGCGACCGTGGTTGTAACAGAATTCCAATCAGGTGACCATCCGCCAGGGCAGTCAAAACCGGGCGGCATGGTATCATCAAAGTTAGTAATCACCAGATCAGTGTCCCCGTTATTTGTAACATCAACATTGAATG
>MCBE01000192.1 GCA_001723845.1 Candidatus Altarchaeales archaeon WOR_SM1_SCG
ACGCAATAATCAATCATATTAAGCGCGTAACTCAGCGGCTGTACCTTTTCAGGATACCGGGTCGGCTCAACAAAAGATATAATTTTATCGTCCTTTTTTATATTATAGAGTGTAATATCACTTTCCGTTCCTTTTTTAGCAAGTTCTTTGCCGAGGTTTTTGTCGCCGAATATTCCTATGATTGCGAATTTCATTTTAATTTTTGTAAGCCGGAATTTAATATATTTAAGATTAGGAAATTAAATCAAAATTAAAAGATTTATTTATCATTAATCCCAATAATTATGACAAGAGATGAATAAAGAACAATGATTAACTGTTTTTGGAATAATTCTTGAAACCCGGCTTTTATTAACAGTTATCAAGCGCATGTTTTTAAGGAATATATTGAATGGCGAATTTATAAACAACCTTAATTTACTTAATTTAATTTTTTGAATTTAATTTTAATCATGCCAGAGAGAAAATGAAACGAAAATTTGACCGCGAATCAATCCGGAGAAAGCAGAGAATCCAGCTTATAATTTCAATCATTGCTTCATTTATTCTTCTTGCTGTTTTTTACCTGTTTTTTTCGTTCGTCCTTGGTATAACGGAGTTGGAATCCTGGATGTTTTCGGCGGCGTTAGCAGTCCTGATTACCGAATTCATGGACCATAAATTTTACAAATATCAAAAAACACGGGATGCCATAATTAACAGTTTGCTGCTTCCCATCGTTATCATGATCATTTATTTAATCCTGCATCACATCGGGTATTGAAATTAGGGGTCAGGGATTAGTAAATAGGGGTCAGGGATTACCAACCCCTTAACAAATAACCCCTAACAAATAACCCCTAACAACCAAATCGTATAGGTTGTAGTGCAATAAAAATTCCATTCAGGTGTCGGGGTTCCCCGGTGGGAAAGGGCAGGTTTCCACAGCGCTCCATGTTCCTTGTGTTTTTGCTCTTCTGGAACAGGAATATGGAACAATATAATATGGAACAATATATAAAGAATTCCAAGTAAATAATAATATACAATGAAAAATGGACCGGAATTTAAATACTGGTGAATATCCAGCGGGAAGTATCTTAAAAGAATATAAAGAAAGAGTAGGTTTTTTCCATGAAAATGTTTTGGATGAATCGCCGCCGGAATTCAAAG
>MCBE01000193.1 GCA_001723845.1 Candidatus Altarchaeales archaeon WOR_SM1_SCG
AATCCATTTTTTAGACCACCATGTAGAGCCGATTTTACCTGACTGGAGTTTTATCCCGTCCTTCACATCCTTTGGCTTGGTTGGTGTGTAATAGCCGTAGCCGTAGTTCCAGTATGACATTTTTTTGGTTTTGTTGTTGTTTTAAATATAAATCTCAAATCACTTTATTCATATCAATTTTAAATCCCGCATTTTTCAATTCCTTTGCCAGATTAAATTTCCATGTCTCTTCTTCCAGGGGAATATACAAAATCCCGGAATAATCAGAAGGAATTTCAACATCTTTACCAAGCAAAGCACAGACCCTTTTTCGCCCTAATTTTCCAATGAAATATCCAAGTTCAAGAATTACATTTTGCCTGGCTCTGTAAGTCAAATTTTTTTCATTTACTCTTGAATTGCCGACATCATCAGGTGTTAAAAGTGCAATTGCAAATCCGGCATCAAATGAATGTTTTTCAAATTTTTCAATGATTGTTTTCCCCTCGTTTGGTTTTTCGTGCAAGATTATTGGTTCTAACTTTAGTTGCATTAAAAATCTTGCGACTTTTTCTTTTGTTCCTTCGTCGTGACCGTGGATGATGAAAACTTTCTTGTCTGAAAATTTTATGAATTTTGAGGTTTCTTTGGTCTCTTTTTTCCCTTTTAGGTTTTCTTCTTTTGAAATACTTCCTTCATCTTCCCAGAAATTTTCAATTTCATATTTAATAGATCGCAAACGACCATCTAATTCATCAGATTTTCTCCCTCTTTTGCCACCGTAATCATACATACCTTTTAGTAAATCCGTCTCTAATCTCTTAAACTCCAGAAACTGAGAGGAATTTGAACCAAATATCCTGCTTATTACTAAGCCAACATTTCTAATGGATTCTGCGATTTCTGAAGTTACATAATCCTCATAAAACTCTGTTTCTTCTACTTGCTTTACTACTTTATTAATAGCATTCAGTGCCTTCTTTTTAGTCATCCATGCCATCTTAAATTAAATTTTCTAAATAATTATGATAATCTATAAAATATTAAATCACAACCATTAAATTATTCATTCAACCAATGTAACAGAGCATCCTAATATTAACATTAACGAAGTAGTGTTACTTGCTGCTGTTTTATTCATTTCTCCTCAACAAATGCTAATCCTGCCCATC
>MCBE01000194.1 GCA_001723845.1 Candidatus Altarchaeales archaeon WOR_SM1_SCG
GAAACCATCAGGTATAGTATCTGTAATCTCAACATTGGTTATGTCGCTGTCGCCGGTATTTCTAACGCATATCTCCCAGGATACCGTTTCATTAACTTCAATATCGCTGTCCGTGCCAGCAGGAGATACTCTTGTCTTTGTGATGTACATGCTTGAATGAGATAGGACTACAACATAAGCCTCGTCAACATCTTCCTGGAGGGAAGTGTTATCAAAGTCCTTTGAATTAACTCTTGCAAGATTAACATACATGCCGTCAGTCACGTTGTTAGCAACCCACACATTATATGTGAACTGGCAGTACTCGCCATTACCTTCCAGTGAACCCTGTAAGACAGGAAGACTGAAATTAGCAGTATTATTGCCGTAACCGGTTGTTGTTATATCACTTACATCACAATTTCCGGAAGCACTGGATACGTTAGTACTTCCGACAAAATTATAAGTGAATCCTGCTGCCGGTAACTGGTCAGTAACGACAATGTTCTTCGCACCACCGGTTCCTGTGTTCCTTACTCTAATAGTATAAGTTACATTAGCACCTGGCTCGGCATAAGGATCGGAAGCCCACTTCTCAACCTCAACATGAGGCTTCTTAATTATTGTTTCAACAACATCCTTCCTGAGCAACTTCATACCGTTAACATCTGATGCAGTAACCTCGACCTTATTCAAAGATAATCCTTCAGCAGCGCTGGAATTAATCTCATATCTGCATCTTATTACAGCGTACGTCTTTTCAGGTATCTCACCTATATTCACAGTACCTGCTGAGAAGTTGAAACTTGGATTATCACAATTACTGCCATTACTTAACACACAGGTACAGTTAATGGAAGGATACAATCCGTAAGGTATGCTGTCAGTAACCAAAACATTGTTAAGACTGGTGTCACCTTCATTTGAAATATTGGTTGTGTAATTCACAGTGTCATTTACTTCCAAGTCAACAGCAGAAGTGTCCTTGTTTACCCAACCTAAAGTGTGTGCAAGAACTACAACATAAGCCTCGTCAACATCTTCCTGGAGGGAAGTGTTATCAAAGTCCTTTGAATTAACTCTTGCAAGAGTTAATTCAAAGGACTTTGATAACACTTCCCTCCAGGAAGATGTTGACGAAGCGTATGTTGTGGTCCTTGGCCACACCCTGA
>MCBE01000195.1 GCA_001723845.1 Candidatus Altarchaeales archaeon WOR_SM1_SCG
ATTTCCGTAATTCTTTACTACTACCATAAAGGTTACATTATCGCCCGGCTCTCCGTTATCGGGACTTACTGTTTTATTCACTTCCAGAGAAGGATAATCAGATATATAAACATACGAACTTGCCCACAATTCTGGAAGCGGTGTTCCTGCGTTATCTGCTGCCGTGAGTTTTGCACGATTTTCATATAATCCCGACTCATTGCCAGGGGATTTGAGTCTAACAATAAAGGAACATTTACTGCCAGGTGTTATCTTTGATGTGTTTAATATGAGTACAGCAGGATTTGTATCATCTGGTTGAATTATACAACCTTCTGTGTCATCAATATAACCGCCGCCAACATCAGTGCTCCATCCTTCCGGATATACTTCGGTTAAATTTGCATACTTTAATACTCCGGTACCTGTGTTTTCCATAGTTATATTGAACTTTGCAATTTCTCCCGGCTTTATTGTTGTGTTTAGTGTATGTTTTGTTATTACAAGATGCGGCTTTTTAACAACAACCATGGCATTATCACTCTGTGAATATTGTGTTTCATCAGGTTTATGCGCGGTAACCAGCACCTCATTTACATTTATGCCCTCGGCTGCCGCGGATTCTATGGTGCAGTTCATTGTTGTTGAAAAGAAGCCGCCTGCATCTATACTCTGATTCACAGGGTCTGCCCAGTCACTGCAGTTAAACCCGGGAGGGATTGTATCAACAACGGACTCAATTGTCAGAATGGTGCTGCCGAAATTATCAATCCTCAAGGTAAATGTAATATTCTCACCCGGATCCGCATTATTGACACTAACCGACTTATTAACGCCCATGGAGGGGTTTGACTCAACAGCAACATACGCTTCATCCATCTGCGAAAGTAATGCCGTCCCGCCATCATAATCATTTGCATTTAATGTCGCAAGATTCGTGTATGTTCCGTCGGATTCGTTAACAGGAACATTCATAGTATAAGACATGATACACTGCTGACCCGCTGCCAGGGTACCGGATGTAACAAGATTTTCACCCGTGCCAAAGTTTATATTAGTGCAGTTCCCGGATGATATATTTGCAGAGGTATTGTATGTCCATCCGTGACCGTCAGGTTGACTATCATTAACATAGACATTATAGGCAGCTCCTGTTCCGGTGTTCTTTATCATAACATAATATGTTGCCGTCAGATCCTGACCGGGCTTCCTCGTCGGCGTTGAAGTCCACTTCTGGATGTAAATTTGCGGTCTTTTGACAACAACCATCGCGTTATCGCTCTGTGAATATTCTGTCCCGTCAGGCTTCTTTGCAGTTACCATCACCTCGTTTACATTCATGCCCTCGGCGGCTGTGGAAAGCACCGTGCATGTTACGGAAGTGGACTTTGTGCTGCCGGGTGTGACCGTAGTTGCAACAGAATTCCAATCAGGTGACCACCCGCCAGGGCAGTCAAAACCGGGCGGCATGGTATCCTCAAATCTGGTAATCACCAGATCAGTGTCCCCGTTATTTGTAACATCAACATTGAATGTTACATTCTTGCCCGGCTCCTGGCTGGTTGGGGTTGCGGTCTTATTAACTTTCATAGACGGGTAATCGGCTATATAAACATAAGAACTTGCCCACAATTCTGGAAGCGGTGTTCCTGCATTATCTGTTGCAGCGAGTTTTGCACGATTTTCATATAATCCTGACTCATTGTCAGGGGATTGGAGTTTAACAATAAAGGAACATTTACTGCCTGGTGTTATCTTTGATGTGTTTAACATGAGTACAGGATTACTTGGGTCACCTGTTACAATTATACAACCTTCTGCGTCATCAATATAACCGCCGGTAACAATAGTGCTCCATCCTTCAGGGTATACTTCGGTTAAATTTGCATTTTTTAATATTCCAGTACCTGTGTTTTCCACGGTTATATTGAACTCTGCAATTTCTCCCGGCTTTATTGTTGCGTTTAGTGTATGTTTTGTTATTGTAAGATGTGGCTTCTCAACAACAACCGGCGTAACATCACCGTCACCTATTATGTTGGTATCTGCATTAATACCTGTTACAATCACTTCGTTTACATTCACCCCTTCAGGAGCATCGCTTGTAACATTTGCATATATTTGCACTATCCTCCATGAATGTGCTGACATGCTGTTATTGAGTAACTGTATCGTGATTATCTCCCTCCCTGAAATTTGATTTACATCAAGACCGATATTGATGGGATTTGAAGCGCCGATGTAGCTTATGTTTAATTCTCTTAATACGGGAGTACTGCTGCCATCTGTTGTCAATTCAGCCCTGTACTGGATGTATCTTCCAGCAGGACTTGTAATTGCACCGCCTGATGTCTGGTATTCTGACCAGGCACTCCAGGTTACATTATCATTTGATGTTCTTGTTTTAATTGTTAAATTTGTGCCTGCCGGGTAATCCCCGTCCCAGGTTATGGTTTTCCAGATGCTGTATGCGCCCGTATCAAATATTGATGATGTTAAAATTCCATTACCTGAACTGAAATACGAAATGTTAATATTTGAAATATTTATTTTTCCTGCCGTACCTGAATTAATGATTATCGGGATTGTGCAGTTTTCGCCGTCATTAATACATCCGGGGCATATGCAGGTTGATAATAATGAATTTAATTCGCCTGTGAAAGTTGCGGTTTCCGTTACATTGAAAGTTCCGGTTTGATTCCATTCTTCTGTTGAATCGTTACCGGCATCCATGGAAACATTTGAGGGGGGCAGCGAACCGCCAATACCTGTGGTGTAATGCTCCAAAATTTCCGATAATTCTAATGCCCGGTCGTATATTGCTACTTCGTCAATTGTACCGTTGAAATAATTTCCGTTAACATGGTCTGTTCCGACAAAAAGATTTGTATCCGGATGACCTAATGTTTGGTTAGCGGCAACAGTATTTTCCAGAGTCCCGTTAATATAAAATTTATGCTCGCTTCCGTTGTATGTCCATGCTATATGATGCCAGCTGCCGTCGGAAATATCTGCACCCGATGATGCTTCCTGGCTCCCTGTATCCGAACCGATCTGTGAGACAAATATACCGTTATTTAAATATATTGCATAATTATTGTTTCCGGTTGTCCGGTTTCCTTGGGATACTATTATATTATAGGTATCTGTCCCGTTAACCTTGACCCACGCTTCAATTGTGATTGCATTAATAATTGCTGCACTCGGCTTATTCCCGCAGTCAACATAATCATTGTCGCCGTCAAATTCCAGGCTCTTGTCACCAAATTTCCCGGGTCTGTAAACGGCTCCGAAAATTGTTCCGTCATTCCCGTTTCCTGAGAAGTCGTAAGCGTATGTGTCGTTTTCCCCTTTCGCAGAATCATTGTCAAAATGGAACAAAACACTTGCATCGGGAAGAGTTCCAACGCCCGCAAGGTCTATTTTTGCAACGACAACACTTACATTATTCGGAAGTTTAATGTAAACCGTTTCATTTCCGGCGGCTGCAAAATCTAATAGTTTATAAGTTGAACTGTCGTTTAAGGTGTTTAAATAATTTTTCATTAATTTAATTTCTCCCGGAATTAAATAATCAATACCTGTGCTTGAATTGAATTTTGTTGAATTTATAAAGTTTACCTGCCCGCTGCCGCCTGTCCAGTCGGTCTGCATCCATTCACCATACCATATTGTAGTATTAAGTAAAAACGCGCGGTCAAATGTAAATCCGTAGGGTAGGGTATCAACAAGGGTTAAATTTGTAAGTTCTGCATTACCTGTGCTGCTTATGTTTATGTCGTATCTTAATTGCTTGCCCGGTTGAGTTATACTTGTATTAACTGTCTTTACCACATGCATCAAACTCTCGCCGTACACGCCGATGTATGCTTCATCCCTCTGCGAAACAAGTGCTGTTCCCGCCTTATCATCCGCGTTTAATACCGCAAGATTGGAGTATGTTCCCTGGAGTTCACCCGCGGGGATTTCTACATTGTAATTGAATATACATTGTGTTTCGGGGAGCAGCAATACTGACGCTTCTGCATCTTCATTTAAAAATGAAATATTTGAACTTAAAATTTCAATATGAATTGTGCCGGAATTATCGGAAATAAAAGTTAAGGGAATGAAACAATCATCTGTTTCATCAATACAGCCGGTGCAGTTACAGGCAGGTAAATATAAATTTAATTTTGATGTAATAGTCGGATCTGTATTTGTGTCATTTACAATTTCCGAGAAATCAAAAATTCCCGTTCTATTCCATTCGGAATCAGAATCATTGCCCGCATTCATGGAAATAATATAATTAATATTGTAATGCTCTAAAATTTCACCTGCTGTTAATGCCCTGTTATATATACGAACATCATCTATCGTGCCGTTGAAGAAATCGGTTAAATCATTATCGGCTCCTATTGTTAAATTCACACCGGAAAGATTACCTATGTTGTAGGTTAAATTTGAAGTTTCATTTAAGACACCGTCATAATAGATGTATCCTTTTTGAGCGGTAGAGTTAAAGACAAATGCAATATGGTGCCATTCATTTTCAGGCAGTTCAAATGTTTTGTCTGTCAACTCGTAATCTGTTTCGTTGCCGATGCTTGCATAGGGTCTTCCGTTATTCAAGCCGAAGATATAATGCGAGGTCCCATTTTTCATGGAAACAATCGTACCGTTAACGCTTCTTGCTGTTTCATTTACCCACGCTTCAATCGTGATTGCATCCTTTATAGCCAGTGCCGGCTTATTCCCGCAGTTAACATAATCACCGTCGCCGTCAAATTTTAATCCCTTATCAAATTTCCCGGGTCTGTAGGTTGCTTCGTAAATTGTCCCGTTATTTCCGCTTCCCGAGAAGTCGTAAGCATGGGTATCATTTTCTCCTCTTGCAGAATAATTATTATAATGATGCAGAAGAACCAGTGAATCATCCTGTAAAACTGTTCCGGTCAAATTCAAATCAACGGAAGTTATACCTGCACTTTTTGAAACTTTAAAATAGACGGTTTCATTTCCTGCCCCGGAAAAGGTCACATCTTCTTCCATTAAATCCGACTCAGGGTTAAGGTTGAAGTAATTCCCGCTCCTTGATACGATACAGTTCTGGGTTGAATATGTCGGCTGCCCGGTATGCTGCCAGCCATCCGGCAAGGTATCCGTAATATTTATGTTATAAGCACTTCCGGTTCCTGTGTTTTTAATCATTATGGAATATGTTGCAGTTAAATTATTTTCAAGAATTCTTGTCGGGGTCGTTGTCCACTTCTCTATATAGATGTGCGGTCTTTTAACAACAACCATCGCGTTATCGCTCTCTGAATACTTTGTTCCGTCGGGTTTATATGCTATTACTGTTACCTCATTTACATTCATGCCCTCTGCTGCCGAAGAAGTCACGGTACAGGTCATTGTCGCGGTAAAAACCCCGTGTGCTGCGATTTCCTCGTTTTCGGGGTCAGTTGACCAATCCCCGCAGTCAAAACCGGGAGGAATCGTATCATAAACGGAATCAACTGTTAATAAAGTGTCGCCGTAATTATCCACCCTCAATGTGAATATCACGGTATCGCCCGGCTCTGCATTATCTTTATTAACTGTCTTGGAAACAACCAGTGAAGGGTTTGAGTCAATAGAAACATAAGCTTCATCCATCTGTGAAACAATGGCTGTTCCTGCCTTATCGTCTGCGTTTAATGTCGCTAAATTGGAGTATATCCCGTCGGATTCGTTTTCAGGTACCAACACATTGTATTTAAAGATGCACTGCGTTCCCGGAAGAAGTGGTGCGGGTATTAATGTATCATTATTTAAAAATTCAATACCCGAACTTAAAATTTTAATATTAATTGTTCCTGCCGCATCTGAACCGAATGTCACGGGAATTAAACAATCAATTATCTGTTCTATGCAGCCGTCGCAGTCGCAGTTAATTAAATGGGAATTCAATTCCGCAGTAATGTTCGGGTCCGTATTGGAATCGTTTAAAATTTCAGATAAATTAAAAATTCCTGTTTTATTCCACTCGGAATCAGTATCATTGCCCGCATTCACGGAAACATTTAACGGGAATGATTTAAGTGAAGTATTGTAATTAGCTAAAATTTCGTCTGCGGTTAATGCCCTGTTGTAGATGCGAACTTCATCTATCGTGCCGTTGAAGAAATTGATTAAATCATTATCGGCTCCTATTGTTAAATTCACGCCTGAAAGATTGCCTATGTTGTAGGTTAAATTTGAAGTTTCATTTAAAACACCGTCATAATAGATGTATCCTTTTTGAGCAGTAGAGTTAAAGACAAATGCAAGATGGTGCCATTCGTTTGAAGGCAGTTCAAATGTTTTGTCTGTCACCTCGTAATTTGTTTCGTTGCCGATACTTGCATAAGGTGTGCCGTTATTTAAGCCGAAAATATAATGCGAGGTCCCATTTTTCATGGAAACAATCGTACCGTTAACGCTTCTTGCTGTTTCATTTACCCACGCTTCAATCGTGATTGCATCCTTTATAGCCAGTGCCGGCTTATTACCGCAGTTAACATAATCATCAGCACCGTCAAATTCCAGTCCCTTATCAAATTTCCCCGGTCTGTAGGTTGCTTCGTAAATTGTCCCGTCATTTCTTGGTATATTCCCGGAGAAGTCATGTACATTTGTATCACTTTCACCGTAGGATGAATCGTTATCGTAATGATGCAAAAGAACAAGTGAACTATCATGCATTTCCCCGATTTCACCGATACCTGTAAGATTCATAACAACAGAAGTTATATTTGCATTCTTTGGAACTTTAAGGTAAACGGTCTCATTTCCCGCCTCTGGAAATGTCACATTCTTTTCTAATAAATCCTGTGTAATTGCAAAATAATTACCTGTTCTCAATACCTCGCAGGTTGAAGTAGCAAGAATCGGCTGCCCGGTATGTTCCCAGCCCCCGGTTAAAATATCCGTAATATTTATGTTATAAGCACTTCCTGTTCCTGTGTTTTTAATCATTATTGAATATTCAACGGTATCGCCCGGACCGTGATTTGGATTATCAACCCATTTTTCTATATAGATATGCGGCTTTCCTATTGTAACTTCAGCGGTATCTACTGCTAAAACCGGTGTTCCCGTTATTGTTTGTCCTTTTACTGTCACCTCGTTTATTGCAATTCCTTCAGGTGTTTTGCTTGTTACCGTCGTATTTATTTCCTTGATAATAGAGGTTCTTGACTCAAGAGTTAAAATCATTGTGCATTCTTCCTGTATTGCCCCTGCTTTTGTGCAGTTATATGATTGACTCTGTAATGCTTCAAACCCCTGCGGCAGTAAATCAGCAGCAACTACATTTAGCGGCGAGTAATCATTATTTGTAATATTTAAATAGAAAGTTACACTGTCTCCCGGCTCAACAGGGTCAGAGGTATTTGCCCATTTATGGACCATTAGCGGGTTTCCGATGGACGGGACAACTATATATGCCTCGTCCCTGTCCGGCTGCAAGGGGGTGTTATAAAGGTCCATGCCCGTAACTGTAACATTATTTACATAGCCGCCGCCCGATATATTACGCGGTACCAGAACATTAAATGTAAACGCGCAGTATGTCTGCGCAGGAAAATTTGAATTATTATTTATTATAAATGTTTTATTATTATCGCTCAAAGTAACACTGCATGATTCATTTGAAATGAGAACTATGGTTGAGTAATTCCAGCCGCCGGGTAATTGTTCCGATACGGTTACATTCTTTGCGGTTCCTGTTCCCGTATTTTTAACGATTATATGGTATTGTGCCTCGTATCCCTGGATTACTGTTGCCACCACAGATTCTTTTATTACCTCAAGATGCGGCTTCAATACCTTCAGCCAGTGCGTGTCCTTAAATAAATATTCATAATTATTAGAATCTATTCCTTCCACTTCAACCTTGTTTAAAAGAAGCCCTTCCGTAGAATCGCTGGTTGCCCGGATGTCTGCCATTATTATAACACTTCCCAATCCCTGTAAAGTTTGCCATGAATATGTGATTATTTTTGTAATATTATTATAATTAACGGTAATATTAACAAATTCACCCGTACCATTTAAATCATTCCAGTAATCTGATCTGTATTCCCCGCCTGCAACCCTCACATTGTAACAGGTTCCTGTTGCCTCTTCGTTTATCCACTCTAAATTACACTGCCTGTGGTTAATTGTTGTATCAATCAGCACAAAACCATTCGGAAGTTCGTCTGTTATTAATATATCATTAATTCTCGTATCTCCCCTGTTTGTAACATCTATTACAAAGGTTGCTATCTCCCCGGGTTCAAAGGCACCGTGAATGCCCCCGTAATCCTGCAAGGATGAATCCTTCGGAGAAACAATAACCGCTGCTTCAACCTCTGTATAGACATCGCCGATATCAGGTTTTTTCTGCAGGATTCCGCAGAACACTTTCCAGGTATCATAAGAGCCATTAATATCTATCCCTTCCTGAACCGTGTAAGGATAATCCTGGAGCTGCCATTTACCTCCCAGGCTTATATCTTCTTCACTAATCTTATAGAGGTCATGCGACCAATCCCCGTGAATAACTCCTGGGAAACTGTCGCCCGTATGATCAACTGCAGGGTCGCTGATTGCAATCCACCTGTCCTTTGAATTTATTCCCGCAACCGTTACCGCGTGTCCTCCCGTACGGTTCCATGTTATGTTCCAGCAGCCGATGCCGTTTATGACATTTTGGGTCTGCGTAATATTCGTGACATTGTAAAAGCCGAGGTCTAACTTAACATCATGGCTTTTTTTCAACTCCGCTTCAACAAACTCAAAACGGGGGTTATATTCTGTGCGGTTATATAACTCATCAATATCATAATACTCAAAATATACATTATAAGCACACTGCTGGTCTGCGGGTATGTAAGGCGGGAAACCATCGGGTTGGTTGCGTATAACATCCTTACAGAGAGCAAGACTGCTCATCAGGTCAAAAATAAGAAGTCCCGGATCTTCCAGGCAATTTTCAATATTAGTCGTATCATTCCACATCCACGGGAATTTTTGATAATACCAGCACAGCGAGTTTGCCATTGCAACCGCGGCAGAATTATTCGGTATCAACATATCAAAGTCCGGCATGGTTCCATCATAATGATTACTTTTATCATAATCCTTCCAGTAGAACAATGCTTTGTTAACTCTCAATATAACTTCTGTTGATATATAAACATCGGAAGTATCACTTAAAACATCCTGTGTTATTTGTGCATCGTCTCCATCAACGCCTGAAACATTTGCAGTGTTTGTATAAATCCCGTCATTCACATCCCATGCAACATCCACATAATACACAAACTGGCATCTTCCGATGAAATTTCCTAATGTGAATAAAGCATTTGAAGTACCTGCCCCGGAAGTTAATGTTGCATTGCATACGCCGGTAGTTAAACTTTCAACTGTTCCGTTATAAGTAAACCTGTAATCATAAAGTGTGTCATTAACCGTGATATCATAAGCTGGTGAAGTGGCATTAACAGTTATTATGTAACCGATTGTCGTATCGGGGCGGGTGAAAGGGTCCTGTGTTTCCTTTGTTATTGTAAGGTGCGGTTTATTGATTGTTATCTGTGCTTCTGCCGTGTCGTTTAAAGTTTCGTTATCAAAGACATTGGTACCGTTAACAAAAATATTATTAATATTTAAAGAAGGACAGGAGGAATAAATACATGAATCCGGAGTTTCAATTGCAGCCGATGTTATGTATGCATTAAATGTAAGATTTATTGTTGAATTTTTGGGGACTTCAACAAGGGCGTTGCAGGTATCCTGTGTCCCGCTTCTTACCTGTGTTCTGTTTTTTGTGCAGGTTAAATTATTTATAATATTTCCTCCCGAAACAGAAGTGAAATTATCAATCCCGTCAAAGCCCAATGGTAATGTATCGGTAATTGCTACATTCATGGGAAATGCGGAAGTGGAAGTTATTGAAATTTTATATTCGATTATATCGCCGGGCTGCGCACTTTCGTTTGTTGTTTTTTCAACCGAAAGTCTTGTATTTGGAAGAATTGTTAAATTCACATAATCGGTTCTATCCAGGTTGTCTGATGTACCGTCCTTTGGTTTATCAGGGCATGCGGAAATATTACAGTAACCGCTTGTTTCATTAAAACAAGAAGCACCGCCGCAGCCTTCCGCACTCTCATTATTATAATCTATCGGGTTGGTAAAATCCTGGTGATGATAACCGCTGACATTAACAACATTTTGATGATTGCGCTCACTTGTATTTGTTGTTGCGCTTACGACATCGCCGACAGTAACATTGAATTTAATTATAATTGATTTGTTTGTTTCATGCGTCATGGGTTCTAATTTAGAAAATCCGCAACTTAGATAACCATTCATCATATCGCATCCCGCAAAAATAGCGGGATGAGGGACATAACCAAGACTTGAATTGCCATCAAATATCCATGTATCATTTTCTTTCTTAGCGTAAAAATACAGTACTTCTAAACTGGTTTCATCCCACACAAATCCGGGTTCAAGGAAATCCTTTACTTCAACATCATAAGCACTTGCATTACCTGAATTTATAACAAAAAGTATAAATGTAAGCGTATCACCCACTTCCACCATACCGCTGATATTGTCATTATAGGGGTCAGAAACTTCCTTAAATATATATAAATAAGGACCTTCGGGAGAAATAAATTCGGACGAGTTTATAACAACAGGACACTCCTCGCAGCCGACCGAACCCTCGATATTAATGGGCGCATAAGCAGGAACTGTCATGGAGAATAAAATTAATAAAACCGCAGAGAATAAAGATATAATTCCGGTTTTAGAATTGAATCTAATAAACTCATTATTATTTTTATTATTTTTTATCACTTCCCGTGAAACTGCTTTTAACTGACTAATTTTAACCATGGGTTCTTTTTTTATTTAACCTCTATAGTTTTAGCCATTCTTAGCCGTTATATCTCCCCTTGATGGTTCTTGGGGTTTTTTTGATTTTTTTTTTGATTTATTATGTGTATTGTATGGGACCCTGATTTATATGAAATTGTGATTAACGGATGTAATTAATGAACAATAATTCTTTGAAAATTTTAGAATAAGAGTGCTTAAACTGAACCTGTGCAAAAATATGCCGAATTGTTTATAATTATACATCTTGGATTTAAATATTGAAATAGTAAAATGTGAATTTTTGATTAAAATTTTGATTAAAATTTTGTGTTTTTTTGTGTTTTTTACATTAATATTATATATTAGATTGGAACTCTTTATAAACTGATTGAAATTCTTGTGTGGAACAAGTGGAACAAACATTCATTTTTCATGCCGGAATTTTCGGAACTTTTTTCATTACGGATTCCCGGGATGTATCAACTCCGGCATTTAGCATTTCACTGTTGTTCAAAGATTTTCAATTGAAAATTGAAAAAGGTAATATTACATTAATATTACATTAATATTTATTAGATTTTATGGTTTATATATCAAACATTATGGAATCAAAAAAATTGCATTACAACAATTAAACCCGTATTTTCCGGATTCATTAAAATTCATTAATTCATTATTTAACCTTCAGGTTCACAAGCACATGGTCCTTTTCATAAGGTCTCAAATCAATGATTTCAAGAACTTCAAATTTCTCTTTTAATTTATCTATTTCTTCCCTGAAAACCTGCTTCGGGGTCTTTGAGGCACTTATGCTTCTTGATTTTATGGAAAGAATCGCGTATTCCGGTGAAAATATTTTAGAATTTTTAATTAAAATTTCCGCCTGGTTTCTCTGTGCAACATCCTGGAAAATCACATCAACCCTCCCGGTATTATGAAGATATTCTTCAGGACGCTTTGCATCCCCTAAAATAGGAATCATGTTCTTTTTTTTCAATGTGACCGGCAATAATTCACGCATCATTCTTTTTGAAAATTCCACGCAGTAGACAATTTCCGCGATGTCTGCAACATGGCTTGCAGTTGTTCCCGAAGATGCGCCGAGATAAAGAACCCCTGATTTTTTGTGTATGGAAAGATTTTTCAACCCCTTCATGATTGCAGCACCCAGTTTACTCCTGTAGGGGTCCCATACCCTGAACTCTGCATCTTTCTTTTTAATTAATTTTTCATCATAGACCCTGAAGCCGGGAGTGGAATTTTTTGTCGCGATAATTCCGCCAAAATTATAGACACCCTCAAATTTTTCAAGAGATTTTTTGCCCTCTTTTTCTTTTTTTCCTTTCTTAAATTTTTTATCTTTCTTAAATTTTTTCATTATTTTTTATCAATTATTATAACCCTTTCAGACACATTCTCCCAGAAGAACCACTCATTATAATCCTCATGATGAGATGCGCCGGAAAGTTTCCCTTTTGTTATATTCTTCTCAAACTCATTAAAATCAATGCCGTACTTTTTCCAGAACTCATTTATCTTCACTTGCGATTCTTCTAAGCGATTTTTCAATTCCCACAATCGTTCTTTGATTACATGTCGCGTTGCTCTAATCATAAGTTTTTTATCATTTTCCAGTAATTGCCCGATTCCTGTCGGGACATTGATTTGTATCGTTTCCATCTTATTTTTTAGATTTTCTCTTTTTTAAATTTGTTAATTGTACTACAAACTATATGACTCGCACCTTGCTTGCCATTGATGAGTTATACGAATCAATGCTTGAACGGCAGTGAATGCATATTTGTAGTATCATAAAAATCAGAGATTTTTAAGATATTGAGAATCTCCGATTCTCATTATGGGATTGGAAATCCCATATTCCGAAGGAATGATCAACCTTTTCCGAAGGTTGTTTTTCATTATTTTTTATCAATTATCCTGATTAAATGCCAGCCGAATTCCGTTTTTACGGGACCTGCAACTGTCCCCTTTTCGCCGTTGAATGCGGCGTTTTCAAATTCCCTGACCATCATTCCTCTCCCGAACCAGCCGAGATCGCCGCCGCGTTTCTTTGAAGGGCATTCAGAGTACGCTCTCGCAAGTTCTGCAAAACTTCCGCCCGAATTAATCTTATCCGATAACTCCTTTGCCTTGCCCTCTCCCCCGACAAGAATATGTGCGGCATGAACTTTTTTTACCATAATTATATTTAGAAGTGTACAGATAAAAATATATCGTAAAAAATCAATTGGAAAGGATCAATCATTCAACGGTAACGCTCTTTGCAAGATTTCTCGGCTTGTCAACATCACACCCTCTCTTTACGGCAATATGATATGCAAGCAGCTGCAAAGGTATCACTGTCAAAAGAGGCGTTAAGATTTCCTCTGTTCTTGGTATGTAAATCACATAATCCGCCTTTTTTGCAATTTCCTTATCGCCTTTTGTTGCAACCGCAATAACTTTTCCACCCCTTGCTTTAACCTCCTCAATATTGCTCATCACCTTTTCATAAACGCTGTCCTCTGGCACGACAACAACAACCGGCATGTTTTTATCAATCAATGCAATAGGACCGTGCTTCATCTCACCCGCAGGGTAACCTTCCGCATGAATATATGAAATTTCCTTTAATTTTAACGCACCCTCCAATGCTATTGGAAAATTCACATTTCTCCCAAGATAAAGGAAATTTTTATGCTTATAAAATTTTTCAGCAATTTTTATTATATTTTTTTCACTGGTATTTAAAATTTCCTCAATTTTTTCAGGAATTTCCTTTAAGCCCTTAACCAGGCGAATCCCTTTTCCAAGTGAAACATTTCCTTTCATTCTCCCGAGATATAGGGCAATGAGATAGAGGGCAAATAACTGCGATGTAAATGCCTTTGTTGACGCGACCCCGATTTCAGGACCTGCAAGGGTGTAAATTCCCGCTTCGGTTTCCCGGTAAATTGTGCTTCCTACGACATTGCAGATTCCGAATATATTTCCTCCTCTTTTTTTTGCTTCCCTCATTGATGTTATCGTGTCTGCCGTTTCACCTGACTGGCTGATTAAAATAATCAATGTATCCTTATCAATTGTCGGGCACCGGTACTGGAATTCGGATGCGTATTCCACTTCTACGGGAATCCTGGCTAAATTTTCAATAACATACTCTCCTATTAAAGCGGCATGCCATGAAGTCCCGCAGGCGACAATTATAATTTTATTTAAATCCTGGATTGTTTTGCCTCTCTTTTTAAAATAATTTTCCAATGCGAAAATCCCGCCCAACGCAGTCATTCCCTCGGGCTTAACCAGCCGGTACAATGCGTTTCTTATAACTCCCGGCTGTTCATATATTTCCTTTAACATAAAATGAGAAAACCCCCCGATGTCTGCGGATTTTACATCCCACTCAATTTTAACGGATTCTTTTTCAAGTTTTTCAAATTCCTTTATATTCCTGAAATCAATATCATCCTTTGTCAA
This sequence comes from Candidatus Altarchaeales archaeon WOR_SM1_SCG, assembly GCA_001723845.1. Taxonomy (GTDB): domain Archaea; phylum Altiarchaeota; class Altiarchaeia; order IMC4; family WOR-SM1-SCG; genus WOR-SM1-SCG. Next base: position 14,338 of record MCBE01000195.1, read on the forward strand.
TACCGCAATCTCTTTCTCGCCTAAATATACAACATCCTGCGTGTACGGCAAAATCGCGGGAACATCGGATGCGATGAAATGTCCTCTTTTTCCTGTTCCGATAATAAGCGGGCTTCCGAATCGCGCCGCAACAATTTTATCCGGCTCGCGAGTGCTTATAACACCGATTGCATACGCTCCCTGGACTTCTTGCATGGCATGCCGCACAGCGTCCTCAAGGTTGTTGTTATTGTTATAAAATTTCTCCACGAGGTGAGCAATTACCTCGGTATCCGTACCTGACTTAAACTCATGCCCCTCTGCGGTTAATTTTTCCTTTAATTTAGTGTAATTTTCAATAATCCCGTTATGCACAACAGCAATTTCTCCTTTGCAGTCAGTATGCGGGTGCGCGTTTATTTCATTCGGCTCCCCGTGAGTAGCCCACCGCGTATGCCCGATTCCTATGTTAGAACCAACAAACCCGGGATCGGAATTTACCTTACAGATTAATTTTTCAAGCCGCCCTTCTGTTTTTTTAATTTTTAATTTATTTTCTTTTAAAATTGCAATTCCCGCCGAATCGTATCCCCTGTACTCAAGACGCTTCAGCCCTTCAAGGATAACGGGAACAACTTCTCTTTCACCGATGTAGCCGACAATGCCGCACATGTTAAAGATTAAAATGCGTTTTAATTAAATTTTATCTAAATTCCCTGCAAAATTCCCTGCAAAAATTTTCATATTAATTTTTTTAGCCCCTCTTCCAAATCATTAAGCGCTTCTTCTCCCCGGAGAACTCTTTTCTCTTCTTTAATCTTCCCGTAGGTTTTTCTTGTAAGAAGGTTCTCTAAATTTAAATTCAATTCCCTGCATGCCGAATCAAGCGCAATGTATGACTCGGAATCGTATTTTAAGAAGCAGTAAATTTTTTTGTAATTCTTTGACCCCACATATTTCTTGATGCGGTTTTTCGTAACTTCTATGTATCTTGCTTTTATTTCAGGCGTCTCAAGTTTCTCGTCCCAGTCGTAGTCGGCGAAAGGATAGTAATGTTCAAATTCCCTCGGAACGACGCCTGCGTTGCTCAGCATAACCTGGTGGATTTTTTTATATAAATTTAATTTATCAAGAATCACGACTATATTCCTGTGCGTTGACGATTCGGAATACGGCTTTTTATGAGAACACGGAAGGAAAAGGACAACATCCTGCTTTGCTTCAAACCACCTGCAAAGATAATCCTGCCACACATCAAAGTGAGGATGCGTAAGGAATTCCTCGCCGACGCCTGCTAAATTTTTCTTTAATTCATCAGGGAATTTAGGAACGAACCTGAATGTCTCGGCGTCAAACTCAATTTTCCGGTTATTTTTAAATTCGGATGTAATTTTTTCAAATTCCTTTTTTGTTAGAAAATTCCACTCTCCACTCAGCCATAATCTAAAAACTTCCGTGTTTCCGTGCGGAAGCAGATTGATTAACACAACAGAATCCGAGTGCTTCACGGCATAATCAACCGATGCCGAAAGGTTATTCTCGTATATGCTTCGCTTCCGCTCGCAATATTTCCTCGTATAACTCGGAAACGGGAGATTCACAAGAAGATAAGTTCTCACACCGCCGCCTTTACTCCTGATAATCTTTTTTGCTCTTTCAAAGTCCTTTAAACGAAAACCCTTTTTAATTTTATCAAGAATCCTGTCGTCGGCAGATTCAAGCCCGAATGCGATTGTAAAATTTAGATTAAAAAAATCAATATTCTCATTAATGAACTCCGGGCGGGATTCAATAATTAAATTAATATTTCTTTTTTTGCATTCTGAAAAAAAGTAATTTCTCGCATCTTTCGGAATCTGCTTTTCATCAAGAAAACTCCCCGAGCCAAATACCTTTACCTGTTCAACATCATCATCTAAATTTTCAAAAAATTTTTCGAAATCAAAAATTATATTTTTCGCGTCTGCACGCTTACCCATTATTTTTCCGTATCCGCAGAATATACATCGGCTCCAGCTGCATTTGCCGTACTTTAAAACAAGTATTTCTGTTTTCAATTTTTTTGATTAAAATTTTGATTAAAATTATTGACACATAAGAATCTATTTTTCATTTCCCTTTTTTTCCTTTCTCTTTTTGTATAAAAAAAATGCCGCGATAATAACAATAACAAGAACCGCAGCAATAATTAAAATTAAATTTTCTTTTGCCGTATCCAGTAATTTTTCCTGCATACTTTTTTCAGGAACCTGCCCGGAAGATGCATTTTCTATCCCGGTTGCATTTGTAACATTTTCGGTAGCGTTAATAGTTGCATTAATAGTTGCGTTAATTCCTGTGGCGTTAATTCCTGTGGCGTTAATTCCTGTGGCGTTAATTCCTGTGGCGTTAATTCCTGTGGCGTTAATTTCGGTTGCGTTAATTTCAGGAGATTCCGGAATTTTTTCCGGTAAATATTCGTAATTTAAAACAGTTAATTTCTCGCCTGCAAGTACGATTTCATTGTAGTTATCCCCATCAACATTCTCTGCGTAAATTTCACGAATAATTCCTTCTGTTTTATTTTTTGCAATCAAATTCCCTTCCGAATCAAAAATATATAGGTAACCGTCACGGGATGATGCAATCACTTCATCGCTTTTGTCATTGTTCAGGTCCGATGCAAAAACTCCATAAACGGCATCTCCTGTTTCATACTTCCAGAGCGATCCATTTAGATTGAAAACATAAACAAACCAGTCATCAGAGCCTGCTATAATTTCCGAATAATTATCATTATTTATGTCTTTTGCAAAAATGCTTCTGACAGCACCTTCCGTTTTGTATGTTTTCATTAAACTCCGGTTTATGAAAATATAAATATTATTATCATCGGATCCCGCGATAATATCGGGATAGTTATCATTATTTATGTCTTTTGCAAAAATACTTATTATATTTGAATCCGTCTCGTATTTCCATTTTAAATTTTCTCCTTCAAATACGCGGATGCTCGCCCCTATGTGTACTTTACCCCGCTCCCACCCGGCTTCAATAATTGCTTCGGGTCTTGCCCTTATTATTACAGATGCCTGAAAATCCGAACCGCTCCCGGTTATTTTTTCTTCAACAATTTCAAAAACACTCTTATCTAAATTTTCTTTGAATGCATTATAGTCCTGCTGTGTGTTAAAGTTAAGTTTTATATCACTGCTCTTTACCTCTTCAATTTTCCAGCCGGGGATATAGCAAACACCGGATCCTATAAATCCCTCGGGAGGTTCTGGGATGTGTTCCCTGTCTATTTCCACTGTGTAATCGTAAAGTGATTTCGCTCCTTCGGGACAAGCCCCTGATGTTAGTATCACCTCTTCTGTCTTCTCAATAAGGCATATCCTGTATGTCTTTTGTGGGCAGCATTTTTCCGTGCAGTAAACTTCCGTTTCGTAATCAACCAGGTGTGTTGCAACAATAACTTCGTGAGAACCGTCATTATCCAGATCCGCGGGATACATTTCGGCAGTATTTGTATCTGTTATTATTTGCTCTTCGGAAACAAGATAGCCCGTCCTTCCAATAACATAAATATTTCCCAGGTGGTCGCTTACAACAACTTCATTGTAAGTATCGCTGTTTGTATCGCCGATGTAAATTCCGTTTACAGCACCCCTTGTTTTATAATTGAATTTTAATTTAAGATTCCTGTCAAGAACAGCCAATAGATTTGAATAGCCGACAGCGATTTCATTTTTGCCGTCCCCGTCCAAATCCGCAATATAAATTTTATTTATATTTTTTAGCGGAATTTCTCCTCCTGTTTCTTCTCCATCTTCTTCTCCATCTTCTTCTCCGGTTCCTGTTTTCTTTTTTACTCCCAGAACATACACCCTGTTGTCGGAAGATCCGGCAATAATCTCCGTGTAGCCGTCATTATCCAGGTCAGATGTATAAATCGCGTTTACCTTATCTTTTGTTTCGTATTTCCAGACAAGGTTGCCTTCATCGTCAAGAATATAAATATTATTATCATGGGAACCTGCAATAACCTCATTTTTCCCGTCATTATCAATGTCTGAGACCTCAACCGCTGAAACTGTGTCTTCTGTTTTGAATCTCCATTTTACGGGACCGAAAATATCAAAAGCATATATGAATTCGGAAAATTCGCTGTTTGTCCTTGCGCCAATCAAAACTTCATTCTTCCCGTCATTGTTCAGGTCAACGACTTTTAAGTCATTAACCTCACCCCCTGTTTTGTACTCCCATATCCTGTTGCCGTCTTTATCAATACCATAGACATTGAAAAGTGTCAGGAACAGGATGTCTTTTACACCCTTTTTCTTCAGGTCGGAAACATAAATTTTTTTAATATTTGAAATTTTTTTATTCATAAATTTTAAATCATCTGTCCTTGTTTGCGTGTCAAAATTATCAATCATATAAATTTCGTTACCCGCAGATATTATTTCATTCTTGCCGTCGTTGTCAAAATCATCAACATAGACATCCGAGCAGCTTTTGTTCACAGGATATGTAAACTGCGTGGCAAGATTATCATTAAGAATGTAAACATGCCCGTCCTTACTTCCCACCACGACCTCCGGCTTTTCATCACCAATCACATTGCCTGTGGAAAACCCTGCAATCGCTGTTCCAAAAGACCGCTCCTTAATTATCTTTAAACTCCCGGAATCAACTGCAAAAACCCGGTTTCCCGCGGCAACAATAATTTCATTTGAGCCGTCGCCGTTTATATCAATAATTTCCATCCTGAAAATTTCCGCTATTTCTTTTAGCGATTCTGCCGAGAGTGTCCCGTCTTTTTCAAGAATATGAATTTTATTTGATACTGCAATAATCTCTTTTTTACCGTCGCTGTCAATATCATAGACATAAACCAGCCCGACCTGCTTTCCTACATCATAATCCCACTTCAATTCAAATTCCGCTGCTGCTGCATTATTTGCAAGTATCAAAATTAAACCTATTATTAAAATTTTTGTTTTCATTTTTCCTTTTTTGTTTAGTTATAATATTTGTTTTTGATTTTATTTAAATGCCTGTTCAAATCCCTTAAATCCTGCTGTTTATCTATTTATCTGCTGTTTTCCGCTGCCTGTTAATTATTGTGTTTGTATTTAAAAATTGTTTTACCCTGGAATGTCAGATGTAGGGCGTAAAAACAATAACTTTAAAATTGAATTTTAATATTTAATATGGCAGAAAATATTAAAGGGGCGGATGAAATTAAAATTTTCACACGAGAAGAACTCTCGGCGCTGATTGCCAGAAAACACGGGAAATTCCTTGACGAATATAACGATGAGTTTTCGCGGATGAAAGGCGAGGACCGGATGAAGAATTATGCAAAAGGGCGGGCTGTTGTTTTGCATGACAAGGAGGACATTTTAAATTACTGGGCAGAAGAACTTGAAAACGAGAAAAAACAGCTTCTTGAAAGGAAAAGGCAGATTCTTGAGGCACCAAGGGATATAGAAAAAATTAAAAATGAAATTCTTATCAAAGAGAAACTTGCACTTTCCATGGACGAGGACAGGAAAAGACAGGTTGAATGGGAAATTGAAAAATTAAATTCCGAAATTGACGACTTAAAAAAACTGATGGATTCGGATGTCGCAGAAATTGACAGTATAATTTCAGGGCTAAACGAGGGTATAAAAAGATACGCAGATGAAGCGGAAGAATCCAAAAAAAATATGGAAGAAATGCAGAAACTTTCAAGTACGCCGCTTACTTCGGAATACCAGTATGACTGGCTTGAACAGAGAGTAAAAAGCCACGAAGAAGCACTGGATTATTGGAAGGGGAAACATAAGGGGTATAAAGGTTAATTTTAATTTTATTGATTATTTCATTTTAATCCGAAATGACAGATGAAAAAACAAAATCTGAAACCCAGGAAGATAAAACCGGTGAAATTGAAGATAAAGGTGAAGATAAATCTTTCGGAACTGAAGGAGAAGATAAGAAAGAGATAAATGTAAAGGAAACACCGGAGGAACTTTCAGAAGAGGAGAAAAAGGAAAAACAGGAAAAGGAAGAAGAACTAAAAAAACTGCGGAGGGAAAAGGAAAGAGAGGAGCATAAAGAACTGGCAAAGCATAAAACCGAAAAGGAATTGAGAAAGGAAATCAATGACCTGATACACAGAACAGAGCAGATGCAAAAAAGGATAAGTGAATTTTTCTCGCAGATAAATGTTCACAGGGGAGAAACAAATACGCTCAGGACAAAAAGGGACGAGGCAAACGAAGAAGCAAGGGAAATTTCAATAACAGCAGAGGAATTCAAAGAAAAGAGAAACGAGGCAAACATGGAGGTTTCGCGGCTTAAAGAAGAGCGTGAACCGGTGATTGCAAGGGTAAGGGAAATCGGGAGAAAAATTAAATCAATGAAAAAAGAGAGGGACGATTGGAATAATCGCTCCAGGGGAACGGTTGAAATGCTTAAAAAATTTTATATTAATTCTTTAAATAAACTGCTTGCAGAAGATTTGCCTTTAAACTATGAAACACAATTATTTGACAATGTTTTTGTTTTATTAGAGCGGCTTGATGCTGCAAACCGCGCAGAGGAAATTCACAATAAAATTTCTTCGGAGTATGAAACTATGAAGCAGTTAAACGAGGAAATTGACAAAAATTTTGAAGAAGCGCATAAATTCTACGAGGAGTCGCAGGAAAATCATGAAAATATGCTCGCGATTTACAACGAGGCAAAGGAACTCAGGAAAAAAGCCGATGAGTACCACAGGGAACTTATTGAGCATTACAAACTTATAGAGCCCGTTAAAGAGAAGATAGACGCGTACAAGGAGGAAGTTTCCGATTTAAGGGAAATAATTTCAATATATACTGATGCCCTGGATAAGATTCGTGCAGAAAAAGAGGCGGAAAAAATGAAAGAGTACACGAGCAGTGCAAAAGAAAAACTTCAAAAGAAGAAACGAATAGATATTGATGAGTTGAGAATTTTAATGGAGCAGGGAGCGGTTAAATTAAAATAATATTATCAATTTATTTAGTGCAATCTTCCTATTACGGCATAAGTAATTAACATTAAAATTACGGCAAGAATTAAAACAATAATCATTGAAGCCCTGTCCGTTCCAAAGCCGATTGGAATAGGACCTATAAGTATCACGCCGCCGCCTTTGACTCCTCCTTTCTCTGCGTTGAGTAATGTTCCTATTATTAAAACAAAAAATCCCAGGATTATTAAAGCAATTCCGATTGTGATGTAGTTCATGTTATATTTTAGGAAATAGGAAATAATAAGAAAATATGAAATACCTGTGAGATATTATAACCCCTGTAAATCGGTTCAAAAAATTAATTAATTTTCAAAATAAAAGTACACTAAGATTTACGGATTCAACTGCATTGGTAAAATCTGCCCCGCTGCAAGAACGCATGCTGCGCCGAAAAGCATTATCTTCCGGATGCAGTTTTACGCTCCAGACCTGCCGCACTGCGATTAGAATAAAAACAATCAATAAAACCAGAACAGATGCCTGAATCATGGTTACTGATTAGGAATTTTAAATGAAATAAGGAATTAATAATTTTATTTATTGTACTATAAACTATACGGGTTTGCAATAAAAAATTCATCAGACAATTAAAATTATGATTTTCATTAATTTTCATTAATTTTCATTAATTAACGTTTGAATTTATATTAGAGTTGTTGCTAATTAAGATTAATCCGAATTAAATTATAAAATTCTCTTGTTTTTCTCCTAATCTTCACTATCTTTTATTAACTTGTAATACTAATTGATAAATTAGTATCAACCAAACTTTAAA
>MCBE01000196.1 GCA_001723845.1 Candidatus Altarchaeales archaeon WOR_SM1_SCG
CGCCACAACAAGAGGTTGAAGGTTTTGACGAGCATCTCAACAGACCCATGCATCTTCCCGGGACGGAGTGGGCGATGTATGTGATAACTGTAATGAAACGGCAAATGCAGACCAGGCGGACTTTGATTTAGACGGAGTGGGCGATGTATGTGATAACTGTAATGAAACAAACAACACAGACCAGGCGGACTTTGATTTAGACGGAGTGGGCGATGTATGTGATAACTGTAATGAAACGGCAAATGCAGACCAGGCGGACAACGATTTTGATGGTGTGGGCGATGTATGCGATAACTGCGAACCAACTTATAAACACAATTGCAATCCTCCTGGAACTTGCCCTAATCCCGACCAGAACGACACAGATAATGATACAGTGGGTGATGTATGTGATATTTGCACCGATACGGACGGCGACGGTTTTGGTGATCCCGGGTTCCCTGCCAATACCTGTCCTGATGATAACTGTCCGTTAATACCCAACCCCGACCAGAGAGATACGGACAATGACAGCATAGGCGACCTATGCGACAACCATACCGAGATATGCTTTGATTTCGGAACAGCAGCATCTCTTTTATGCCCGGTGGAATATTACAGGGTGACAAGCACAACCCTTTACCCGACTTATATCAATCCTCTTCTGGCTATGGGGTGGGACAATATTACAGACTTGCTGGACCGAGACAGAGGAGCTCCGGATTGCCTGAGGCAGGATTTAGTGCTGGGCAATAAAACCAGAACATTCAGTGTTCTCCTTCCCAATGCGACATATTACGGTAATATGACAATCGGCGACTTGAACTATAGTAAGTGTCCGATGAATGTTACTGTTGAAGGAAATGTAAATATTTTTAATAATTTATTTTTAAATGCAGGGAACTTCACAGACACTAACTTCAGCGTTAAACTTACTGACGGGGTGATTGACTTCACATTTAACGACGGGACCGCAGGCGCTAACAGATGGGGAATAAACGGAATATGTCTCACGATGTGCATTGATTTGGATAATGACACAATCTGTGATGATGTTGATAACTGCCGACCGAATGTCAACTGCATACTCGGGCAGAATTGCTATAATCCTGATCAGAACGACAGCGACCCAACTGATCCTGAAGGCGAAGGCGACCTCTTC
>MCBE01000197.1 GCA_001723845.1 Candidatus Altarchaeales archaeon WOR_SM1_SCG
ATCAACAATTTCAGTGATATTTTCTCTCCCGATTTTTTTGATTTCATCACCTATACCGGGAGGTCCCACAAGACCTTCAACTCGTGCTGCAAGGTCTCCTGCAGGGAGTGCCTCAACATGGGTTTCAGGGTCTTTATTTTTAGAGCGCGCAAATTCAGCAACCCTGTATGCGGCAGTTATTTTTTCATCTAATTCCTTGAAGTATTTTTCAGGTTTCTCGGTCATTAATTAAAATTAGAATTTTGAAACTAAAACGCTGAAAATTATTTTATCTAAATTTAATTTCTTAATAATGAAAAACAAAATTATGTTCCTTCTTGCAATCTTTGTAATAATGATTTTAATTACCGGCTGCACTGAAAAACCGGAAAAAGAATTGACGGATAACAGGACCGCAAAAAACGATACGGAAACTATCAAAGCCGAAAACAATGATTCCCGGTCAAACCCGCCCGAATTTGTATCGGTGGAGGAAGTTATTACAAGATGTATAAATGAATGCAAATCGCGAAAGGACAATGAAGATTTCGGAAATGGACCCTGCTTATCCAATGAAATTGCACCCGAATGGGTATGCGATACAGCACACAAGCCCCGCGAGGAGATTGATAACAAGCCGGAAAACCAGTGTTCTTTTTACAGGGAAGGCAAAGCCCATCATTTTGTTGAACTTGACATTAATTGTAGTATAATTAAAGTTTTTTGAATTGAAATTAAATTAATAATTCGCTCATGTGAACGAAACCGTTGCTATGAGCATTTGACTACTGTTTATTAATTGTGATTTTATGTTTTTTAGCATATTATGGAGCACATAATTACTTGTTGACCCAATTCTTACCCAGGGCAAAAAAATTATTTTATGAAACATCGGAATCCAGCCCGCCTTTTTGTTGTTTTCCACGAATTCAAAAAAGAGTACATACTCGGCAAGATATTTTTTGGATACTCCCCCGTATGTGTCCATCCAATGCATGAAGACAGACCAGTAACCTTCAATTGTATTATTATGCACTTCACCTCTTGCATTTCCGGGCATGCGAGGAAATATCAAAATTTTATTAAAATTTTACATCCTGAATTTGACAGTTAATCATTAAATCTCAAAAAACAAAACCAAAACCT
>MCBE01000198.1 GCA_001723845.1 Candidatus Altarchaeales archaeon WOR_SM1_SCG
CTTGTTGCTGCCGGGAATAATGCGAAGTTTCCCCCGAACATGAATCCGATCCATGCTGCTGCAATCATAAGTCCGGTTGCATTTGCACCAAGACCTGCAAAGACAAGAGAAAACATCATGCACGCCTGCAGGAAAAACATTATTGCCATTGCCATCGTTCTCCCGATCTTGTCTGATGCCCACCCCCAGATTATTCTTCCGGCACCGTTAAATATAGCAAGTATCCCGACAGCAGTTCCAGCCGCTGCCGGCGCAAGTCCCGAATCAATTCCATATACTTTTAATATACCTATTGTCATAAGTCCCGCAGATGCTGCAAATATAAACATACCTAAAAGCATCCAGAACTGCGGCGTCTTTATCAGGTCTCCTCTTTCCCAGTTCTCTGATGTCGGTGTTTTAGCAGATGCCGCTGGCGGCGTCCAGCCTTCAGGTTTCCAGCCCTCCGGGGGATTTTTCAAGAGGAATGCACCGACTCCTCCAAACCCGAGAAAAATAATACCCCAGATCAATAATGTCGTACCGAGTCCAAAGTTTACAAGTAACTGCGTTAATTCAACCTGCAAACCGGGCATGTCTATTCCCTTTCCGGTAAGGACGGATATGAAAAATGCTCCGAACCCGAAGCCAAAAACCGCAAGTCCCGTTGCAAGCCCTAATCTGTCAGGAAACCACTTACCGATTGCAGCAATCGGGCAGCTGTAACTTGTTCCTATTCCTGCGCCCGCGATAATTCCAAGAGTTAATACCATCCATAAAAAGTTCCCGGGCATAAAACTTGAAAGTATATAGCCTGCTCCAAGCAGTCCTGCTCCGGCAATCGCTACTTTTTGAGGACCTATCCTATCCTGCCACTTTCCTGCAAACACCATAACTAATGCGAATGTTGCAAGTGCCACAGAGAACACAACCTGTGTTTCCGTCAAACTCCACAGGTACGGTTCTTTTTTAAGTTCCGCGGCAAACACACTCCATGCGTAGACCGCTCCAAGACATAATTGGAGCATAATTCCTCCGATCAATATAACCCACCTGTTTCCGGCATTTTGTTCAGCCATTTTATTCACATCGTTTTATTTAAATTTTTATTTTATTTTTTGTTTATTCCAC
>MCBE01000199.1 GCA_001723845.1 Candidatus Altarchaeales archaeon WOR_SM1_SCG
AAAAAAATTGTTTTATGGGTTGAGAAAATAGGTGGAGCTGGTGAGGAACTTGTGGATAAATTAATTCAACCCTTAAAGAATAAAATAGAAAAAGAGAGAGATATTGGAAAAATAAGTCAGTGGTTTATAATAATTGCTAAGGAAAATGAAAAACTTGCAGAGAAATTAATCCCAGATTTAGAGAACAAAATACTGGTAGAAAAGAGTTTCGCAAAAATTGGTAGATTTGTTGGAGAGATTGCTATGAGGGGGAGCGAAGAACTTGCAGAGAAATTAATTCCCGCGCTAAAGAACAAAATAGATGCAGAAGAAGATATTGAAAAAATCGGTTTGTGTATTGAGAACATTAATTTTAGAAATGAAAAAATCGGAGAGAAATTAGTCAATAACTTAAACATTAAAATATTGAAAAATAAAGTAAGAACAGAAGAAGATATTGAAAAAATCAATTCGTGTATTTGGGAGATTATCTTGTTAGACGAAGAATTAGGACATTAATTTTAGTATCAACACAACTTCCAGCCCCAACTCATCCGCAGGACATCCAAGCCCTCTCAAACTCGTCCCTTATAAGCCGCCTGTTAATTTCCTCGTAATTTCTTCCCCTCCTTCAGCGCAATCTTCGCAAGTATCGCCCGATGCATCCTCTTGATAAACTCATCCCTCTCCTCAACACTCAAAACATCCATATACCCTCTTGAAATCAAATTAAGTGCAAACGGACTCGGAATATCGGTTGATATAACCTTAATTTTTATTTTATCTTTTTCAATCAATTCAAGTATTTCCCGTGCATGCTTAACATCCATCAAATCCTCAAGGACTTCTCTTCTTGCTTCCTGCAAAATAGGAAAGTGTTCTGAAATTTCTTTTACGAAATTCAATAAGATTTTTGCTCCCATCTGCTGCTTGCCAACAGACCTCGTTTTGCCCTTATAAGACCTTAAAATCATAAGCGAGCGACCTGCACAGTGCCTGAACCTGCGGGCTAAAATTTCTGTCCTGTCAATTGCCTTCATTAAAATTTCCCTTAAATTTCCGGGTGTAAGCTGCCCGAATCCCTGGAGTGCCTGCATTTTTTTGCTGCCCGCTGAAAGATAAA
>MCBE01000200.1 GCA_001723845.1 Candidatus Altarchaeales archaeon WOR_SM1_SCG
AATTTCTTCAACAGTATCTGTAATATCTTATTGTTGTTTTTTAGAACTTATTTTAAGGAAATTTAAATGGGGCGGTCTGGAAAATTTATTCAGGGGTGCTTTATAACTATCCCCTAAAAAGTTAAAATGAAAATTTTAATCACCGCAGGAGCAACACAGGAGCCGATTGACCCTGTAAGGTACATAACAAACGCAAGTTCGGGTAGAATGGGTCTTTCTCTTGCAGAAGAAGCGGAAAAAAGAGGGCATGACATCACTTTGATTGCCGGAAGCATGCAGGTTTTAATCCCTGGAAAATTTAAAACAATTAAAGTGCGAACCGCAAAAGAAATGACCGATGCTGCGCTTTTGGAATTAAAAAATAATTATGATATTTTCATTTCAACTGCTGCGATTTCCGATTACACGATTGTTCCGGAAAAAGATAAAATCAAATCAGGGGAAGAAGAATTAATTTTAAAATTAACGCCAACCGAGAAACTGACAAAACTCGTGAAAGAGAAATTCCCAAAAGTTTTTGTTGCCGCATTCAAGGCAGAGCATGGCGTTCCAGAGGAAGATTTAATTGAGGCGGCTTATAGAAAATTAAAGAAGGAAAATCTGGATTTAATTATTGCAAATGATGTAAGCAGGGATGTTTTCGGGAGTGATAGTAACGAGGTTTTTATTGTTGATAAGGAAAGAAGGGGGATTCATATCGGGAGGTGTTTGAAAAAGGATGTTGCGGGGAGAATTTTTGATGTGGTTGAAAAAGCAAATGCCGCGGAAATATTTGGTAAAATTGCAAGGAGCGGGAAATCTAAAGCGTTTGAACCTGGCAAATATTATGAAGAAGAGATTGAACACCGGTGGGAAAAGATTAAATATAGTTGATGTCATAACAAATCAGACGAAAATAAATTATAAAATTAAATCCGGGTGGATATAATAAAATTAATTATTAATTTTATTTCTAACTAATTGGTTCGTGTACTATAATTAATTATCCTTAACAATGTTTTCCTCTACTTGTATGTGGTTTCGCTTCTTTTCTCTATTTTCACAACCAGAACCTCCTCTCGTTCCCTGTCAATGGAATAAAGTATCCTGTAGTTTTC
>MCBE01000201.1 GCA_001723845.1 Candidatus Altarchaeales archaeon WOR_SM1_SCG
ATCCGAACGTTACAATAAGTAAAAACTACGCCGGAGCGTTCACCGATCCTACAAGCGGCGTGGAAATACCTGCTCAAATAGGCGGCTTTCTTAAGTATGACATAACCGTGACCAATAACGGGGACGGAACCGCGCACAACATCACGGTAATTGATACAATTCCGGTGGGGCTTATATATATAATTGATGATGCTTCCATTGCTTACGGATTTACAAATGATACATCTCAACTTCCTGACATAATGATATGGAACCGGGATCAATTAAGCAACGGCAGCAGTTTAACTTTCCATGTATATTTCAGGATTAACTCAACTGCCACTTCACCCGTCACAAACAAAATTAACGGGACTTATTGCGACGGCGCATATACCTGCTATAATATACCTGAGAATGAGTCCGAGGGCGAGGAGTTTTGCAGACCTAATGTAACTATCAGCAAGACTGCAAACCCGAATGAAACATATTACCAGGGAACTGATATAACCTTTACTATAACAATAGATTCCACAGAAACCTGTCCTGCTTATAGTGTTAAAATTACTGACATATTACCAGAGGGCTTTAATTATACCGGCGAGTCAACCATTGGCTGCAATCCTCCTGCTGTGAACGGTAATCTACTGGAATGGGATTGCGGTACTGTTACTTCGGCAGGGAAAGAATTATTATTCAATGCGCATGTAGCCGGAGATATTGAATCATCACAAATCAGACCAAACAATATAAGCGGTACATTTGAAGACGGAATGGGTAAGGTATATCCAACAAACAATGCATCAGTAACGGTAACTCACCTGTCGGCTCCAAATGTTTCCGTATCAAAGGATTGGTCACCGCATCCCGGCGGTCAAACGATAAAGTTTAAACCAGTACAACCCGGTCAACCCGTTAATATAACGGTAACTGTCAAAAATGATAATGTTTATGGCATAGATATAGAGAAAGTCACAGACACGCTTCCTCTGAACTGGAATGTTGGCACAACTTTAAGCGTTACGGTTGACGGAAATGTTGTGTCTGGCTATACCGAAACGACAAACGGCAGAAACTTCACGCTTACAATCAATAACGCAAATGATAAAATACT
>MCBE01000202.1 GCA_001723845.1 Candidatus Altarchaeales archaeon WOR_SM1_SCG
TCTTCAACCCTCGTACTTAAGACATCTTCTGCAATAGTTCCTTTAAATTCGCCCCTGCCTAAGAAACGAAGCACATCAAATACCGTAACAATTCCGATCAGGCGGTCATTTTCAATCACAGGAAGCCGTCTTTTCCTGCCTCTCACCATGATTTTTGAAACATCGGAAATCATCATTCCCCTGGACGAAGTTATAATATCATCATGCATTACATCCCCCACGCTGATTCCGAGATTTTCAGCTGTTGGAAGTATGTCTCTTTCGGTTACAATGCCTGCTAATTTATTTTCATTATCAACAACAGGAATTGCGCTGTGGTGTTTTTTCAGGATAATTTCCACCACATCATCAAACGATGCCTGCCTGTCAAGAAACGAATAATTTTCAAACATAATTCTTCTTATGTGGCAGTTAATCGCAGAAAGAAAATTCCCGCCGTATTCATTTAAAATTATATTATATTTTTCGCCGCCGCCTAAAAAGTCCAGGATATCCATTGCAAGAGCCATTCCCTCCAATCGCCCGGTCCCGGGGTCTGTTACCGGGATTCTCCTGAAATCGTGTTTACTCATGAGTCCTGAAACATCCTTTACAGGAGTTGTGGGGTATGTTGTTATTACATTTCTTTCCGCGATTTCCATTATCTCGCCTTCTTTATCGGAAGCCCTGCTTTTGAACTCCCTGGGACCCCGTTCCATCGTTTTGCTGACATCGCTGTAATTTGTGTTTGTCTTTTTTATTTTTATCCTGCCACCTTTATCCGAAACATTACTTTTAAATTTTTGCGGGGCTCTTGCATTTGATTGTCTGGTGCCGTGAGTTTTATTTGTCATTTTTTGTAATAAATAATTAGATTCAAATATTTAATAGAAAATAACTTATAAATTTTAAAATTAATTTAAAATTAATTTAAAATAAAAAATAAAATTTTAGTAATACCTTCCCTGCTTTACTCTCCCTGTAAGGTGCCTTTTCTCAACAAACCGGAAATATAAGCCGAAGATTATTCCCGCAACCGCTCCTCCGAAGTGGGCGATGTTTGCTACTCCTGCTTCTCCTCCCGTAAACATGTAATAAACCTGGA
>MCBE01000203.1 GCA_001723845.1 Candidatus Altarchaeales archaeon WOR_SM1_SCG
TTTCATAGGTTAAAACAAATGACTTGTCAATATGCACTCTTCTTGCACCAAACATATCCCCCCTCAATGGTTTAAAACGATATGGCGTTTCAAGAATTTGCTGAACTTTCTTGTTGATAGCCGCTAATTGTTTCTTACTCTTTTTCTTTAGTTTCTCAAACTTCTTATTTGCTTCATCAGAAATCTCCAATCCATATTCTTGTTCACAATCCATACTGTTCTGCAAAACTTTTAACCTTAATGAATTTTCCTTTTCTAATTTCCTCAAGTTTTTCAAGATATTCTCGTTTGGCTTCCGGTTCGGTTTCTATCATTGACTCCATGAATAATTCTATTTGCCTGCCCATGCTTATTTTGTGTTCCGTGCAAAAATGAGAAAATTTATTGTATATTTCTTCTTGGACATCAAATGTTTTTAGGGTCATTTTTGGTTATTTTTACGATTACATGACATAGATTATATGCAACCTTTCCAATTATTCTTTTAAATTTTTCAAATAGCGATTGTTGAATTTTTATAACATTTACTTCCTGACAAACATCTTACGAAGTTCTGCACCGACCTTTTCAATCTGCATTCCAGCACCCTCCTCGCGCATTCTCCTGAGGTTCGGCATTTTTGCATCTTTTTCTGCAATCCATTCTTCTGCAAATTTGCCTGATTTGACATCCTCAAGCATCTGCTTCATGTTTTCTCTTGTCTGCTCCGTAATTATTTTCTTTCCTCTTGTCCTGCCGCCGTATTCTGCGGTGTTGGAAACATTCTTCCACATGTGTTCTATGCCGCCTGCTTGAATTAAATCGGTAATTAATTTTAATTCGTGCAGGGTTTCAAAGTATGCAATTTCCGGCTGGTATCCCGCGTCAACAAGCGTCTGGTATGATGCAAGGATTAATTCGGTGCATCCGCCGCAAAGGTCTGCTTGCTCTCCAAATAAATCGGTTTCTGTCTCCTCCGTAAAGGTTGTTTCAATAACGCCTGCTCTTGTTGCCCCGATTGCCTTTGCAATTGCAAGCGCGTTTTTCTTTGCATCCCCCGTGTAGTCCTGCTCAACTGCGATTAATGCAGGAACATAATTC
>MCBE01000204.1 GCA_001723845.1 Candidatus Altarchaeales archaeon WOR_SM1_SCG
ATTTAATCTCAATAAAACATCCTCGTTAGTTTCGTTTTCTTCCCACTGAAATTTTAGTTTTTCATCACCTATTCTTTCATATTCATCAACAATTTTACATAAAAACAGATTGAAAATTTTATTATAAGCATTTGTTTTATCCGAGATAACATTTCTCCTTAATATTTCAGCAAACCTATTAAAGATGTCCCTTCTATCTTCTTTATTCGTATTTGAAACATCCCTCTTGGTCAGCGGTTTTAAGTCATTTTTTGTTAATCCCTTAAACTTTATAAGATGGGGGGTTATACCTTCCTCAAAAATACCTCTTTTTTCAAAAATTTGAGGTTTCCAATTTTCATACGCCTCTTGTTGATTTGTAGAACTTTTTATTTCTTCAGTTATTTTTATAATGTTGTTCTTATATTGTATTTGAAAATTATCAAATACAGAAGAATATAAGCATAAGTATCTTGTTTTTCTATCGTTGTTGTAATAGGAGAATAACTGCCCACCATTCTCATACATTTTATTTTCCTCTTTTTCAAACTCATTTCCAAATGTCTTACATTCTATCATCAAAAAACTTTCTTGTCTTTCATCCAAAATTTGAATATCTAAATAACCACCACTTCCACTTCTTCCTGTTTGATAATACTTTTCTAAATAAATTTTATCTGGTGCATAACCTTTTTCAAGCAATCTATTAACACACTCTAAAATAACAAAATTTTCCTGTTGAGAAAAATTACAAGTTGTTTCTCTATCTTTCTTAATAGATTTACCATAATCAATTTTTGATTTTCTAAAATTAGAATTATCAAGAGTAACGGTTATCTCATAATTATTATGTTTAGGGTATTTCTTATGCCAAATACCGCTTTCACCTTCTTTTAAAACAAATTCCATTAACTGCAATGCCTTTTTAATATGGTTTGTCATTTTGGGGTATGAATTTTTTATATTCCCTTTTTATTATACATGACTATCGGCTATTCTAAAAAAGTGAGTAAAATAAACTTCATCAATTTATTTACTCTCTTTCCTATATTAATATATGGGATTCAATAAAAATATAAATACTCTCTGTGAGAGGGAAAA
>MCBE01000205.1 GCA_001723845.1 Candidatus Altarchaeales archaeon WOR_SM1_SCG
GTAAAACCCCTCCCGTCTTGCGTTCTTCGCGGCAATTTTGTGAATCCATCATCTTTCAAAATCCGATCAATCGTGTTGATGCTGACTTTGAGGTTTTCTTCGCAGAGTTTATCATATATGTCATATACTGAAAGGTTCTTTTTTCTCCATGAGATTATCTTCCCAGTTACTTTTTCAGGTGTTCGCCGACCTTTTGGCCCATTCTTTTTTTCAGGGAAGAATTGCAGTTTTCCTTGTTTGAAATCTGAAACAATACCTTTGAATGTTGGGATAGCATAACCAAAACGCTTTGCGATTTTCTTCTGCGTGGCTCCTTCTTCCAGATAATATGCCCTGAGGGCATCATACTTTTTTTGATCAGGGGTGTTCGGTTCCAGAAAATATTGTTGTGGGTCCATTTTTGGTGTGTAAGTGAGTTAATAGTATATAGAATTATGATACATACTATAAAAATGGATCGGTGCTAAATTCTGTGGATGTTAGAAAAAACAGATAGATATAGCACCCTCAATAATGTGTTTTCTATGAAACCATGTAACTATAGCTCGGATTTTTGAAAATTTTAGGTGTCATGTAGGTCATACTCTGAAGAGATAACAAAATAATAACATATGTCCGCAGGTTAGTGATTTTGAGATTTTTCAGATGAAAAACTTGCAGAGAAGGTAGGGTTAATTATGATAGATAATGCCTCTGTGAAAATCCCTGTTTAAAGAATTTCTCTTCAAATCTTTTTTGTGCCGTGTTTCGTAAATTATCCTCAATATTTTTAAATAATTCAGAAATTTTAGTTTCATTAATTTCATCAAAATCCAGTGCAAATTTCTCTCCGGTATCGCGGCGGGCGACAAAAACCTTTCCTGCTTTTAAATCCCTTGGACTAACTTCAAACCACGGGAACGCCTTTCATCTCCCGGCGGTAATATTTCTCCCCCGGATGCTGTTTTGAATCATCATCAATGCTTCTTATTTTAAGTTTGTCAAGTTTCTCTTTGACTTTTCAACGGTTCATTTAATAATCCCTTAATATTTACTGAATTTTAATTTAATTATAATTATTAAAATTAAATAATTAACACTAACATGGTTGGAATTGTCGGCTACGGAGGTTATGTACCAAGGTACAGGATAAAAGCGGAGGAAATCGCGAAAGTGTGGGGAGATGACGGGGAAAGAATGAGTAAAGGGCTTATGGTTTTTGAAAAGTCGGTTCCCGCGTTTGATGAAGATACCGCAACAATAAGCGTTGAGGCGGCAAGAAACGCGGTTTTGCACGCAAACATTAACCCGAAAGACATCGGGGCAATTTATGTCGGCTCGGAATCACACCCTTACGCGGTAAAACCAACGGGAACGATTGTTGCAGAGGCAATACATGCGACTCCTGACTTAACAGTTGCCGATTATGAATTTGCATGCAAGGCGGGAACAGCAGCAATTCAAACAGCGATGGGGCTTGTCTCTTCAAAAATGATTAAATACGGGCTTGCAATTGGAGCAGATACTTCACAGGGAAGACCTGGAGATGCACTGGAATACACCGCAAGTGCAGGAGGAGCTGCGTTTATAATCGGAAATGACAATGTTGTTGCGGAAATCCTTGACACCTATTCCTTTACCACGGATACCCCGGATTTCTGGAGGCGTGAAGGCGAAGAATACCCGAAACACGGTGCAAGGTTTACCGGGAAGCCCGCGTATTTCAAACATGTCACTTCCGCAGCAGCAGGTGTAATGAAAAGGAACAACATGACTGTTGATGATTTTGACTATGTTGTATTTCACCAGCCGAACGGCAAGTTTCCATTGCAGGCGGCAAAAATGCTTAAAATTCCCGAAGAGAAGATGAAAACAGGGCTTATTACGCCCTGGATAGGAAACACATATTCAGGCGCCTCACCGTTAGGACTTGTGAATGTATTGGACAATGCAAAAGCGGATGAGATGATTCTTGTTTCGTCGTTTGGCTCGGGAGCGGGAAGCGATGCCTTTATAATTAAAGTTACAGGGGAAAACGAGAGAAGGAAAAATCCAAATCCGCTTAAAAATTACATTGAAAACAAGGAATATGTTGATTATGCAATTTATGCAAAATTAAAGAGAAAAATTAAAGGTGTGAATTTGCAGAAATAAATAAAAAAATTATAAAATTATAATAAAATTATAAACAAAAATGGATGTACAAGGATACGATATGCCGGATGACCTTTATTATCATAAAGGGCATGTGTATGCAAAAGTTGAAGGAAACAAAGCAGTAGTCGGGATTAATGATTTCACGCAGAAACTTGCAGGAGAGATAAGTTATGTTGAATCCCCGTTTGAAGGCGACGAGGTAAGCCAGGATGATGAAGTAGGGACAATAGAAACCGGAAAATGGGTGGGTAAAATCTATGCACCTGTTTCGGGAACCGTTTCTGCGGTAAACGAGGAACTACTGGATAATCCTGCAATCATAAACGAGGACCCTTACGGCAAGGGCTGGATTTACAAGATTGAAATGTCCGACCCCTCGGAACTTGAAAACTTAATGAAAGGAGATGATGCTTCTGCATGGCTCAAAGAAGAAATCAAGAAGCACGCTTAAATATTAAAAATTAAATTTAAATTTTTTTAGTAAATTGACGGGGCATATGTCCTGTTTGTCCAGACCGTGAAATATATTCTTACAATCGTATCGTTGAGAATAGCGGTTCTTTTCGCGGTCAGTGCAAATGCCTCGCTGCTTTTTTTTACGCCGCAGAAAATTTCTTTACCGCCAATAAAAAGTTGTTCTTCGTTATTTGTTGTTTCGTTAATATAAGTCATATTAAAATAAAAATCATATTGCCTTGTTCCAATCAAAGGCGTTATCTCCCTGTAATCCAGGTCCACGAACCTTAAAATTTTTTCATCATTCAGGACCCTCGGCTCAACATTTGCAAGCCCTAATGCAGTTATGTTACTAACATTATATTTATAGCTCCCGTTTTCCTTTATTTCCCAGTCGCGCGGGATCCCGGGCGTCCTTATAAGCTGCTCTGTAACTTCCGTTGCGATAATTTCCATTTCATAAATATCTTTAATTTCCGTTGATTTCGTGACTGTTGAATCCCACATATAAAAAAGCATAGCTAAAACTATTAGAAACACTGCAATTGAAATCGCAAGATCCCATGTAAATACCTGCCCTTTTCTTTTAATATTAAAAATTTTCATAATAATTAATTTTTTAGATTTAATTAAAATATATTAATTTTAAAGATAATTACAATTCAGGATATAATACTTTTTTCCAGGGTTTAACGCATATAAGCCCTAAAAGTTCGTCTCTCTTCCTAACCAGAAACCCCGCATCCATTAACCTTCTTACCGCCCCCTTTTTTATGTTCTTATTCCTGTATCTTGCCCCCGGGCTCCCGATGTAGTGAAACATTTTTCCACCTCTCGCAAGCACCCGGAATAATTGCATGTAAAATACACTTCCGTAGAGTTCTCCTGCAAATGCCAATCTTGGAGGGTCGTGAATAATGTAATTAAAATAATTGTTATTAAATTTTTTTATTTCGTTGAAAACATCCCCTTCAATAAGTGTGATTTTTTCATCTAAAAACAATTCCCTTGAGCAGGGGTTTTGTTTTGCAAGTTCAATAACTTCGGGACTTTTTTCATAAGTCACAACCAGAGAAGCGTATTTTGCGGATTCAATTGCAGTATATCCGAGACCGCAGCATGTGTCAAGGAGAATTCCCTCCCGTATGTTTAGTGCAGAAACCTTTGCTCTCGCATCATCTTCCGGGTTTGTATCCTTTGTCCTGTGCATCCTGATTCCGTCAATTGAAAGGGTGGGAAAGCCAGAGGTCTCTAATAAGCGATAATGGTGCATTTTATTTATTTTAAAATTTATTTTAAAAATCAGGAGAGATTGGAATCTCAGTTACTGATAAACTCCCTGGGTTTTATTGTTTCCACGCCCGATAAATTGAATGCTGTTTTTGAGTTCGCCGGAGAAACCTATTTTTGCATCCCCGGTAATCTTGCCCGCGATTAGTTTCCACTTCATGAATGTAAACCGTGATTTTATTCCCGCCGCCGGGGGGTGTTCTTTTTTCGCCGGAAGTTATGTTAATTCCAAATTCCCCACTATCGTTGATTTAAAAACAGAGTAACTAAAATTAGGATATTCACGAATTTAAGCATCCCGGGAATATCAACTTACTGGAAGAGAGGAAAAAGGTTTTTGTGCAAAGTCCCTTGCAATTCCTAAATATTGAATTTATTTTTAAATACATCTAATATTTTATTGTGTTGGATATTTTATCCAACTGAAAATAAAAAACAACCTTCGGAAAAGGTTGATCATTCCTTCGGAATATGGGATTTACAATCCCATACCGCAAATACGCATTCACTACCGTTCAAGCATTGATTCGTATAACTCATCAATGGCAAGCATGGTGCGAGTCATATAGTTTGTAGTACAATAAAAAATACAAAAAATGGAAACCCCTGGCATTAAAAAAATAATCGCAGGATTGATATTTTTGATATTAATAAATAATTCAGGTGCAGAAAACATAACCGTCGGACTGGTTGTCAAATTCCCGGATAATTCAACAATCACGAAATGCGTACAGGTTCCGGAATATTCTGAGGGTATAGGAATTTTTGAAAAATCAGGGATAAATGTTAACGGCTCTGATAATGCTGACTGGGGGTTTATGTTGAACTGTATAAATAATAATTGCTCGCCGGCTGATTGGAGCTGGTGGTGGGGGTTTAATTTAATTAAAATTAATGAAACAAACTGGAATTCAATGCCTGTCGGGACGGGACCCGGGGGAGCGTTAAATGATTTCTGCTGGAACAGGAATTATTCATCTTATGACGGACACTACTGCGCACAGGAAGGGGATGTTCTCGGTTTTGCGGCAAGTAACGCCGGGAATTTAGAGAATTATAATTTAACCGGAATTTGCCTGAAACAGGATAATGAATCATGCACAACTAATTCAGAATGTAGGAGAGGTAAATGTTTTAACTGTGTTTGCGTGTCGCAGGCAGAAAACATAACCGTCGGACTGGTTGTCAAATTCCCGGATAATTCAACAATCACGAAATGCGTACAGGTTCCGGAATATTCTGAGGGTATGGAAATTTTTGAAAAATCAGGGATAAATGTTAACGGCTCGGATAATGCCGACTGGGGGTTTATGTTGAACTGTATCAATAATAATTGCTCGCCGGCTGATTGGAGCTGGTGGTGGGGGTTTAATTTAATTAAAATTAATGAAACAACCTGGAATTCAATGCCTGTCGGCATGGGTCCTGGAGGAAATTTAAATGATTTCTGCTGGAACAGGAATTATTCATCTTACGGGGGGCATTACTGCGCACAGGAAGGAGATGTTCTCGGTTTTGCGGCAAGTAACGCAGGAAATTTAGATAATTATAATTTAACAGGAATTTGTAATTTATCAAAGGTATTGAAAAATGACGGTGAAAACTGTTCATCAAACCCGGAATGCGTGAGCGATAAATGTATGAACGAAATCTGCGTATCCCCGTCAAAAAACATAACCGTCGGGCTGGTAATAAAATTTCCAAACAGCACGACATTCACGACATGGGTAAGGGTTCAGGAATATGCAAGCGGTAAAGAAATTTTTGAAAAATCAGGGATGCAGTATAATTATACAAATTACATTAACCTGGGATTTTCTCTTGAATGCATCAATAATATCTGCCCGCCCGCTGACTGGAGCTGGTACTGGAGTTTTAATTTGCATAAAAATCACGAAACAGAATGGCACAGCATGAGCATCGGTATGGGTCCCGGCGGAACTGCAAATAATTTCTGCTGGAACGGTGATTATTCAACAATTGCAGGGCATTACTGTGCAGGAGACGGCGATGTTGTCGGTATCGGGCTTGGTTACGGAAATGTCCCTGATTTTTATACCCTGAAAGAAATATACCCTGATATAACCATATATTTCTGTGATGACGATAACGACACCTATTTTGACAGGAATGTTTGCGGGACCTGTGATACAGTTAACTGCACGCCCAAAGGATGCCGGGAGACGGAGGGAAATGACTGCAATGATAATAATTATTTAATTCACCCCGCGGCAAATGAAACCTGCAACGGCAGGGATGATAATTGTAATAATATTATTGATGAAGGGGGCGTCTGCGGATGCGGATGCGAATCAATTACAAATTCATCGGTTGTTTTTGTCTGCGGGAACAAAGTTACGGAATCGTGCAAAATGACCTGTGATTTAAATTGTTCGGGAGACGGATTTATTGCCGGGGCTGATAATATTACAATTGACGGTGCAAACTATAATTTAACCGGTCACGGAAGCGGGGAAGGAATTAAAATAGAAGCCGGGGGTCACAACAATCTGATTATTGAAAATTTTAATTCAATAAGTCATTTTAGCAACGGGATAATCACCGGGATGGGTACGGGAGGCGTTCTTACAAACAGCATAATAAGAAATAATAATGTGCATAGCAATGATAATGTCGGAATAGCGATATATGATCATTCGGATAACAATCAAATAATAAATAATAATTGCCATGACAACGGGCGAAGCGGGATAGATTTATATCCCTCAAACAACTGCGTTGTAAACGACAATCTCTGCTATAATAACGGGCAATCGGGAATTAATGTACTTCACTCCGGGAATAATGCGGTAAAAAATAACAAGGTCTATGGAAACGGCGAGTACGGCATTCTTTTATTGTACACAAATTCCGATAATAATGAAATAACGAGTAATGAAATTTATAATAATTATTACGGGATTTTTCTTGACGGGGACACTGATAATAATAAAATTAATTCAAATACGATAACAAATAATAATTATGGGATTTCAATTGATTATTTAAAATCCGTTGAGTTTGCAAATAATAATAAAATTAATTCAAACACAATCTGCAATAACGGTGACGGGGACATAAATGTTGTAGCAGGAACCGGGACTTTTGGCGATGAAAATACTTGCGACATCGCGGGAGGATACAACGACACGACAGCAAATCAAACTTCCTGCAAATACTCCTGTTCCAGATGCGTTGATGCGGACGGTGACAGTTATAATACTACATTTAACGGGAACTGCGGAATCGTTGACTGCAACGATAATAATTCCGTAATTAATCCCGGTGCTGCTGAGATATGTACAAACGGGGTGGATGATAATTGCAATACTCTTGTGGATTGTTGTGATCCCGGCTGTGCATGCCCGCAGGGAGAGATTTGTAATGCAGCGGATTGCATCTGCATTCCGCAGGCAGAACCGGGAACAAAACCGGGGCATAAACCGGGGCATAACTCTCGCGGCGGTTGTTCCGATAATGATAATGACGGCTACAACGGAACAGCGAAATGCTCAACAGGAACCGACTGTGATGATTCAAATCCCGGCATTTATCCGGGGGCAAAGGAAATTTCCTGTAATAAAATAGATGAGGACTGCGACGGCTTTGATTTATGTACGGGGTTAACCGGTGAGAACTGCACGGGAAGCGAGGAATGCGAAACCGGAATTTGCAGCGGCGGGGTTTGCATTGAATGTGAATCGGATAATGATTGCAATACCGGAGAGTATTGTTTGCTTGGAATTTGCGAGGAAAAAAAGAAGACAGGGGGGAATTGCAGTGAAAATTATGAATGTAATTCCGATAATTGTTTTAAGGGCAGATGTATTGAATGCAAATTAAACACTGATTGTAATCCGGGCGAATACTGCGGCAACGGAATTTGTAAAAAATTAATAACACTGGGTGACGGGTGTAAACGCAACGAGGAGTGTTTGACAGGAAGGTGCAATGATGGTAAGTGTGCATGCGTGCAGGATTCTGACTGCGAAAGCAAATACTGCAATGACGGGGTATGTGAAGAAAAAATTGTTGAAGAAACCGTGATACTGGAGGGGGCAAAAGCACCGGATGCCGCCGCGGATGAAAAGACAGATGCAGCAGATGTACAAGCAAAAGAACCCGGCTTTCTGCTTTCGCCGGATGCGCCTGTGTTGTTAATAATTTTAATTATTATTTTCATTATCCTTTTAATGTTTTTTGTAAAAAGAAAAGGCAAAGATGAAAATTGAAATAAATATATTAATTGTTTCGGCAATAATCGGAATTTTAACATTGTCCGGGTGCGTAAATTTAAATGAAGAAAAATTAACAGGTTCCATAAACAACAGCGATGACGAAAAGGAGAAGTTAAAAAATACGATTGCAAACATTTCCGAAAACAACGGAAGTGAAATAAAAGTAACTTATCCTTTAACCCTTACGGACAATCTCAAAAGAACCGTAACAATAAACAGCGAACCGCAGAGGATAATTTCACTGAGTCCTGCTAATACTGAAATCCTGTTTGCTCTCGGTCTTGAAAATAAAATTGTGGGTGTTACAAATTACTGTAATTATCCGGAAGAAGCGGCAGGAAAACCTGTTGTAAGCGAGTTTGGAACAGTTAACCTTGAACTTGTTGTCAATTCATCTCCCGATATTGTATTAATGGCTTCCGGCGTCCAGCAAAAAGCTTCCCTGCAACTTGATAATTTCGGGATTACGCTAACTGCATTTGATGCAGATACCGTTTCAGGAGTACTTGAAAATATTGAATTAATCGGGATTTTGACAAACAGGAAAAAGGAAGCAGAAAATTTAACCGGAGACATGCAAAGAAGGATAGATTCGGTTAAAAAAACAGCCGGGGATATGAAATCAAAGCCGGGGGTTTTTTATATCATCTGGAACGACCCCCTCTGGACAATCGGTCCTGACGCATTCATAGAAGATGCAATTGAAATCGCAGGCGGAAAGAACATATTTTCCTACGACCTTCCGAAAGGAGCGCCGACCGATTATTTTATCACAAACAAGGAATCCGTTATTACAAGAAACCCTGACATAATCATTATTGACTCGCACGGCATAAAAGAAACGAGCATAGATGATTGGCTCAAGAAAAACGGGCAGTGGAGGGATATTAATGCAGTGAAAAATAAAAATATTTATTTTATTGACGCCGATATTGCTTCAAGACCCGGTCCGAGAGTGGTTGATGCGCTTGAGAAGTATTCCGGATGGTTTGAAAATTGGGAGTAAATTACCCGGAAATTTTAGAGGTGTGAAAATTATGCAAAAATTCTCGTTTAATTTATTTAAATTGAATACAATATTTATTATATACACTTAAAAATGATAGACCCCGGCAAAATAACGGCGCTTGTAATTGTCCTTGTAGGTTTTTATTTCATAATAAAAGATTACAGGGTGAATAAAGAACTGAGGTTCATTTACAATGCCTACGCTTTCCTTGCGGTAGGATTGGTTTTTGCAATACTTAAAGATGTTTACAGTTTTTATAATTATTTTTTTAATTTATTTGAGCATTCATTCGGCATCATGTTTGCAGGATTTTTGTTTGCGGCAGGAGCCTACCTTGCGAACAAAAGAATGATGAATGTGATTGAGGAAGGCAGGAAAGCAAGAATTGAAAAAATGAAAAAAATGAAAGAGAAAGAGGTGTTCAAAAAATGAATTTAATACTTATTTTTGTGGATTTCATAGGTATCCTCGGTTTTATAATCGCCTGCATTTACGCATACAGGAACTATCATTTAACAAGATTCGCATCGCAGGTATGGTTTATATTCGGGATGGCAATGGCTCTTGGGGCGTTATGGGCGTCTGCAACACTATTCAATATTTCAGGGTTTTATCCCTCATTTATGAACGAAGCCAGAGACTGCCTGTTTTGCATAATGATCGGGATACTTGTTGTATTCTCAATAATTTCAAATAAAAGCGAGATTAAGCCGGTATAAGTTGAAATAAATCACAATACAAAAATGTTTGTTGACAAAAGAAAATTATTTGAATTAGAAAAGGAATTCAAAAAGTTGCAGGAAAATTCCATGGCGATGATAAGCACATCCGCGGAGAATTATTTTGAGGTTTATCTCTTTATTCTTGAAGTTATGCTGAACCAGTTTAAAGCAGAAGGCGTATGTTTGACAATGAACAGGTCTGCCGATAATTTAATAGGAATACTTGAAAGCAGAAATATAGACACGAAAAATGCTTATTTCGTGGACTGCATATCAAAGACAGCAGGCATAGAAAAGCCGATAGACCGGTGCGGTTATGTATCCCACCCCGAAAGTTTGGAGGAAATCAACATGTATATAACCACTTATGTCGACGAGATGCAGGGAAATAATAAATTTTTATTTTTTGATTCCATATCAACGCTTCTCATCTACAATGATGTGAAAACCGTTCTTCAGTTCATTAATTATTCAATACAGAGAACAAGGGCATTTAACATGAGAGGTATTTTTATGCTCACAAAAAAAGAACTTGAACCGAAATTTGTCGGTCAGATGATTCAATTTTGCGATAAATTTCTTGAAGTTTAAAAAATCATTTTTAATTCCTTAATTCTAAATTTTAATATAAATTATTATTTCAATTAAACAAATGGTAGAAATACGAAAAATAGTCCTGGATGTTTTAAAACCTCACGACCCTGATATAGCGCAGCTTGCAGTGCAGCTCGCGGGTTTGAAAGGCGTTGACGGAGCCAATATAAGCGTTTATGAGATGGACAAGGAAGTTGAAAATATTAAAGTGACAATTGAAGGTCCTTCTTTGAATATGTCTGAAATTAATAATATGATTTCAAAGGCATCGGGAACCGTGCACAGTATTGATGAGGTTGTCGCGGGAAAGACAGTTGTTGAAGAGGAAGAAACACTGCACGAGAGAAGCCACGGTTGATTAAATTATTATTTTATTATGCCACTATTGTGTATTACGATACTTATCCTTGACCCGCACCAAGTGACTTTATCGGCTCTATGAGTTCTTCTCTTGCTATTACAAGCAAAACATCGTTTGCGCATATCTTTGTTTTCCAGTGGGGTATGCTTACCTTACCGTTTCTTTTTATTGCGATTATTCCCATCTCGTAATCAACATCCTGGCATTCTTCATAAGATTTTTTCATGCACCGCCCCAGGTTTTTAACATCCAGTTTTTTGTTTGATATTCCCTTGTGTATGCATGTTCTTATCGTACCAACCGTTTTTCCGGAAAGAAGGGAGTTCTCGTTTACTTCCACGCCCCCGATAACATGCTCCCCCTCGGTTGTTAAAACTTCATGAATGAAAGATGCCGCATGCGGTCTTATTATTGCCATACCGAGTAATTCGCTGCCTATTTCCCCGATAGATACAGGGATAATGTCATCTACCCCGTATCTTTCAAAAAACGATTCCTTGAGGTTTATATCTTCAACGCGTGTTGCTATCCTTAATTTCTCGTTCAGTTGTTTTGCAATCAATGCAACAAATATGTTTTCGCTGCTGTTGGAAAGCGTAATTATCATCCCGAGCGCGTCTTCAATACACGCCTGCCGTAAAACACCTTTATTTTTTGCATCACCCGTGACATAGTACTTTATGCCTTTAAGATGCTTCAATTCCTGCTCTCTTCCCGGGTCTTTTTCAATTATCAGGACATCCTGTTTCTTTGATAACAGGTATTTTACGACCGCTTCACCGGTTCCGCCGTAACCGCATACTATTATATGCCCTTTTAGTTTAAGCGGATTCCCTTTGATTTCACACAGTATATTTTTCTCAACTTCTTTCATTTTTAATCCTATATGGCTTGTCATAACCCCGAATATTAATATTGCCCCTGACATCGCAAGAAGCGCTATTGCAAGTACAATAGATAAGGGGGGCGTGTTTTCATCATAAGATGCACCCAGCGTGGTCATCGTTGAGATTATCTGGTAAAACAGATGCATATTCAGCCCGGTTTCCCTTGCAAATAACAGGGTCCCTGAAATAAACATTAATATGCCCGCGGCGAATATAATGTTTGTTTTTATCCATTTTACGATGTTGTTTTGATTTGGAATTTCCATGATATTAATCGGGTTGTAATCGGATTATCGCACCAAACCCCCTGGTTTTCTTATGTTTTTATATTAAGTATTAAATGCAAATAAATTTAAATTTAATTAAAATTGTTTTTATTTCTGAAATTTAATATCTAAGATAACCCGTTTTACTACACTACTGAATATTACATTATATTACATTAAGTTGTAGGAGGGAATAAAAAATGGAAAAGAAAAAATTTGTTGTTAAAATTACGGAATTGCTTGAAAAAAAGAAAAAAAAGAATTTTAAACAGTCGGTTGAAGTTTGCGTGAATTTTAAGGATGTCCAGATGGAAAAACCCGAATATAAATTAAAATTAGATGTCATGCTTCCAAAAGGCAGGGGCAAGGACCTTCCAATCGGTATTTTTGCAGACGGCGATACAGCCCTTCAGGCAAAAGAACTAACAGGGTATGTCCTTGGAAAAGAGGACATCTTAGAATATGCAAAGAGTAAGCGAAAGATGAGAAATTATGCAAATTCCTGCCATAAATTTCTTGCACAGCCCGATCTTATGCCGGTAATCGGGAGAAGCTGGGGTATTGTGCTTGGACCGAGAGCAAAGATGCCGCAGCCGCTTCCTCCGAAGGTCCCGATTGAGCCGATAATTGAGCGCCTGAGAAAAACAATAACCATCACCTCAAAGAAAAACCCGACGGTTCATGCACCCATCGGCACCGAAGATATGAGTATAGAAGACCTCGCTGAAAATGCAATGGCGGTCATGAGCGCAATAAAAAGGCAGATAACAGAAGATAAAATCCGGTCCGTCTATGTTAAAACAACAATGGGTGAAGTGCTGATGGTTGAGCAATAAAGGGAAGGGGGGGAAAATTAAATTTTAATTCATTTCCTCATCCACCCGACCAGATTTATTCTCGTGCTCATCCCTTCCTCAATCTTTTCAACAATCTCCCTGCTTTCAGGTTTTGCAATCGTTCTTGACATCGTTGACTTTGCTCCCTGCCGGAAGTTGAATTTAATTATGATTATAATTACGGTTATATTATCCCCGTTTTCGTTTTCATAACCGGTTTCAAAATTTAAGCCGCCTTTATTGTCAGGGACAGAAACATTTTCCAGAATGCCTGAATTTTTTGTAAATTTTGGTTTCATTTTATTACCTGTTGTTATATTTTTGGGTGGGATAACACTCATGTTAAATGCGGGATTTTTGTCCCGGAAAATGGGAAAGGCATCCGCAAGGAGCATTGAAAAATGGGAAAATTTTTGAAATTGAAAAATGGATTGAAAAATTGAAAAATTACGGGAAAATTGAAAAACTTAAGTTTATTATAATTTATAAAAAATTAAATAATTTAATAGATACAAAAAAATAAAAATAATGACCAGATTAAATTTTATTAACACGAACGCGCCGATGAGCAAAAATGAAATAAAAAATTTGAATTTAGAAGATATTGTCTTTCTCACGGGACGGCTTTTCATTTTCAGGGACCGGGCGCATGTGAAGGCATTAAAATTTCGGGACACGCTTCCTTTCTCGCTTAAAGGAGAAATAATCTGGCACTGCGGACCGGTAATGAAAAAAGAAAATGATTCCTGGAAAGCAATCTCCGCAGGTTCGACAACAAGCTGGAAGATGAATGATATAGAACTGCTTGCAATGGAAAAACTGGGCTTTAATGTCGTAATCGGTAAAGGAGGGATGAACAGGAAGGTTGCAAATTACATGAAAGAAAACCGCTGCTGCTATCTTTCCACCCCGGGAGGATGCGGAGTCATTCTTGCAGAAGCAATCAGAGAAATTGAGAATGTCTATTGGATGGATGAACTCGGAGATACGGAGGCGGTGTGGGAATTGAAGGTTAAAAAATTCGGACCTTTAATTGTAGGAATTGATGCGAATGGGAACTCGCTTTATGATTGAAAATTTGATTTATAATTTATCCTCCCTTCTCCCTTCTCCTCTTTGAAATATAATAATTCAACCTCACAATTAAAATGAAAACTACCGGGATAATAAGGTAGAGCGCCGGTATCCCGAAAAATTTAAGTTCCCTGTCTATCAGTTGTTTAATTAAATCTTTTTCTTCAGGTGCGGATTCAACCTGTGCATTGCCTGTTGTTTCATTAACCTCTGCCTTCTTGCTTCCCGGAATCATGGAATCGGTCAGATTAACCATATCCTCGTATCCCAATTCTAGGTAAATTGCCCTTGCAAGTTTTGCATATTCCCCTGCGCAGTATTCGGGTGTTGCATTAACAACTGTTCCGTTAATCTCGCATGCAACAAGGTTTTTTTCATCAACCTTAATCATTTGAGTTATTTTATCTGCTATGCTGTCTGCTATGCCTTTCGGTACAGTTTGATTTGTCGCGTATGTCTGGTTGCTTAAATTGTAATAAAATTGAGCGATTTCAAGATACTCGCCAGCTTCATCTTCCTTTAATTTTATATAAATTTTGTTTTCAATATCTGACATGAATTCTTCTGACTTTGAAATTCCCCCCGGGATGCGGGCGACAGTGTACTGCTCGCGGGACTTATTTGCATAAATTAAGGCAGTATTGTAATTTTCTTTTTCGTAATAATCCCGTGCGATTTTGTAGTGCATCTCCGCACTGCGTTCGTAAAGTATGGTCTGGTTTGTTTTAAAGATATAGGCACTCCAGCCGATGCCTGCAATAATCTCCTTGATGCCGTCGCCGTCAATGTCTGATGAATAAACGCTTTTAATGTTTGAAGCGTGCATCTTTTCATAGAGTGTGCCGTCAATGCCGATGATGTATAATCCGTCATCTGTTCCGGAAATAATTTCTTTAATATTATCGTTATTAAGGTCTGCCGTATGGACGCTGAGAACTTTTTTTTGCGTTTTGTAATTCATTAACAATTTCCCGTTGTTATCAAGAACATAAACATCATCGGAACCGACAATGATTTCTTTTCTGCCGTCATTATCAATGTCTGATACGGAAGTGCCTGTAATTCTGCCGCCGGTTTTGTAACTCCATCTTAATGTCCCGTTTCCCTGGAAAACATAGACAGTTCCCCCTGCAGAACTTGCAATAACCTCCCTGCACGATACATCGCATTTATCGTCACACGAACCTATAGCACATTCATAACACATCGGTCTTCCCTTCTCCAGTTTTTCTGTTTCATTGAGTTTATCAATATCGCAGGGATAACCTGTTTTTTCCCTCATTTCCAGGGGATTATCCAGATCAGTTGCATAAACCTCGGCAACACCGTCAAGAGTATAGTTCCATCTCAAATTATTTTTTGTTGCATAACCGTAGTCGTCAATATTCACATTATCGCTTCTTAGAACATAAATTATCCCCCTGCTCGTGCTTGTAATAATCTCCTTGTGTGTTTTATTATTTGAATCCCTGGCATTATCAAGGTCTTCTGCATAAATATCCGTATATTCTTCAATTAAAATCCTGTCCTCGTGTGCTTTAAATTTCCATTCAAGACCTAACCTTTTGTTAAGTGCATAAACATCACAATAACAAATCTTTCGCACATGAGTTACTATTTCATACCCTGATGCTGCAAGGATCTCGTTTCTTGAATCGTTATCAAGGTCTGCTGCATAAACGCTCCTGAATTTACTTATTATATTATAATCCAGTTCCACATCACCCTGTTTATTGAAAATTCTAACAGAACCGTAGGGCTTATTCATGTCGCCCTTCTCCAGCCCGCCTGCGGCAGTTATTATCTCTTTTTCCAGATCGTTATCAAAATCCATGACCTGCACATCAAAGATTTCGGAATTCGTATCAATTTTCCCTGTTATTTTTCCTTCCTTATTGAAAATATATATCACGCTGTATTCTTCAATTCCACTCTTCCTGAAAGCATGCACAAGAATTTCAACCTCGCCGTCATTATCAAGGTCGTCTGCATAAACCCATCTAACTTCACCGTTCATTGAATATTCCCATTCTTCCGAAAGAGACGAAACATTACATGCGAAGGTTGCAGATAAGACCAAAATTATAATTGATAATAAAATTTTTTGTTTCATTATTATTTTGTTTCATTATTATTTTGTTTCATTATTATTTTTTACTCTATTTTATAAAATAAAGATTAGGATTAATTTAATTAAAATTTAATTTTTAACAGTAGCAGTCCACAGGGCTTCCCGGGATCATTCCGGGGGAAGTTCCATCCACCACAAACTTCAGAATAGGTTTCGTTTCACTCACGATATTTCATCGTATGACTCTGAAAAGGTTGATCATCATGGCGGATCAGGGGATTTTCAATCCCCTGATGCATATATGTGCTGCCTTTGCGAGAGCGAAGGATTGGTTACCGAGACGAGATGGCTATTTATTGGTGCAGATGACCGTAAGGGACAACATAAGCGGTCTTGTGAACAAATTTAGTCCACGATGTTATGATCCTTTCCATTTGTTAATTTAATTTAAATAAAATTTATGATTATTAAAAATAGAATGGCATTATCCTCACCCACGACAATTGGAGCGGTCCTGTACACCATACCTTTCATAATCATAGCACTGCATTCGCTTAACCGGTATTTGAAAGACAGGAAAAATTCTGAGAAAAAGCATGTGTTCTACGCGTTCCTGTGCTTTTCTGTCGCTTTTACATCAAGTTTTATCGCCTACGCACTGGTTCTGCCGGATATGAGCCGGGAGAGAGATATTTTAGTAACTTTTCTTTTTAAGTTATTTGATGTTGTTAATATGATGGGGGTGTTCTGGCTTTTTGTTTTTTTGTCGGATTTCATGGAAAAGATTAAAAAATACCTGCCTTATGTAATAATTCACCTGGCATTAACCTGCATTGTGATTGCGGTTATGCCTTTTGATGTGAAAATAGACGGTGCAAATTATATAAGAGAGCGAGCAGAATTAACATCGCTTTCAATACTTTTCTTCTGGCTTTTATACTGGGGGATAATTGCATACCAGTTCTGGAAACATTCGGGGCTGATGACAAAAAAGATTGCAATACGAAGGTCCCGGACAATGGCTGTCGGGGGAATAATAGCAGTTTTTGCATACATCTGCGCCATACTTTCAAATGTAGTTTCAAGTGCAATTCTCGTGTATTCGGCAGTATTTTGCGGGATTTTTGCAGGAGTTGTTTTCTACGCAGGGTTCATTGCCCCGGAGCGGCTTCGGAGGATATGGAATAAATAAAATTTAAATTTTTGATAGAATTCCCGAGTATTTCTTCATCCTCATCATTTTCCCCTCCGGCTGGACCATCCAGGTCATCCAGCACAACTCAATCGGTTTATACCCGCACTTTAAGGCAATTTCTTCTGTCTTTTTTACAAACTCAAGGTCATCGTTTACAGGCGCATCACCTGCCTTTTCAAGTATTTCGTTTATGACTCTCTTTACTATCTTATCAGGCATCACCGTGTCAACCCCGCCCATCATCCGAAGGTACTGGAATGTGTTTATTCCAACGCCCGTGATGTTTCCAATTGGCTCTTTATTCCAGTTTTTCAAATCAGCACCGAAAGCCCATTTTCTTAATGAAATTTTATCATTATCGTCTATTGAAGAAAGATGCGCTGCTATGTCCTTTGCAACATTCCACGACCTTTTGTTTTTCCACACAGTTCTTAATTCATTTATATCCGCTTCGGAAAGACACTTCAGGTTTTTTATTTTACCGTCGCCTGTGAATTTCCTGCAGAACTCATCAACCTTCGGGACAACTGCTGTGAAGTAATTCAAGCCGATAGACATGAAGGATGCGTCAACCACCATCAAAACAACACTGCTGCCCCATCTCTCGGTTTTAAGGCATCTCGTGCAGTGTTCTTCAATCCCTGCGACCTTCTGCATGTAGGAATCAACGATTTTTTTTAACCCGGAGTTCATGATAATTTAATGGAATTATTACTTTTTAGATAAAATTGTTTATTAAATTTCACAGAAAATGTAACCTCTTTTCTACCTCACACCCAAATTGAAAATCAGAGAATAATTTTTAAAAACAAATTTAAAAACAATAATAAAATAATAATTCAATTGTAATATAAATGAAATTTGTAACGATAGCAAAAAAGGACATAAGAAAGATTGTAAGGGAGAAGGCGTTCATATTTGTAATTTTCTCCGAATTCCTTGTGCTTTCTCTTTCGGTAGTGTTTGCAACAACCATAACATCAGTTCTTTCGCCTTCCGAAATGGCAATTCCTTCCCATCTTCGTGTTGCTGTTGTAGGCGATTCCGATTTTTACGAATTTTTATCGGAAGCCGGGTTTGCAGCCGAAAGGCAGGATATTTTTGATGCGATGATTAATTATAATAATAATTTTTATGCAGCGGTAATTGTCGCGTATAATTTTTCAGGTATTTATGAAAAGAAAGACCCCGTGAGAATATCAATTTACATGCCCGAGGACATGCGCTCTTTTATTGTTCTGTCAAACATAAAGAAAAAATTAAAGGAACTTGAATCGGATGTAAGGGAAGAAAGAATCACTTATACCGATGCCGAAATCTTTGAAGTTGTGGTAATTGAAAAATCAGATAAAAAAACGGTACCCATAGACATCATCTACGGGATTCTCCTGCCGCTTCTTATAATATCTATCGCGGTTATGTCAGGCAACCTTGTTATAAATCTTGTGGTAAACGAAATTGAAAATAAGACCTACGACACATTAATTTCCGCACCGGTTGAAGTTTCGGGTTTTATATACGGGAAGACCCTTGTTTCAATGTTTTTAGCACTTCTCCAGATTATTATGGTCGTTTTGATTCTGAACCTTGGAAATTTTACAATAAATAATCCTTTCTTTCTCATCATACTGGTTTTATCCTACACATTAATTTTTATATCTGCTGCAATCATCTCTTCTGCAATAACAAAAACAAGAGACCACGCACAAAATGTGTTTGCAGTATTCCTTTTCCCGTTCGTTGCAATGATTCTCCCCTTTTCGTTTGAACTTATTGAAAAAATCGGGTTTCTCATAAATTTAATGCCAATTTATTTAATGACCTCTTTATCTGTCGGAAACATTAATTACGATATTATTTTAGGGGTTATTAGCACGGCAATTTTTTCAATTATTATTTTTGTGCTGTCATGCAGGATATTCCGGGAAAAAATTCAATGAAAGCAATGAAAATAAATTTAAAGAATAAAAACAAAATTCAATTAAATGAAAATTTCAAAGAATATATAAAGAACTCTTTCTAATATTTAGTTAATACAGCAAATTATGGCAAACGCATACATTACCGCAGGCGAATTTGAGAATTTATTGAAGAGGGTTGAGAAATTAGAGCATAAAGTAGTTGAAGTACCGGTTGATGTCAGCAGGGATTTTGATGAATTAAAAGAGAAATATTATGGGCTTGACAAAAGGACGGAAGTTACGGATACAAAGATTGACTCGCTTCGCATTGAAATGCATAATGAGTTCAAATCGGTTCGCAGAGAAATGGATGAAAGGTTCAACACAACAAACGAAAAAATCAGTTCAATTCGCACGGAAATCCGCGTAACATTCGGAATATTGTTAACGGTGATGATAGCAATTGCAATAAAAATCTTCACATCTTCAATGTGATTGGAATTCCGATTGTGTGAATTATGATAATATTATTATTTCCGGTTATAATGATTTAATGAATGCGTACAAATGTTTCTTTAGAATAAACAAAAATTGTGATAATTATGAGAAAATTGGAATTTAATGAAACGGGAATATGAATGCTTTGCTGGAAATACATTATAAAATGCTTGAAGCACTAAAACAATCAAAATCAGGAACATTGATTGACATTGAAGTTGTCCCGAATTCAAAAAAGGAATCAATGGAATACGATTCATGGACACAAAGAATTAAAGTTAAAATTAAGGAGCCGGCGGTTAAAGGAAAAGCAAATGCAGGTATCATAAAAAAATTTACTAAATTATTCGGCAGATGTGAAATTAAAATTGTTTCGGGGAATCTTTCAAGAAAGAAAACACTGCTTGTTTCCGGCGGCGAAGTTGAAAATATTTCGGGAATTTTATTTAATGAAATTCAAAGACCAGAGTTTTCCAAGCAAAAACCCGTATAATGCGCCCGCTAATATATCAAGGACAAAATTCATAATTTCAATCCCCATCCCGAGTACAAGCATCAAAGCCATTAAAAATAAATCAATTATTAAAATAAACGAAACCCCGACAATAATCCCTTTATTAATTGCATCCTTTCCCGGAAGCCGTTCATAGAATCCCGCGTAAATCACACCGAGAAGCGCGCCGAAAAAACCAAATAATATCGCACTTAATATAATTTCTGCTATCGGGTATTCCATCAGGAACGCGGCAGTTACTATTGCACTTAAAATCCCGACTGCGGCACCCGCCGCAAATCCAAGCATCAAGCCCCTTATCATATCTGCCATTTTTGTGTGGTTTTTGTTTTTGTGTAATTTATTAAATTAATATTTTTTATTAAATCTATTATTAAATATGGATCGGATTAAATTAAATCTTTTAATTCTTTAATTTTGAATTTCAATACTTAATATACGGGGCTGTGGGGTAACCTGGCATCCTAGCGGGCTCCAGCCATAAAAACATCTGGAGCGCTGAGGTTTTATACCGATGATGAACGGATGGGTATGATTTTTTCATACAAAAGGAAGATACCTGCCGATGGGGGTTCAAATCCCTCCAGCCCCAAATATTATTTTAATTAGTGCGTGCAATAAAGCCGTAATAATTGATAACCTAAATTTAAAGTTAATAAATAAAATTCAATTATTCAATTTTACGGTTTTAAATTATCAGGAGGACTTCTAATTTTGCCGGTATTTTTTATACTTGCAGAAGTACTCAAGCCCTGCACAATGTAAGTGATAATGATGTTTAAAATTTTGAGATATACAGTGCTAAATCAATCATCCTGGTTGAGTAGCCCGTCTCGTTGTCATACCACGCCAAAATTTTAACCATATTATTTTCCATAACCTTTGTGTATGACGAATCAACAATTGACGATGCAGGGTTGCCGTTGAAATCAATCGAGACGAGAGGGTCTTTTGTGTATTCCATAATTCCCTTCAATGAATTATTTGCTTCGGTTTCCAATGCCTTATTTACTTCATCAACAGATGTGTTATTTTCAACCTCGCAGACAAGGTCAACAACAGAAACATTCGGCGTCGGAACCCTTATTGAAAAGCCGTCCAATTTCCCGTTTAATTCAGGAATTACAAGACCGATTGCTGCTGCGGCTCCTGTTTTTGTCGGGATCATGCTCATTGCGGCAGCTCTTGCACGCCTCAGATCACCATGAGGATAATCAAGCAGCCGCTGGTCGCCCGTGTATGCGTGAATTGTTGTCATCAAGCCCTTAATAATTTTAAAATTATCATTTATTACCTTTGTCGGCGGTGCAAGGCAGTTTGTCGTGCAGGAAGCATTTGAAATGATATTATGCTCTTCCGGGTCGTATGTTTCATTATTTACCCCCATAACATAAGTCGCGTCAGGATTTTTTGCAGGGGCTGAAAGTATAACCTTCTCCGCTCCCGCAGAAATGTGCTTTTGTGCATTCTCCCTATCAAGGAACAAGCCGGTGCATTCAAAAGCGTAATTTGCACCTCTCCCGTCCCAGTTCAGGTTCGCAGGGTCGCGCTCCTTTGACACGGGAATTTTTTTATTATTAACCGTGATTGAGTCGCTGTCATGTTCAATTTTTGCATCCAGGATGCCGTGAACGGAATCATATTTCAGCAGGTGTGCCATGGTTTTCGTATCCATCAAATCATTAATTCCCACAAACTCAATTCCGGGGTTGTTTAGTCCCGCCCTGAATACGCACCTTCCAATCCTTCCAAATCCGTTTATACCTATTTTTAAAGCCATTTTAAATTTTTTATTTATTTATAATTTTTTAATTTTATTTATTTTTTAAATTTTTCATCAATTTTACTTATGTTAATAATTAGAAGACAGCAATAAATATTGAATATTTTCCAATTTTTACCGGGAATGATCTTATAAATTCTTTAAGATTGAAAACAAAAAGTATAATATAACTATTTCATGAATTTTTAATTATTTTAAAGGACAACAATATTATTATGCAAATAAAGATTAAAAAACA
>MCBE01000206.1 GCA_001723845.1 Candidatus Altarchaeales archaeon WOR_SM1_SCG
CTTATACAATGTATTTATTATGATTTTTTCGTTATTGGTGAATGTCATTTTTTGATTAGAGTTATGGTTAGTTTTGGTTTTTCATCTGTTCTTGGTTTTGGCATTTCTAATTTGAAGTTTATTTTATCTTGTCTTGTTATCTCCATTAGTTTTGATATTTCAGATGGGAACCGGACTAAAAATTGTCTGCCGTCGTATGTAATCTTAACATTTTCATCTATTATATCCCCTTTTTGTTCAATTACTTCCTCTATTTCCTTTGGAAGTTTAGAGTAATCCAGTTTATCGGGGATTTTTTCATTTGATTTTTTCATTGTTATTAATTATATATTAGTATGATAAGTTAATAAATAAAAAGTGTTTTCTATGATATTTTCGTATGAAAACCTATTTAACTTTTAAAGGATAAAATCTAATAAATAAATATATAAGAAATCATACGAAAAATACATCAAAAAATATAAAAATAAACCGTGTGTGTCTGTCGGGAAACATGAACACACCCGGCTGCCATAAAATGACCTTAAATAACCAAGAATTAACAAACGGAAACTTATTAGATATTGGAATTGAACCAATAAATATTAACCAAATAAACACCGGATTAAGTTATACAAACAACTTCAGCATACCCATCAATTTTATTGAAAGTAATTTAGTTCAAGTCAACGAATCAATTAAAAAGAGAGATTTAAATTCTCCTTCAATAATTGAAAAAGGCGACTTCTATGAGGTTAATGTTGAAACGCCACTTACTATTAAGATTAACAAAAAAGATGATGTATTGTTAAAGTATTGGGTGCAGGAACTTATTAAATCCAAAACACTGAAAGTTAATGAAATAAGCAAGATTTTTGGCGTTCACAGAGACACAATAAGAAAGCAGGGAATGATTTTTGATAATGAAGGAATTTCCGGATTTGTTGATAAAAGAAAAGATGGAAAAAACGGAAAACGAAGGGAATTAAAGCAAGAAGTGATTAACAAAATACTAAAGTTGCAGACGGCGGACTTCAGCAAAAATCCAAGAGAAATAAGCAAAGAATTAAAAGAAAAATACGACATCAAAGCAAGT
>MCBE01000207.1 GCA_001723845.1 Candidatus Altarchaeales archaeon WOR_SM1_SCG
AAGATGGTAAATTGAAGTTTACAGATACGCTTTTTAAATTCTTAATTCAATCAAAAGAATTTGAGGAGATTACAGAGCAAAACGGTGAGGTATTTATTGCACTTATGATGGTGAATAAAGATGGGCTAGACAGATCACTTTCTAATATTGACAAAACATTTAACTCCGATGATATTGATTTTGATAAGATTAAAGAAGTATGTCCATTTGCAGGATTTATGAAGGGGCGTTTTTGCGGTCTGTTTAACATTTACCGATATGCGCAAAGTATAAAAGCAATTTTAAAGAAACAAGCAAGAGGGGGGTTTGAAGTAAAATTTCTTGGTATTTTACTTCAGTGGGATTGCATATGTACAGAACATCCAGAGGTTTTACCTTATTTTCATTTAATGAGTGCGGAGGAACCAGAAAAACTTATAGGTAATCTGATAAAAGCATTCAGATACATAATAGAACCGTACCTAAAATTCTTACCCCCTGAAAAATTCAAAGAAGTCATAGAATACATAGATCAAGTGGATGATCATATAGTAAAGGAAATATATGGAGATGAGTGGAAATCTAAATTGGTGCAAATATCTAAATCCAAAAGTGATTGATTAATACGAACGAAGAAAATTCCCTCCTAATCCAATTCTTAGGTGATAGTGGAATTGAAAAGCAATTTCAATATCTTAAAATTCCAGAGGAATTTTACGACAACCCGATGACAAGAATCGTTGACTTCTTAATAGAAAACAAGGGCTTTGACTATTCAAAAGAAGAGATTGCAAAGGGTTCAAGCGTCTCAAGAACAACATTATTCAAATACTGGGAGTGGCTTGAAAAATTCGGTATCGTGAAGGTAACAAGAACCTACGGGAAAACAAAACTGTACACATTAAATGTGGAAAGCGAGGTGGTTAAAGCGGTTTCCATTATAGCGTATATTAATATTTAGGAATTCATAGTTAAAAAGTAATCAATAAATTTGCAGGCGTTTGTTATGCTCCTCAAATTTCCTGCACCGTAGTCAATTATTGTAATCATAAAAAGATATTAGGAATGAATTAATAAATAAAAAATTAG
>MCBE01000208.1 GCA_001723845.1 Candidatus Altarchaeales archaeon WOR_SM1_SCG
TGGTGGAACATGCAATTGGTGGCGTTAAAAGATTTAGGATAGTTTCAGATATATTTCGGAATAAAATTAAGGGTTTTGATGATAAAGTTATGGAAATTTCATGTGGATTGTGGAATTATCATTTATTCTGCATATCAGATTCGGGACTGGCGATATATGCCCATACGGGGTCAATCTCTTCATCATGCACGGTTGCGGCATTTGCAAAACCGCTTAACGCTATAATAACAAATCCTATAACAATTAAGTTTAATACTTTCATTTTTTGTTTTTTGTATTTTTTATTGTATATTTTTTATTATTTTTGAATTTAAATTATTTTTGAATTTTATTAATTTTATTTTAATTTTTATCGGGATTCTTCTTCAATTATTTCCTCTTCAATTTCTTCTTCAAGCTCATCCGCTTCTCTTTTCTTGCGAAAATGTTGAAACACGAAAATTGAAACACCGAGAATAAGAATTCCGACCGCAATGTTTTGCGCAACAGTAATTGATTCATCCTTATTTGCCGTTCCTCTCCCGTGTTCCGCCCATAGTATTGCCGAAGCATATTGAGGACAGACCTCGTTTCCTTCAAAGGTAACGCCGCATCTCTCGTATTGCAGCCGTTTTTTTGCCTCATCTATGTCTTCCCTGGCAGAAGAAGCATCAACCTTGAATACAAGCGTTTTTCCCTCAATTTCAGTTACCTCTTTTTCCACATCCTTGATAATGTCATTAATTTTTAATTCCACTCCTTTAACCGCTTTGTCCGAATACCTGATAGCGTTTTCGTAATCGCTTTCTTCAAATGCGGCTCTTGCTTTTTCAATGTCATCTCTTGCGATTGAAAAATCTATATCCGTAACCCTTTCCCTGTCAATGAGTTCCAGTTCTTTTTCTTTTTCTTCATGGCTCATCACTTTAAATTCAGGTTTCTGGGAAAGTATTAATTCAATTTCTTCATTATCTATGTCTTCAACCTCATCAATCGCCCTTTCAACACTTTCAATTATTTTTTCTATTTCGGCATCAACACTCTCCTTTGTTTCCTTTGCCCTTTTAACGGATTCAACAATTTTTT
>MCBE01000209.1 GCA_001723845.1 Candidatus Altarchaeales archaeon WOR_SM1_SCG
CATAAAAATCCCGGCAAATATTTGTGAATCGTGCTTGTTTCCGGGATATGACTCGTGAAGCATTGGGATGTTTTCATCACTTGTTACTATTCCTATGCCGATTATATTTTTATCATATCGTTTCTCTTTACCCCTACCTTTTTTAGGCATCTCCCCGCCGTATACCTTTAGCTTACCCTTCTTCTCTTTTAAGATATATTCATAGGTTTTACCGCCACTGATTTTTAAGACTACTTTGTTTTCTTTCTCGTTAAGTTTTAGTTCAACTGAGTTTTCCCCTTCCGTAACTGTTATTATTTTACAGTCATTGTTTTTATTGATTGTTGCGTTTTTTACCCAACCTATTTTTAGATTATCCAAAAGATGGTTTATGAGTCGCTTGCTGTCGTTTCCGGGAATATTATTCCAGCTAAACAAATACGTTCCCCCATTTTCCATATATGTGAAGACATTGCTCATATCAATATATAACTTTGTTGGTGCCACACCAAGCTCAACAAGTCTTTTTCCCAGGTCATCCCCGATTTTTCGCATTACTTCATCTGTGAGATAATCCATGTGGTTCGTAAAATTTTGAGTGTTCAGTTTGTGCGAAAATACCCACATTAAATCGAGAAAAGAATCGTCAAACCAGTCGGAGATTCCGTTTTTGCTTATTGGTTCATCGGCTCTGCT
Organism: Candidatus Altarchaeales archaeon WOR_SM1_SCG; assembly: GCA_001723845.1. Taxonomy (GTDB): domain Archaea; phylum Altiarchaeota; class Altiarchaeia; order IMC4; family WOR-SM1-SCG; genus WOR-SM1-SCG. The sequence goes on from MCBE01000209.1 coordinate 676, forward strand.
AAGGATAATCAATAGCATGTATTCACCAACTGTCAGCCCTTCAATCTTCTTTTTGGTTGTGTGTTTATTTACGATCTCAACAAAATTTAGTTCTTCTGCTATTTTCATTAGTGCTGCCGTTCTTCCATACTCAAAACTTTTGAGTTTCATATCAGTGCATTCTTCACAGTTTTTATAGAATTTCTCGATCGTTTCTGCTGTGCCCAGATACTTACTCCACACTCTTTTTACTTCTCCATTTACCCGTTTTTTTTCTTACAAGAGTATATTGAGGCATTCTACCTTTTTTTCTAATGATTTCAATGTAGGGTTTTATTGCCATTATTTCTTTAGTTGTTAGTTCCATGTTATTGTATTAGATATTAAATAAATTAAATGACATGGCAACAT
>MCBE01000210.1 GCA_001723845.1 Candidatus Altarchaeales archaeon WOR_SM1_SCG
AATTTAATTGAAGATTTACCGGATGATTATGTTGTGTTTTATATAAATCTCAGGGAACGAATGATTTCATCGTACAGGGACTTTGTTGAAACATTATTTGATTATGGATTTGAAGAAGAGCCAAAAAAAAAGTTGGTAAAAGAATTAATTCCTGATGCTGTCGAAAGCATTAAAACACTTTCAGGCATTCCTATTCCAACAAACATATTTAAAAAAATTTTCAGTGAAGAAAAACCAAAGAATGCATTCCGCTACATATTGAAAGTTATCCGGGAAGTTGAGAAAAAAAATAAGATTCCCATAATCATAATTGATGAACTCCAGAAGATCGGTGATGTCAAGGTTAACGGACTCTTGATATATGAATTATTTAACTTCTTTATCAGGTTAACAAAGGAACTGCATTTATGCCATGTTTTCGCTCTATCCTCTGATTCATTGTTTATTGAGAAGGTTTACAGTGATGCTGTGCTGGAGGGGAGAGTAAGGTATATTATGGTTGATGACTTTGATAAAGAAACCGCGAAACGATTTTTAAAGAAATATAAGTTCAGTGTAGAAGAGCAAGAATCCGCATTAAACTATGCCGGTGGAAAGCCATCGCATTTAGTGGATTTGATAGAAGCAAAAGCAAATAATAAAATAAAAGAAAAAATCAAGGAAGATATTACGAAAAGAAAAGGGGAGATAAGGCAGAGGCTTTACTATGTAAAAGAGATAGGGAAAACAATAGCGTTTGGTGAAGCAATGGTTAAATTATCACACGAAAAAATCATTGAGGTGATGGAAAAATTCAAAGACAATGAAATCTGGGAGTATAAAGTGGTAACCCCTGAAATCGTGTATCTGGTATCAGAAAACATAATTTTCGTGGATCCATTAAAAAGTATCATAAAACCGCAGTCCGGAAAGGACTTAATCGGGATAAGGGAGATTTTAAAGGAACCGGAAGGTTAAAGAATTAATATGATTATAACAAAATTAATCGGCGTGCCTCACATGTTTTTCTCCGACCCATGCCCTGACCGCCCAGCCGCCGATTACGACAATATCTTCCGCTATA
>MCBE01000211.1 GCA_001723845.1 Candidatus Altarchaeales archaeon WOR_SM1_SCG
CCCGGGGTCGCCACGGAAAGTTTCAATCCTTATTTTAATGGAAGTTCCTCTGCAACAAAATTACGATTCCAAAGGAGATTTATGAGAAGTTGTTTCAATCCTTATTTTAATGGAAGTTCCTCTGCAACATCAAGATACGGAAAAAATACTCCGAGAGACGATAAGTTTCAATCCTTATTTTAATGGAAGTTCCTCTGCAACGGACAATATACTTCACCAACACCCGGGTCTTCCACAGTTTCAATCCTTATTTTAATGGAAGTTCCTCTGCAACAATTTTCTATCATTCTTTATGAGATGGTATAATTTTTTGTTTCAATCCTTATTTTAATGGAAGTTCCTCTGCAACTTTGATGAAGCCGAGAAATCCTATATGGAAGCAAGTTTCAATCCTTATTTTAATGGAAGTTCCTCTGCAACCGTTTTCATCTAAAATTATTGAGATAAATGTAATTGTGTTTCAATCCTTATTTTAATGGAAGTTCCTCTGCAACCCATCGTTTTGCATATCGCACAATGCGGTTTTTAAAAGTTTCAATCCTTATTTTAATGGAAGTTCCTCTGCAACACAATACTTTAAAAATTATGTGCGAACAGTATTAAGGTTTCAATCCTTATTTTAATGGAAGTTCCTCTGCAACAACGAAATTATTGAGGAATACGCAAACGAAGGTTAGTTTCAATCCTTATTTTAATGGAAGTTCCTCTGCAACAGACAAACAAGAATATTACCTTATGGATGATCAAGGGTTTCAATCCTTATTTTAATGGAAGTTCCTCTGCAACAATGATTAATAATATAACGCTCTTATCTCCTCTGCCGGTTTCAATCCTTATTTTAATGGAAGTTCCTCTGCAACGCAATACAGTTCAGAGTTGAAGATATATTATTAATGTTTCAATCCTTATTTTAATGGAAGTTCCTCTGCAACTATGTTTCATTTGTAATAACCCCCCTTATTTCCTTGTTTCAATCCTTATTTTAATGGAAGTTCCTCTGCAACTATTAGTAAAAGATATAGAAGAAAAAATCATATCAACGTTTCAATCCTTATTTTAATGG
>MCBE01000212.1 GCA_001723845.1 Candidatus Altarchaeales archaeon WOR_SM1_SCG
GCGGAGGCGTTTCATTATCCTGCGGAGTTACCGGAATTCTACTCGGGTCATCGCCAATCCAGACATAAACCCAATCCATGTCATTTTTACCATCGTCATCGGTAACCACAAGAGTAACAACAAAGCACCCGCATTTCTTATATGTATGTTCGGATTTGCCGTCAAACACCTTATCACAGGTATTTGTTATTTCGCTCGGCTGCGGCTGACCGTCATTATTTCCAGCAGCCGGTTTATCATTCCATAATTCCATACACCCTTCACCGTCACCAAACAACCATTCATATTTTGATTGTAATTTCCTGCCAAAGCCCGCGAATCCTTCAAAATCAGACCCTGAAGAACCGACACCTGAAAACCCAACCGGAACTGACACTTCAAGGCAGCTTGGAACTACTACTTTCTTAATCTTGCCCTCATCTGTTTCCGCATCCGCAACAGGCGTATAATAGCGTTTAAGCATCCTCCCGTGTTCAATATCAGTATCATCCTTCCACCAGATAGCGCCTTCATTTGTCGGGAACAACAAGCCGGGAGTCAGGTGATAAATAATTTTTGATAAATTCTGCGGCGCATCATAAGAATACTCATGGATCGGGTCATCTTTGCTTCGTTTTTGCTGATACGGGAAATAAATAGACAGCCCGTGAGCATCCGGGAATTTTTCACCGTGATATTCATCAATTACTACTTTTCCGTCTTTTTTTAACAAATCAATTATCGGTTGTGCATTATCTTTATATGAATTATCAATTCTAAAATCTTTTTTTAATAACTCAGCGAAGTGATATATGTCAATAAAATCCATGTCCCCCCAGACGGGGTCTTCTCCTGATTTTTTTCTTAATTCTTTTAATTTATTTCCTTCAGGCGTCTCATCTAAATCATAAGCATATTTTTGAATATCAAAATCAATTATCCCGCCAAATGTTTGTACTTTTGTTCTTGAAGTCCTTCTTGAGTCCAGAACCCCTGTTTGTACATTATCTTTATAATCATCGGGTTTATTGTAATCAAATATTCCTTTCCTATCGGGAAGAGGGTATGTTGTGCAGTTTCCC
>MCBE01000213.1 GCA_001723845.1 Candidatus Altarchaeales archaeon WOR_SM1_SCG
TATATCCCGGGTCAGCCTGCCAAGCCCCGATGACTGTGAAACTATCGTCTTAATAAACTTTTCCTGTTTTTCACTTAGTTTTAAATCCTTCTCTCTTGCCAGCAGTTGAGCATAATTTGAAACGATCATTACCTTATTGCCCATGTCATGGGCAGCAATTTCAAAAAACCTATCCTTTGTTTCATTTGCTTCGGCAAGTTCTCTTGTTCTCTCCTTAACCCTTAAGTCCATTTCATCGTAAAGCACCGCGTTTTCAAGCGAGATTGCCGCCTGCGAGCACAATACATTCAAAACCTCAACCCGCTCCGGCGTGAAGGCATTTACCGCAAGATTATTTTCAAGATACAGTATGCCAAGCACCTCTGCCTGCTTGAGAATAGGCATACATAATATTGATTTAATTTTATTTTCCCGCACATAAGAATCCGAAACAAATTCACCGGATTTAGCCGCATTCTCAAGAACCACGGTCTCTCTGGTTCTTTTCACATAATTTACAATACCCTGTGAAAGAGCATCGCTTGCATCCACGGGAACTGATTCACGAACCTTCACTTCCTCTTCATCAACAATACCCTCCGCTTCAATAAACAATTCATTGTTTTTCTCCATAATCAAAAAACCCCTCTCAGCCCCTGCATTCTCTATCATAATCCTCATTAATTTAATCAATAATTTATCAAGGAGTATTTCCCCTGAAATCACCCGCGACGCCTTCAAAACGGTCTCAAGGTCAATCGCCTCCGCTCCCACAAAAGATTCCCTGCCGAGAAGCACAGGGTATTTTTCCTCTAAATCCCTGACCTTTGCCGCTGCGCCCCAGTTAAGATAACCTGCGCGGGCATCCGCGAGATATGTCTTTGCAATCTTCTCCCTGCCGCTCTCAAGATAAAACTTACCTGCAAGTTCGCAGGCAATCGCCTCATTCTGGATGTACTCATTCTCACCAGCAGACCTTATTGCCTTATCATATAATTCACCTGCTTCACCGTCTTTACCTGATATGCGAGCCATTTCAGCTGCAACAAGCAGGTACTTGTGGAGGAAGTTTTCAG
>MCBE01000214.1 GCA_001723845.1 Candidatus Altarchaeales archaeon WOR_SM1_SCG
CGGAAAGTGATATTACACTCTATAATATAAAAAAGGACGATAAAATTATATCTTTTGTTGAGCCGACCCGGTATCCTGAAAAGGTACAGCCGCTGAGTTACGCGCTTAATATGATTGATTATTGCGTTCTCAAGATTGCGGCGATTGATAAAACACTTGCGGAAACCATTGTTGCGATTGACGCATTCGGTATGGAAAACGGCTGCATAATCTTTGACAATTACATAACAATAGAGCAGGTAAAGCCGTACATTTCCGGGACAATTCTTGAAAAGTATGAAGTAATTGAAAATGATGTGATTGAACTGAGGGAGAAACTTTACGCTGTTGAAGCGGAAAAAAAGGATGGTGCGGTTAAAATACCGATAGACCATCATTTTAATGTCCGGGGGATTGGAACGGTGATTCTCGGGACAGTGAAAAGAGGCGTTGTTAAAAAGCATGACGAACTTGTGGTTTATCCCATAAACAAGAAGGTCCTGGTGCGTTCAATCCAGGTTCACGATAAGGATTACGATGAAGCCGAAACAGGAGCGAGAGTCGGGCTTGCTCTTAAAAACATTGATGCAGAGGAACTTGACAGGGGGTTTGTGCTTGCGCCGGAAGGAACACTTAACGCCGGAGATGAATTAAAATTAAAATTAAAATTAAGTAAATACTGGAAATCACCCCTCTCCCCGGAGCAGGTACATCACATCGGAATTGGAATGCAATTTTTTCCTGCAAGAATAACCGAAGTTGAATGCGGGGAACTTAAAGGCGGCGAAAAAGGAATTGTTACATTTAAAACCGAAAGAGATGTTGTTTTTGAAGAAGGGGATAAGGCGATTGTTTTAAGACCTGAAGGCGAGGGGTTGAGGGTTGCAGGGTGCGGGTTTATTTTAAGATTAGAAAGTACAACCAAATAAAAAATATCATTTAATGTTTGTTATATCTTTATTCCTTTATTTTTCAAAAATTTAACAAATTCCAACCATGTTTTCTTCATTTTTTTATTTATTACCGGTTTTTCATCCGTTACCTCTATGAAACCAATTTTTAATAAATCTCGAAA
>MCBE01000215.1 GCA_001723845.1 Candidatus Altarchaeales archaeon WOR_SM1_SCG
CCAAATCCTTTGATCCATGCTTCCACAGTTTTTGAGCCTTGGGGTAAATGTAAATTTGTATTAACATAATCATTTCCATCAAAACTCAACGCCGAACCAGAAACACCACCAACCCATGATGCTCCGTAAATTGTTCCATCGTTACCATTTCCTGAGTCATCGTGACCAATGTCAGCACCATCATCAAAACTCCAGTATCCGACCAATGTATTGTCTATTACTGGACATTCATCCGCAGACCAATCACAAACATCAGTATAAAATTTACCTGGATCTTTGAATTCTAAATCTGTGTAGTCAATTGCACCGATCTTTGCAGCAATGTGTCCTCCGATATGCATTCCGATATGTGCTCCGATATGCACCCCAATCTTACCACCTATATCATACTCTGGATAAGTTATGCCATCTCCGGGTTTATTACCATCAACAGACCATAAATTATAATTACTTGTCGGTGACGGAGGTGATGGAACTTTATAAGATTTCATCACCTGCGCCAATGCAACTATCGTGTCAATTGCTTTCCCGTCTCTGTATATCTGTTCACTGGTCTCACCAGCTTCGTGGCCTGCATGGTCATAGTATTCTGCACCAGGTGCATTATTAATCCTTAATTCTTCTATTGGTTTTTCATACTGGTTTAATATATATTTAATATACTTCTTCATATCAGATATCGCAACATCATTATAATAGTTGTCAGACATTTGTGTATATTTGTTTATGACTTCAGAATCGGATTCTGCAGTACAACCCTCTTGATTAATATCTGTTCCAATAGTTAAAGAATAATGTTCATTTGAATCATAGGATACTTCAAAAACATCATAGTCAACTTTCAGCCACTGGTCAATTACCTCTATTTCACAGGTATCGGCATTTCTATCAAACCATACACCGTCAGTTGATGTCACAACATTTCCTATGAATTCGACATAAGGCGATGTGGTGAATGAAAATGTTGTTGTGCAGGGGTCACTTTCCCATTTATTGTATAATTGATTCATAATGTTTACTCCGTGAGAATACCATCTGCCGCCTATCATATCTC
>MCBE01000216.1 GCA_001723845.1 Candidatus Altarchaeales archaeon WOR_SM1_SCG
GAGATTAAAAAAGAGGATTTGATATATGAAAAATATGCCAGAGAACTTGAAAAAGATCATTCTGGAGAGTATGTTGCTATAGGTCCTGACGGCGAAACAATACTCGGAGAGGATGACATAGAAGTTGTGGAAAAAGCAGTGGAAAAATTTGGAAAATGTAATTTCGTCTTTAGGATAATTGGATGTAGGTATGTGGAGGCGTTAATATGACAAGCAAGGAAATTTTAAAGGAAGATTATTATGAAGGGTGCCGTGATGAGTGTCCTTTTTTGAAATTTATTGATCCTAGAACACAGGAGACCTATTATGCGGAATGCAAACAAAAGTGCCCGGTTATAAAGTTAAAGTTTGAAGTTAAAGGAAAAACCAAAGAAGAATTTGCCTATGTTGACACGGGTTATCAAAGAGGATATTTAAGAATTCCTGCGCATTATGCAAAAGAGTTAGGTAAACCAACATATCACATAACCGCATCGATGCCTGATGATTCATTAGAAGAGCGGATACCGAGGTATTTTGGAAGAGTTGATATTGGCGGTGTAAAGATTCCCGCACTTATATCATGTGCCGGGACTAAATGCCTTCTTGGCAGAAAAATCATAGATAAGTTTGAATTACATTTTGATAAAGGAGAAAAGTTAAAAGTTTACAAATGATAAAAATACCTGAAGAGTTACTGGACAAGAGCATTGCTAAAGCACTTGACGAACTTGGAATAAAGTATTATAAAGAAGGCAACCTGAAAAAAGCCGTTGAATATTATAATCTTGCTCTTGAATCTGCCGAGCAAGTCAATGACAGATCATTGCAGGCGCAGATTTTGAATAGATTGGGAATTGCTTATGGCACTTCTCAAAACTTTGATAAAACAATAGAATACCTCAAAAAATCAAAAAAGATTTTTGAAGAAATTGGGGATAAAAAAATTCTCTCTGAGGTTTTAGATAATCTTGGCATTACTTATTCAAGGATGAATGAGTGGGATAATGCAGTTAGATTCTATGAAGAAGGCATGAAAATAAAAAAAGAAATTTCAGATAGGGAAGGATATTTAAAATCCTTGATTAATTTAGGTATGATGTACTACAACCATGAAGATATGGATAAATCATTAGAGTATTATAATGAGGGCTTAAAGTTTTCTCAAAAAATAGGAGATAATCATGGAATGGTCCAATGTTTACAAAACATGAGTAATATCTATTATATTAAAGGAGACATTGGCAGATCATCAAAATATAATAAAGAAGCTTTAAAAATTAATAAGGAATTGGGGAAAAAGAATATTGCTTCTCAAGACAATGGAGACATTGGCGTTGTCAAAATGGACTACCTAAAAGAGTTAATGAATAGACACAAAATGTGTTTTATTTCTGGGTATTTATCACTCATTTCTGTAATGGGACTGATATCTCTTTCCATCTTTTTCACATTTGCATTTTTAGGCATATACAGCTACCAAATCTCAAAATTCATTCCTTTTGTTGCGAGCTTTATAATGATATCAATTACCGCTGTATATTATAGGGCAGTTAATGCTCTCGAATCAGAAGAGTTGTTATACTTGGTTATATCAACATTCCTTATAAGATGTAAAAAAAGACCTCTCCCAGTTAATATAACAAATCTTATCAATAGGCATGCTGAGAATTTAGTGGCGGCATGCTATGCGCATCAACCTGTAGATACACAAGGAGATCTAAAAACATTTGGAACATTGGTTTATTATGCATTCCACCTAGATGCATTAAACAATCTTGAAAGGGAGGGTAATTTACCAAAAATGTTGGAAAACCTTTCAGAATTTATTACTAAAAATTTTGAGGTTATAACCATTCCAAGAGCGTACGATGCAAGAAGTAGAGGGCAGTTATTAGATGATTTTAAAATGTTTATAAAATCGAACCTATTGCCCATGCCTCCAATAGATAGAAATGCAAATATTTTACCACCACCTTCGTTTTTTCGTTGGACCACTAAATTTTGGATTGCCTCATTTAGAACAAGCCCCCCAATGCCTGAAAAGATAATATCATAAAGGTGCTTTAGAAATAAATTTAATTCACCTCAAAATCTTAATCTCCGCTTCCCCACGCGTTAAATTATTAACCTTATTACAAAAATCATCCTGTAACCCCGCGGGCATTTCAACAAGGCAGAACTGGAAGTTCCCCTGCCAACCGTCTTTCTTTACTTCACCGAATTCATGCAGTGTCGCGTAAAGTTTTCCCGAATGCTCTGCCGGGATTTTCACTGCTATTTGCACATTATCAAACTTTATGGGAATCAGTGGGCGAAGGGCTTTTACTACTCTTTCAACCTGCTCCTTTGCACTTTTTTGAATGTCAATACTGACCTTTGCCTCATCCATTGCATTCGCAATCCTGTCCGGGGGATGCGGCGTTTTTGTCTGGGGATTAATCGCATTTCTTGCAATTATGTTTACAATCTGTTTCTTTCGTTCCTCAAGCATCTGCTTTCTTTGTTCTGTTGTAAGGTGCAGTTCCCCTTTCTTTAGAATTTTACCTGCAACTTCAATTACATCCGTAGTTTCAAAAACCTTCAGCATTGACTCGTCAGATGCCGAGTCAGCTGCACTTGCATCCTTGAAAATCTTACCAACCGCTAAAATTTCATCAATACTTTTTTCTTTTCCCTCCTTGTATTCAAGCGCAAGGTCAGGATCAACGAGAATTTCAAAATTCTCACCATGCGTTTTTAACTTCACAACTATTGCATCGTCAAGAGATACCATCTTATTATTTTTAGATTGTAATTTAAATTTAATTAATTATTAAGAATTCAACTATATATATTTAAATTAAATTATAAAAACAAAATCAAGATTTAAATGGAAACAAAACCGCATATTTACGAGGTCGCTTACGAGGTCTGTAACAAGGTCGGGGGGATCTACACCGTACTTGAATCAAAGGCCCAGGAGATGGTCAGGCATTACGGGGAAAATTACTGTGCAGTCGGGTTTTTTGATAAATCACAGGCAAACATAGAATTTGACGAGACGGAACCGCCGGGAAATATTAAAAAAATTTTTGAGGAACTTGGGAACCGGGGAATAAAATGTTATTACGGGAAATGGCTGATTTCAGGAAGACCGAATACAATACTTATTGATACCTCCCGCTTTGCAGGAGAAACGAACACTATAAAAGGGGAATTATGGGGTAAATACGATGTTGATTCCCTGCGTTCGGGTATAGAATTTAACGAGCCGGTTTTATGGGCTTATGCAGCAGGCGTTTTAATCGGAAAATTAATTGAAAATTCCAAAAATTCGGTTTCAATTGCGCAGTTCCATGAATGGATGTCGGGAGCCGGGCTTTTGTATCTTGAAAATTTCAGGAAAAATAATAAAAATAATAATTTAAAAATTGCAACCGTTTTTACGACACATGCGACAATCCTTGGAAGGACAATGGCTAATGCCGGCGAAAAATTACATAAAATCGTCAGGGAAGGTATTGAAAAATCCGAAATCGCAGGCGCGGATACCGCAAGAAAATACGGCGTTCTTGATAAGCATACGATGGAGAAAGCATGCGCCAATAATTGCGATGTTTTTACCGCGGTAAGTGAACTGACATCAAGAGAAGCCCAATATATCCTTGGGAAGAGAGCAGATGTTGTGCTTCCCAACGGCTTGAATATGGATAAGTTTTTAACGATTGATGAATTAACTGTTATGAAAAAAACCCGGAGGAAACAGATGAAAAGGTTTTTGAGAGCATTTTTTTCACGGTACTACCACATTGACTTCAATAACATAAGAAGTGCATTTATTTCAGGAAGATACGAGTTTCACAACAAGGGAATTAATCTTTTCATTGATGCGCTTGGAAAGTTAAATGAGCGGCTGAAGAAGGAAAAAGCCGAATGCAGGAAAAATAAAATTTTAATTTCATTCATTTTTGTACCGACAAAGACCTACGGCGAGAACACGGAACTTATCAGGAATAAATTACTTTATGCCGAGATGGAAGAGCAGGTGGAAAACGAACTTGACACCATAAAGGACAGGATCATAGATTTATTAACAACAGTTAAAGTTCCTGCAGGCACGCGCGAGATTCTAAGCGATGAATTCCTGCAAAGATGCAGGCGATTGTCCGCGCATTTCTCGGCGAAGCACGGGCAGGCACCGCCGCTTTCCGCGTTCAATCTTGCTTCGGAATACAACGATTCAATAATTAATGCACTCAGGAGAAACGGGCTTAACAATCACGAGACAGACCAGGTAAAGGTCGTGTTCTACCCCGCGTATTTATCGTCTGCCGACAGGTTGATAGGAATGGATTACAACGACGCAATACTTACATTTGATACGGGCGTTTTCCCGTCGTATTACGAATCATGGGGCTATACGCCGCTTGAAGCCGCAGCACAGGGAATTCCCGCCGTGACCACCGATTTATCAGGATACGGGAAATTTATAAATAATTTAAAAGAAGAAGGCACAATTTCCGACGGGGGAATGTATGTTTTGAAAAGAGACGGGAGAATCTGGGAAGACATGGTTAATGACCTTTCTGACCGGATGTATGAAATTACAGTTGCGGATAAAAAAGAACTTGCAAAACTCAGGAGGAATGCAAAGGAGATTTCGGGCTTTGCGGACTGGAAATTTTTAATAAAGTATTATATTGAGGCGCATGAGATGGCGGTTGAAAAAATCGGGGGGAAGTAAATTTTTATGATATTTAAATCACTGGAAAATAGCCCCGTCAGCAGCCGAACTAACCATTCCCGCGTACCTCTTCAAAACGCCTTTCAATTCCTTCCTCTTAATTTTACATTTATTCATTCTTTCCCTGATTTCCGCATCTGTCAGGTCAACATCAAGTTTCCTTGCAGGAATATCAATTTTAATTATGTCGCCTTCCCGAAGCACTGCAATAGGTCCGCAGTCAGCGGCTTCCGGGGAAATATGACCGATGCAGGGTCCTCTTGTTCCTCCCGAGAATCTGCCGTCTGTTATCAACGCTACCGAGTCCGATAAACCCATGCCTGCAACAGCACTTGTTCCCTGGAGCATTTCCCTCATCCCGGGTCCTCCTTTAGGACCTTCATACCGGATTACAACAACATCCCCCCGCTTTATTTTCCCGCCGAGGATTGCCTCGTTTGCATCTTCCTCGCACTCAAAAACCCTTGCAGGACCTGCGTGAATCATAATTTTCGGATCAACTGCAGACTGCTTGACAACAGAACCTCCGGGTGCAAGATTCCCGCGAAGAACCGCTATTCCTCCTTCGGCGTGATAAGGATTATCAACAGTTCTTATTACTTCGGCGTTCTTTTTCGGGTTGATAATTTTTAAATTATTTAAATTTTCCCCGGTTGTCCTGCAGGTAACGGTCATGCAATTTAAATTTAATTTTTCTTTAAGATTTGACATAACCGCAGGAATCCCTCCCGCAAGGTCAAGGTCAAGCATTGAATGATTTCCTCCCGGGCGAATTGAAGTTAAATGCGGCGTGTCCCTGCTTAAGTTATCAAATGAATCAATATTTAATTTTATCCCGCGTTCATGTGCGATTGCAGGAAGGTGAAGGGCGGTATTTGTGGAGCCGCCGATTGCCATGTCAACCCTTACTGCATTTTCAAATGCTTCTTCTGTCATGATATCTCCCGGCTTTATATTTTTTTCTAATAATTCCATCACTTTCATTCCTGATTCCTTTCCAATCCGCATTTTCTTTGCATCAACTGCGTGTGCTGTCCCGCAGCCGGGAAGAGACATACCAAGTGCTTCAATCATGCAGCCCATCGTGTTTGCGGTAAAAAGTCCTGCGCATGAGCCGGCTCCCGGGCAGGCAGCATTTTCTATTTTCCTGACTTCCGTTTCTGTCATTTTACCTGTCTGGAATGCCCCGACCGCTTCAAAAACAGAAATTAAATCAATATTTTTATCATCGTAAATTCCCGGGCACATCGGTCCCCCGGTGACGAAAATTGACGGGATATTTAAACGAGCGGCAGCCATTACATGTCCCGGCTCAATCTTATCGCATGACGGGACAAAAACAAGAGCATCCATCTGGTGTGCGGTAACCTGGAGTTCAATGCTGTCAGCAATTGTCTCCCTTGAGCAAAGCGAGTAGTGCATTCCCTCGTGACCCATCGCAATACCGTCACAGATGCCGATCGTGTGAAATTCAAAAGGCGTTCCCCCGGCAGTTCTTATCCCTGCTTTTACCGCCTGTGCAAGTTTATCAAGATGAATATGCCCGGGGATAAATTCATTCCACGAATTCACGACACCTATAAAGGGTCTTTCAATTTCCGCATCAATCATTCCCATTGCCTTCATAAGCGAGCGGTGCGGGCTTCTCTCAATTCCTTTTTTTGTTTTGTCTGATTTCATTTTCAATGATTTTTTAATTATTAAAAATTAAATTTATAATACTAAAATTCAAATTCAATTTTCAAATTCAATTTTTTTTAAAATTAATAATGAATATAAATAAAATTAAATGTAAAATTCTGGATGATGAAGTTGATTTAATGTGTTATTCCGCGGACTCAAGCGACATTGAAAAAACCCCGAAACTTGTGGTTATACCGCAGACAACGGAGGACGTTTCCTGCGCTGTTGAGTTTGCCTGCGAGAACGATCTTCAAATTATCGCGAGAGGTTCGGGAACATCCCTCTGCGGGCAGCCGTTTGCAGACATCGTTCTTGACATGTCGCGGATGAATAAAATTCTATGGCTCAAAGACAGCGTCTGCGTTGAAGCAGGCGTTATTCCGTTTGAATTAAATAAATATTTAAATAAATTCAATCTTTTTTTCCCTCCCGACCCGTCAACGCACAAGCAATGCACGATCGGCGGGATGATTGCAAACAACGCTTCAGGGATACACTCCGTAAAGTATGGAACGACAAAGGATTATGTTCTCGGACTGGAGGTCGTGTTAGCTGACGGCTCGGTAATAAAAACAGGAACAGAGTCATTAAAGTCGTCTGCCGGCTATAATATAACGCAGTTATTCTGCCGCTCTGAAGGAACCCTCGGAATTATTACAAAGGCAATTCTCCGTGTGCTTCCAAAACCGGGAAAGAAGATTGAAGCGGTTGCGAAATTCAAAACAATTGAAGCGGCGGGACAGGGAATAGTTGACATTAAAAATATAGTTATTCCTTCTGCAATGGAACTACTGGATGATGTTGCATGCAAAGCGGTTGGTGCGGACTGCAACGCAATGATTTTAATTGAAACCGACGGTTCGGGAGCAGAGGAAGATATGAAAAAAATTTCAAAAATAGTTAAACTAAATTACGATGAAGGAGCGAGTTATTGGGACGGCAGAAGAAACATGGTGCCTGCGCTTTCAAAATTCAGCGAGACAGGAAAAGCCGTTTTAATTGCAGAGGATGTCGGTGTTCCGATAAGGAAAATCCCCGAAGCAATTCGCGGTATAAAGGAAATTTTTGAAAAACACGGGCTTAAAGCCACTATATACGGGCATGCAGGAGATGGTAATTTGCATCCGAAGGTGCTGTGCGAGGCAAAAGATGCAGATACCGTGGAAAAAGAAATTTATGAATTTATTCTGGGGCTCGGGGGGACAATTACTGCGGAGCATGGAATCGGACTTGCGAGAAAACCGTATCTTTCACTTGAGGCGAAAGAATCACTTGAGGTTATGAAGAAGATAAAGAATGTGCTTGACCCGGAGGGGAGGTTCCCGAATTTCCTATAAATTTCCATAAAATTTAATAAATAACATGCAAGACGATACTGAATGCGGTAAATGTGGTTTGTGCAGAACGGTATGCCCGGTTTTTGATACGAACGGCATTGAAACGCTTTCCCCGAGAGGAAAAATCAAGATTTCAAAATCAGGCATCACATCAGAGCGAGCAGCAGAGGTGCTTCTTTTATGCGCGATGTGCAAGAGGTGTGATGAAATCTGCCCCAGCGGCGTTGATGTCACAAAAACAATAATTGAAGGCAGGGAAAAAATCAGGGAATTCATGCCGGAAAAAATCAATGAAATTTCAGAAGTTATTGAAAAAACAGGCAACATACTTGGAAGAAAAACAGAGGATAACCAGGAAATAAAATGCACGGGGAAACTCCAGTATTATGCAGGCTGCATGGGAAAATACAGAACAGAGGATTACAACGCCACAATAAAAATTTTAAATAAATTAGGGATTGATTATTACGTAAACAAAGAAACCTGCTGCGGGGAGATTTTTGAACTTCTCGGAATGGACGCTGAAATGGAGAAATTCCGGGATAAAAATAATTTCAGCGATGATGTGGTTGTGACATGCCCCGGATGTTACAACGCACTCATTCCTGCTGCAAATGTTAAACATTTCACGGAATTTTTAGATAATTTTTTAAATGAAAATGAAAATGAAAATTTTAAAATTATTCATGAACCCGTAAGGATCGCATACCACGACCCGTGCGACCTCGGGAGACGTCTTAAAATCTATGAACCCCCGAGAAATGTACTGAAAAAAGTTGAAGGCGTAACCCTTGTTGAATTCAAGGATAACCCGGAAAACGCGAAATGCTGCGGTGCAGGAGGGTCGGTAATGTTTTTAAATACGAAAACGTCAACAGCCATTGCAGAAAACCGCGTCAAAGGAATTGAAAAACACACGGATTTGATTGTTACGGCATGCCCGACATGCAAGGTTAATCTGCGGCTTGCGTGTAAGCGGATGAGAAACGGGGTTGAGGTTAAGACAATTTCCGAGTTTTTAGGGGATTGTGAGATCCGGGATTTATAATATAAAGAGTTGCAATCTAATATACTATCAGAGTTTTTGATGACATAATTCCATTTACTTCAAATCTTTAAATTTAAAGACTATGACACGATTTCCTGACCAATGCACCCGGGGCTTAACACCTGACTGCTCAATCCTGTGATTCATGTTGCAGAATAATTTTTTAAGATTTGCCGCATGCTTCGGGCAGTATTTTGTGAAACACAACATGACAATTTCCTATAAAAACCGCTTCCCTGTTTATTGAGCAGGAGGGCGAAGTTCGTGTGATGAATTAATGTAAAACCAGGATAATATCAGGATAATTTTTAATTTTAATTGTAAATAAATAAAGGACAATCAAAAAAATAAAAAATAAAAAATAAAAAATGGAATTACTTATATTTATAATCGCGGCGGCAATTTTACTTATATTTTTGTATATCGCATGGAAAATTACAAAAAAATTGATTGTTAATTCAATCGTCGGGCTGATTATACTTGGGATTTTATATGTCCTGGGTGTGAAATTCAGCCACTGGTTTGCGGTCTTTGTAATTACCGTAATATTCGGCGCCCCCGGGATTTTAGTCGTGCTTGTTTTGAAATACCTGTTTGGGATAGCAATTTAATTTAAATTGTTATGTCTAAGATAGACCAGAGTAGTGCATAAAATCAGGGTAAAATTTATGCTGTCAATTACATTAATCACAATACTCGGAAATGTTCATAACCGGAATTCCTGATTTTTTTGCCCCCTGCAAAAACACCGCGTCCTTTAACAACTTCTCCGAGTCGCGTAAATTTATATTTAAACCCGGATCTCGAATTTTTAATTTTAATTTTTTCCCAGTTCTCTTTTGAAACGGTAAAAAGAAGTTCATAATCCCCGCCGCCGTAGAGTGCATAATTAATGGGATTTAAATTTAATTTCCCTGATGTTTTAATTACATTATTTGAAATCGGAATTTTATTTAAATTCAATTCAATTCCGGCATTACTCATATCCGCGATGTCATATAAACTCACTGTCAGGCTGTCGCTTACATCAGTCATTGAATTAGCGTAATTTTTTAAAAATTTTCCCTCGGGAACTCTCGGCTCCGGTTCAAGAGTTTCTTTTAATATTTCCCCCTCAATTTCATTGAAATTAATTAATTTTTTAAGTAAGATTTCAACTCCGAGAGCAGAGGTTCCCAAAAAACCAGTGACTGCGACAATATCCCCAACTTTTGCACCCGAACGAAGAACCGGCTTTTCGGTCAAGCCGAGAGCGGTTCCTGCAAGCGTTAATTCATCTGTTTCGTTTGTATCGCCGCCTAAAAATTTTGAATTATATTTTTTGCACTGATCAGAGACGCCGGAAATAATTTCATTGAAATTCTCAAATTCCATATCCGGGCTGCCGCAGGAAAGCAAAAAACCAAAAGGTTCCGCACCCATAGAAGCGATGTCGCTGAAGTTTATTGCAACAATTTTTTTACCTATCTGCCGGTATGACATTTCCTTCAGGATGTGAGTTTTACAATACATCATATCGGTTGACGCAACAAGGAATTTATCGTCAAATGGGATGTATGCGGCATCGTCTCCGATGTCAATTAAATCCATTAATTTTTTTATTATTTTTTTTTCACCTAAGTTTGAGAGTTTCATGTTTTTCATTGAAATTATAAGAGGTATTTACATTAAAATATAATTAATTATGATGGATAATAAGAGAACCGGAATAAACGAAAGTGAAAAAACAACGCTTGTGCGAAAGAGAGGGCTTTTATCTCTCCCCGAAGAAGAACAATTGAAAATCATAAAAAAAGAATTTCCAACGGCTGATGAGGGGGACAAATTATTTATAAATTTATTAAATTCGGGTGCCGTATCAAAAGATTCGGCAGTTGAAATTCCAAGAACGCCGCTGGTTAAAAAATTGCTCAACGCAGAACACATCGCAGAGACATCAATGGGCAATTTCTATCTAACGGAAACCGGAAAAATAATTGCCGGCGGGGTAATGAAAGTGTACCCTGAGATTACGGAATAATTGAAAAAAACAGATTCCATAAAATTTAAATTAAAGCGAACTTATAATCTCATACAATTCCCCTGAATTTTTAATTTCTATCAGTTCATCTTTACACGAGTCAATCACTGTATTCGGGTCTTTCAATCCGTGTCCTGTTGTAACACATACAATTTCCTCTCCACTGTCAATTTCACCGTTATCAATTAATTTCAGCAAACCCGCTATTGACGCTGCTGAAGCCGGTTCAACAAATATTCCCTCTTTTCTTGAAAGAAGTTTCTGGGCGGAAAGGATTTCATCATCGGTTACGGATTCCGCTAAACCTTCGGAATTGCATATCGCTTTAATTGCTTTTTTCCAGCTCACCGGGTTTCCGATGCGAATAGCAGTTGCAATTGTTTCAGGGTGCTTTTCCGGGATAAGTTCCGGCAGGTTTTTTTTGAATAAATCGGTAAGCGGCTTTGAACCTTCCGCCTGTATCCCGCACATAACCGGTAATTTATTTATTATTCCTAAGTTCTGAAACTCTGTTAAGCCCTTCCAGATTGCACTGATGTTTCCTGCGTTTCCAACGGGAAGAATTATTCTTTCAGGAACATGATTTAATTGGTCGTAAATTTCATAACCAAGGGTTTTTTGACCTTCCAGCCGGTAGGGGTTAATGGAATTCAATAAATAAATTTTATATTTATCACACATCTCCTGAACCATTGCCATTGCATCATCAAAACTTCCCGATATTGCCACAACCCTTGCCCCGTGAATTAACGCCTGTGCAAGTTTCCCGTAAGCAATTTTCCCGCCGGGGATGAGAACAACACAGGTAAGCCCTGCTCTTGCAGAGTATGCCGCCAATGATGCAGAGGTATTTCCCGTGGATGCGCAAGCAGCAACTTTTGATCCGAATTCAATTGCTTTTGAAACGCCGACTGTCATTCCCCTGTCCTTAAAAGAGCCGGTCGGGTTTGCACCTTCATTTTTCACATATAATTTAATATTTAATTCTTTACTTAGTGTTTTACATTCATATAACGGAGTTCCTCCCTCCTGTAAAGAGACATTTTTTTTTGCAGGCAGGAGTGCTTTATATCTCCATACGCCAATGGGCTGCTTTCTTGCCTCATTTAAATCAAAATCAATTTTTTCAAAATTATATTTTACTTCCAGTAAGCCCCCGCAGTCGCAGGTGTATCTTACCTCTTCAGGATGCTCTTTTTTGCATTCCATACATTTTAGTTTCGGCATTTTATGTTAGTTATTTAATTTATTGAAATTCAAAATTAATAAGATTAATTGATACGAAAATTAAAAATGATACTTGGAAACTCAAAAATCCTGAAACTTGTAAAAGATGAGAATATAAAATTAATAGAAAATTTTAACGAGTCGTGTGTCGAAGGAGCGGGCTATGATTTAAGAATCGGGAAAATTTATAAATTAAAATCAGGCGGGAAAATCGGGGTTTCGGAAAGAATTACACCCGAAATCGAGGAAGTAAATTGTAAAAAATATTCGCTTGCATCCGGCGAGTATGTTCTTATTGAAACAATTGAAAAAGTTAATATGCCGAAAAATTTACTTGCTCGCGTTCTCAACCGTTCAAGTTTATTCAGGTGCGGATGCTCGCTTTTCACAGCAGTTGTTGACCCCGGCTACCGGGGGATTTTAACTATCGGGCTTAAAAATCTGGCAGATTTCCAGTTTGAAGTTGAAATAGGGGCAAGAGTCGGGCAGATTGTTTTTGAAACCGTTGACGGCGAGACAAAACTTTACAGCGGCAAGTACCAGGGAGGAAAGGTTGTTTGAGACAGGGAATTACTAATCCCTAACTCCTAATCCCTAACTCCTAAACCCCATCAATCACCCCTTAGGCACATATTTTGCAACTTTCGCCGCAAGGTTTGAGATGGGCATGGACTGTAGCCAGACACTGCCCGGACCCTTTAGTGTTGCAAGAAACAATCCCTCTCCTGAGAAAAGTATGTTTTTTATGCCTTTCACCCTTGATATGTCGTAGTCAACTGTCGGCTCAAACAAGCCGATATGCCCCGGATCCACTTTAAGCACCTGCCCGCTTTCAAGTTTATATTCCGTAACTTCGCCTGCAAGTTCTATAAAAACCATTCCCGGTCCTGTTAGTTTCTGGAGTATAAAACCCTCTCCCCCGAATAAACCCGCGCCCAATTTTTTCCTGAAATAAACCGAGAGGTTAACGGATGATTCTGCACACATAAACGCATCTTTTTGAGCGATAATTGTTTCTCCTTCACCCAATTTCAGGGGTATTATTTTTCCAGGGAACTCGTTTACAAAGGTTATACTGCCTGTTCCCTCGCTGCAAGTGTAGGTTGTCATAAACAGAGATTCTCCTGCAAACTTTCTCCCGATACCGCTTAAAATGCCCCCCTTTGTATTTGTTTCCATATCAAGGTTAGGAGACATCCAGGACATACCTCCCGATTCGGTGTAAACCGATTCTCCCTTCTCAAGTTCAATATCCACAACCTGCAAGGTTGTTCCTCTTATTTTGTATTTCATTTTTTTTGGGTTTTTAAATTATTAAATTATAGTTGATGTCATAACAGATTAGACGAAAAATAAATTATAAAATTAAATCCGGGTGGGTATAATAAAATTAAAATTAAAATTATAAGAATTCATCAAAAAATTGTTTATATATTCTGGTTTTATGTTATTTGTTGGTTTTAAGTGATTAGGGGTTGGTTTAGGGGGTTCTTGGTTAAAGTTGGGGGTTTAGGTAACGGAATGTGGGTAAAAGAAGTTCCGAACGACGCGAGAAATTTGGACGGAATAAAATGAGGTCTTTTACCATTTGTTAGACGATGAAGTACTGCAATTATAAATTTTTTTAATGGAAGAGAATCTGCCCTCTTCAGAGGGCAGTTACTAAAAGGTCACAGTAACCAGATAACAGAGATACAAAATCATACTAAAAAACTGTGGGCTTTAGCCGACGGATATTTATATCGGCATTTTTTGTAAAAATCATGTTCTGGATGTGTTACTGGATATTCTTTTCTAACTTTCTTTATTAATGAAACTAAACTAATTATTGTTCTTGGAAATCTTTCACAATTACATGCTAAATTTTCTGCCAATGCCGTTTTTTTCGAAGAAAAATCAAAATATCCATTTTGAGCACAATATTTTTTAACTTGATTGAACCATGGTTTCTTTTTATCGAAAATTATCAAGAATTCTTTTTTCTTATTTATAAGTCCAGTATTCATAATAGCTTCAGAAAAACAACAATCAATAAAATATTTTGGAGTAAATATTTCTTCAAAAGATCCACCTTTGTGGTTATTATTATAAATTACTTTTTCAACAGAAGGTATAGGAAATAAACGAATAAGGTCATTATTATAATCGTTATTAGAAATTTGTTTTACTACTCGGGTTCCATCTTCATCATTATCATATGTGACAATAACTGGTCTATCATTACTTAAAGTGTTATTAAGCAATCTTAATGCATGTTTTAGATTACCTATTCCGTTATAATTTGCTATTTTAAGACCAATATCATAATATACTATCCCTGCACCATCAAGTAAAATTGGGAAAGCAATTTCTTCGGATTCTCCTTCAACAAATAAATATATGCATTGTTGTTCAGTAGATTTTTCCATTAAAAATTCATACAGAAGGTACTCACCTTGTAGATCCCCCGCAGCATCAATATCTGTATAACTCATTTTAAATTCTTGTGTAGTAATTTTTCGTATAACAAGGTTATATCGTAACATGAGTCCTGATATACTCATCTTTAAATTAACCTCGTTCTTATATTCTTATCACTAATTTAAATTTCAAAATCAATAAATATAATTCCAGCATCAATTAATTTTAAATTTTATCTTAATAATAAACACGGGCGGATTCATTCAACCGTGCAGGTATTAATTATTAATTTTATTTCTAAATGGTTGTGTCGTGTACTATAATTTTATTGAAATTTACCTTCAAGTTCAATTACTTTTTGATACGCTTCAATTGATTCCTCTGTCCTGTTAAGGTTTTCCAATGCCGCACCTCTTCCAAGCCATGCCCTTGTATAATTTTCATTTAATTGAATTGCTTTATTGAAATCCGAAAGTGCTTTTTCGTAATCGTGTTTTAAAATTAAGATAAATCCTCTGTTGTTGTAGCTTTCGTAATAATTTTCATTTAATTCAATTGCCCTTGTGAAGTCGTTTATTGCAGCAGCATAGTCGTGTTTTTCGCCGTAAATAAGCCCCCTTAGATTATATGCCTCGTAATGTTTCGGGTTTAATTCTATCGCTTTTGTAAGAAATTTTATTGATTCATTGTAATTGTTGTTTTCAAATTCGCCATATCCCAGGATAAAGTAATAATCGGCGTCATAATCAGGGATTTCCTTCCCCGGTATTTCCGGATTTGTTTTATTGTTTATTGTTTTATTATTTATATTCCCTCCGTCACCGCTGTTCCCGCTGTCCCCGCCATTCCAGTTATTGTCTTTTTCAGTTTCAATGCAGCCGGGGATTAAAACTAATGTAATTAATGCAAAAATTATAAAAATTATAAAAATTATTTTTTGAGCCATGTTAAAAAATTCTCTTGATATAATCAATTACGCTTTCAAAAATTGCCCTCCCGTCTCCCGGTTTGTTTAAAATTTCCGGTTTTCTTGTCCAGTCATGATGCAGATAAGGGTGCATAACTCTTTCGGGATGCGGCATCATACCCATCACATTCCCCTCGGGATTGCATATTCCCGCGATGTCTGAAATTGAGCCGTTAGGGTTCCAGGGATACTCGCCTTCTGCAAGACTGCCGTCTGGTTTTGCATATCTGAAAATTACCTGGTTGTTATCTTCAAGGTAATTAAGATATTCTCTTTCTCTTTCGGGAGCAAAGGTAAGCCTTCCTTCGCCGTGGGCACAGGGAATTAAAAAAATTTCATTTGCCTTTAAATTCTGGGTAAATACGCATTTATCCACGGATTTAAGCAGTGTTGGTCTGCATTCAAATTTTGCACTTTTGTTGTGAGAAAGGGAAGCATCGGGAACATCACTCATTACGCGGTCAAAAGCCGGAAGTATTCCCAGTTCAACCATCACCTGGAAACCATTACAGATTCCGCCGACAGCATAACCGTTATTGATAAATTCCCTGAGATTTGAACCTAAATATTTTTTAATTCTTGCAGCAAGAATTGCTCCCGCGCGAACATAATCGCCGCTTGAAAAACCGCCGGGAAACATCAAAACCTGGTAGTCAAATAAATTCCTGTGCAGTTCCCTTGAAATGCCCGGGTTTTTTATGAGCTGCTTTAAATGCACTTTTTCCGCATTAACTCCAAGTTCCTGGAATGCTCTTGCAGTTTCATCTTCACAGTTTGTTCCTTCAATTCTTAATACACATACTTTTATGTCTTCTTTTTGCATCTTGTATAAGATTAAATTAAGATTAAATTAAGAAATTAAGAAACTATGACGGTTGCATTACTTTTCAAATCATTCGGGTCACCTTCAACATCTGTTCCAATGGTACTGCCGATAGGTTCTTGATTGGTACCGCATATTTCATAATCACAATAATATCCGTCAACATCTGCAAAATTAAAATATCCGCCCGGAGTTACACTTGAATTTATTGTGGTATTGTAAATAATTGTGATATTATTTCCCGTACTGTTATAATCATATATCTCATCTATAAAGAAAAATAATTTAGTATCATTCCATGAAAATCCGGAGAGAGCATTTTCAGGATATGTTTGCAGACTTTCATTGTCAAAAATAAAACCGTAAGGAAGTGTATCGTTTATTGTTAAATCGTATGCTGATGCAGTGCCGATGTTTCTCAAAAAAATCGTATAAGTAACATTATCACCAACAGTTGCAAAACCTGTTGAAAATTTTGTTATTATGATGTAGGCATACAATACATTTATCGTAAAGTTAGCACTCTGTTTAAACTCAAACCTGCATTCATTACAAATACATTCCATGCTGCCCGATGAAGCTGTGCAGCTTACTGAATCGTTCTTTTCATTATTGTTTTCATTTATTTCAGGAATTTCATTATCGGGATCTGCAATTAGTTTTATTGAATATGTTTCTGTACCTAAACCCTTATTAAATGTGACTTTACTTTCTGAATTTGCAGCCGCAGTAAAATATTTTTCTTCTATTTCATTATTGTTAATTAACAATTTAACTCTAACATTATTTGCGAAGGTTGCGGAATTATAAACCTTTGAGGATATTGCTTTTATTGCTCCAATTTCATTTTGAGTGTATTCTATACCGCCTGTAAAAAACACATCATTGGTATTTGATGAATTTGATGTATGGTGCGCATTAAAGCATTCGTATTCTTTTTTCATACCCTGCCATTCTTTATAATTAATTTTATTACAATTTCTGTTTATCCCCAGGAAGCATTTGTAAGCAGTCATTAAATCATTCCAATCTTTAATGTAAATTCCATCGTAATTGAGGTCACACAAATACTGCTTACAATTAATACCACACCCTGTTTTATTGGTATCATTCCAACCACCTGCATTGTCGCAGATATTATTATCCCCTGAAGTCGTTAGCCAATCAGATGAATTAAAGTCCGATTCAATGTTATTGCAGACGAAATTTGAATTTATTATTGAACTTGAATTTTGCGAGTAAATTCCAATGTTGTTATTTGAAATATCATTTCCGTGTAAAGTGTTGTTTGAGGAATAATTCAAATAAATTCCATATTTATAATTCATAACAATACAGTTTTTAATTGTCACATTATCAAATCCCGGGTTGTAAATCCCGTAGCCGGTTCCATTGCCGATCAAAGTTGAGCCGTTGCAGTCTAAAACTGTGTTGCTTGAATTGATTATAATAACGCCGTTTGGTTCACTGTCGTTTATGTAATGAGTTCCCGGTGCCATAACTGCCACACCTGCACCAACATACATG
This sequence comes from Candidatus Altarchaeales archaeon WOR_SM1_SCG, assembly GCA_001723845.1. GTDB lineage: Archaea > Altiarchaeota > Altiarchaeia > IMC4 > WOR-SM1-SCG > WOR-SM1-SCG. The sequence continues at coordinate 17,738 of MCBE01000216.1, forward strand.
TTGTCGTGCGGGTGAGGTCCTGTAGGGGTCCTGGGAGGTTCGGGTGGTGGTGGCGGGGGTCTTTGCCTAACACTAAAGCTATACTTAGAAACTTTTTCATTACAGCACATATCCAGGGCTTGAATGTACACATCAACCGAATAATTAACTTTATTTCCTGAAATATTAACTGGTAGTGAATACGGAACGAATCTTGTGCCGAACTTTGTACCGATTTCACCGGTCTTTCCTACATTATCAAATGTTTTGTTCATATCAGGGTCCCCGAGAGTTGTGGCTGTGCTGGCACCATATACTCTTGTATCATACACTTTCAACTCGCTTTCGTTGGTTTCTTTAATCAAATACCCGTCACTTATAAACCATTCCTTGCCACTTATATTTAAAATTTTTGCACCGGCAGATAACTCCTTATTATTAAGAGCATTCTTAAAAGCATTTCTCAAATCGTCGGATAGATTATTATCCTCAAGTTCGTTTTTAAAGCCGTAATCTAACTTAAAGAGGTAATTTGTAGTGTTCATATCGTGATAATAAGTTCTGAAAAATGCCTTTACCAGACCTAAATTATCGTCCTCTACAGGTACCGAAACATATAACATATCGCCTGCATAATAGGTCAATGTTTTATCCTTGTAATTATACATTGTTATATTTCCGATTTCTGGTGGTTTTTTATCCATTATGGTCACATCTCCTAACTCAAATACATGTTTGATTGTTTCGTTCTCTATGGTCAATGTAAATCTGTGTGTACCGGTAGCTACATTTTCCGGTACAGCAAATGCTGCGACAAATACTATATACCCTGAACCTGTGTTATTCTCAATAATAGTTATATTATCAGAATATATCTTAATTTCTTTGAATAATTCGCCATTAGGACCATACGAAGAAAGCATCATTGTTTCGTTTACGGTTTCGTTTACGGTTTCGTTTCCTGCATAGTTTTCTATTTTTACACTATTACTGACATTCACTATGGCCCATGCTATAGGTAAGTCGTAGCTGTACAGGGTCTGACCTTGTATTTCTAATACATTCAAAATTTTATATACATCCAGGTTCCTTACCTGGCTGCTGTAAATAAAGGAATAATTATTTGTCCTTAAGTTACTGGAAGCTGTACCCTGTGCGTATTTCTCATCTATACCTATTGCCTGACCATAATCATCCAGACCGCCTGTCACCTGAATTTCCGTGTAATTTACATAAACCTTCCGGTCTGTTTCAATTTTTGTTACTGCTGAATATTCATCTATACTGCTCCAGTTTGAATTAAATTTACTCACAAGGACTAAGATATCGGATATTTCAACTATTGAATTAAAGCTTATTGTCTCATTGTCTTCATTTTTTGCATCAACTATGCTTGAGGTAAGGGTGCCTGATGACTTATTGCTTACCTGGTATACCACGAATATATTACCGCTTTGTTCATTGTATCCTACAGCAGGCGGCGCGTCCAGTGTTAATCCTGCAGGAATTGATGTATTCATCTCGTGAGTTGTTATATAAGTCCAATTTATATCGTATTCATTGACATATACTTTGTTATTCCATACATAAGCAAGATAATAGTTATCATTAACAGAATATATAGATGCGTTTTTTGCATTGTTTATTGTAATATCAAAGGTATTGTCCTTGATTAAGTTGGTGGCATTGGTAGCGTTATATCTCACAACCTTAACATTTCCGCCGGACATATATGCGATGTACAGGTAATCATCTCCGAAATACAATGCAGGATTTCTTGCACCCAGTATTGATATACTCTCCGTAATTTTTCCTTCCGCGTATATCTTAAGGAATATGCTCCCGTCAGATATGTATGCAAAATAATATGCATCTTCAGATTTTACAACCGAGTGTTTCAGTTTCACACTAACCGAATCTTCCAATTCAATAAAAGAGGATGTTCCTAAAAGTTTCTCTATTTCATCCACATTATTTTTGAGGAATAAATGTTCTAATTCGGTTTCATTAAGAGCAGTGTTGCCCGGGTATTTAACATTATATCTTTGTATTTCTTTGGTTATATCTTTTTGCTCAATTTTGCTCCAGCTTGAACTGAGCCTCATTACAGATAACTGTGTTCTTATTGTCTCAATTTCTACCCTGTAAGTATAATCGGTGCCGTTATAAGGAATGATAAACTCTTCTTCACCTGACGGAATAATTGCGTTAGACAATTCATAAACTACATAGAAACCATCGTTTAGGTACATTACAGACGGATTTATTTGTGGTGTATGGTTGAGTGTCCCATCACCGTAACTTGTAATATCCTGCGTTTCAATCAAATTCCAGATTGAATTATAAACGTCTATATAGACATTCCTGTAGCCGGTTTTATCGGATATGTAGGAAACATAGAAATTGCCGCCGAGCATACTCAATGTTGGTGAACCTTGAACTGATACGCCATTTATAAAGACAATATCTTGAGGCGAACTCCATGTTGAGTTATACTTCCTAACTTTTACATTTCCATTATCAATGTATACAACATAATAATTGTTATTATAAATGTATAATGACGGACTATGCTGATCCCCGGGTCCTGTTATTAAAGGAGCATAACTTACAGTTATATTCCCGGTTATATTTTTAATTGATTCAAGAGATATATCCAGATTTCCGTTTTGAGAAACATACGCTAAATAATAAGTGTCATTCACCAATAAAACATCATTACGCAGTGTCCAGTTAATTGTTTCGCCAAAGGAAAGGGTTGATGTTTTAATCATTTCATCTAATACTGATGGTTGTTCAAGATAAAGATTGTACAATTCATCATTTGCTCCGCCGGGCGTTATTAAAGTATCTTCAAAAGAGTTATAATATTTTCTGACATAAACCTCCTGACCGAGACCTGCGTCATAGTTATAACCCACATAAAGTTTATCATCAAGGTAGAACAGGAACGGATTTTTCACAACAGAGTATGTTAAACCTTCAGATGTGATGGTTTTTCTTACCGTATATGTTCCTTTCAGGTCATTAACTCCGAATTTCGGGGGAGTATATTCATTGATATATATGGTATTATCGGTCATATTTGATATTACTATGTATCTCATGGCTTCGTTGGTTTCGGGATCCGTAACATCCCAGTAAGTTTCTTTTGTCTTATCCAGTTTTGTATCTAACTGGTACGCTAAATAAAACTTGCCGTTTGCAGAAAGTATGGACGGCTGTCCTGCAGTAAATTTAGCGGAATTATAGAAAGTGAGCTGTTCCAGTGTTCCCATTGAACCTAAATCCTTACCAAGCGGTCGCATATAAATATTCTGGTAATTATCTTTATCTGTGGATTGGTATGCAACATATAATTTACCTGTATCGGAAGTCAAAGAGGGCCACCCTTGTGTGTAACGATCAC
>MCBE01000217.1 GCA_001723845.1 Candidatus Altarchaeales archaeon WOR_SM1_SCG
GTAGAGGTAAAAAAATGATAGATGATGCGTTAGAGATTCCTGCCAGCGACTGGAAAGAAGTGAAACTTGATATACCAAAGAGAAAATATCCCACACCTTCAGTTTACGAACATAGATTCCAACCAAAAGGGCACGATATGGACTTGCGGGAGGTCATCATAACGGATAACGGCAGGCAGAAGCCAACATTTGTGATAACCAATAACGAGGATATTGAGCTCAAAGAACTTGTCACCCATTATGCCCGGCGATGGAGAATTGAAAACAAAATTGCAGAGTTAGTAAAGTTTTTCAATCTCAACGCATTAAGTTCTCCGCTTATGATTCGCATACAGTTTGATGTAGTGATGACGATGGTGGCAGACACGCTATACAAGATGTTGGCAAGTGATCTGAAAAGATTTGAGAACAACACAGCTAAAACACTATTTTCAAAATTTATAAACAGCCCAGGAGTTGTGGAAGTGGAAGGCAACAAAGCAGTCGTAAAAATGAGAAAAAAGGCACATACGCCAGTATTGAAATCGAACGAAGTCTTTAAGAAATCCTGGGAGATACCATGGTTTGGGAATAAAAAGTTGGGTTACAAGTGGGTGTCTTGAGGTAGGTGAAATTAAGGGATTTAAACGGGCTGTGAAACTCCCTGTTAAAGCAACAATTAGTTAACACTTCAAAAAAAGGATAGTAAAAATGTTTTGCTCAAAATTCGGCGGCGACTGCCCGCACACTGTAATCCCGGACGATAAATATGTATTCGTAATGATGCCTTTCAAGAATTTTGATTCTGTCTATGATGCGATAAAAATCGCGGTGGAAGGCATTGAAAACAAGGAATTCGTTTGCGAGCGGGCTGATGAAAGATACACAAGCCGTTCAATCTGGTGCAAACAGATTTGTAAAAATATAAGAAAATCAAAATATCTTATTGTTGACACTACCGGCAGAAATCCTAATGTATTTTATGAACTTGGGTTTGCCCATGCCATGGGCGATAATACAAAGGCGATTATAATCACGCAGAATATAGAAGAAGCCCCATTTGATGTTAGAGACCTCGGGCATATCATCTATTCGGAGAAAAAACTCCCGAAACTGCGGGAGGATTTGAAAAATGCAATACTTGACCTTGAAAAAGAAGAGGAAGAAGAGAGTTATGAAAATAAGTCTCCTGAGGAACTCATCAATGAATTAAAATCACAATTAAGAGCAGAAGAGGAAAGAGCATCTAAATTCAAAAAAGATCTGGTGGAAACAGAGAAAAGAGAAAGGAAACTTAAAGAGAGTATCAGGGAGATAGAAGCGATACGGGATAATCCTGTTGAAGAGGCGAAGGATAAAATTGCTGAACTTAAAGGAAATGTTGCCGAATTAGAATCAAAATTAAAACTTACTGAGAGAGACAAGAAAGATAAGATTGAGCAATTAGAGAAACAGTTGAAGGAAAAAGGGGAAAAATTAAAAATTCTTGAGGAAAAATTTGAAAGTTATAAAGAAAGTAGAGAGATTAAACCTTTATCGGACTCGTTACTGGATGATTCCAGAAGGCGGGCTGAAGCAGAAAAATGGTTTAATAGAGCAGAGGATGAATATGAAAAGGAGAATTATGAAAAGGCAATAAAATATCATACTAATGCGATAGAGTTAGATCCTGGATTTGCTCCAGCTTATCACAATAGAGGGCATTGTTACAGCCTGCTAAAGAATTATGAAAAGGCAATAATAGAACATACTAAAGCAATAAGGTTAAATCCTGAATATGCGGATAATTATAACAACCTTTCAGAGGTAAATATTATGGCAGGCAATTATAAAAGTACCTTAAAAACTATTGCAAAGGCATCATCTTTATCTTATGAAACAGATGATAAAGCAATATGCCTTTATCTTGAATGCATAGCAAAAAAGATGCTTGACATGGATACCTCTGGCTGCGAGAAAGAATTTAACGAAATCATTAAAAAGGACTTTACAACTATATGGTCATTTGACGAGATAGAATCCTGGCTCAAAGACGCCGACATCCCCGCCGACAAAAAATCCTTTATCATTGAGAAAACAGAGCAGTTGAAAAAACACAAAGGATAATTTTATCAAAATTCCTAAGTGGGCTAAAAAGCCCGCTCATTCTCGTCGGGAATTTCCGACATTTGAATTTGAATTTAATCAATAAAATAAAAAGAAATAAAATGCCGGTAACACACATAAACCGCAGTGGCGATACCTATTATCTTCACGAGGGAAAAACAAAAAAAGGAAATCCTAAATATTATCTTTCAAAGAAAAAAGACGGCGTTATATTGAACTCTATCCCAGAGGGTTACGAAATCTATGAAAACCCGAATGCTCAGGTCTTTTTAAGAAGGATTCCCCCCAAGATCATAACAGACGGGGAAATATCAATAGTTGAAAAAGGCGTTAAAAAATACTCCGTGCTAAAGGAATTTAAGATTGATGTTAGGAAAAATAGTATTGTAATATTTACCCCGGATCAGGATCCGGATGATTTAAAAGAGATACTTTCAGATTTTGCAGGATATATTAATCCCGATACTGATTCAAAATTAAGTCAATTTTTGAAAAGGAATCAGACTTACTCGCCTATGATGCGTTTTGTGCTTACCGATAAAAAAACAAGGGAATTTAATGTTGAAAGATACTGCTTTCTTGGCTCAATAGATGATTGGATGGTCATTGACACTTCCTGCGACCTTGCAAAACTTGTAAAAAAATACACCCTGCATCTTGGTAAAGATTCGTTTTTTGAATTATTTTGAATTATTGGGAAAATACGATCTTTTTTAAAATTTCCTTCATTTGATACTTATATTCCTTAAAAATTATATCTTATGATATTTTGAAAATTGAATTTTCAATTTATTTACAAGTTCAACTGTTTCCTTTTTCGGCTTTCCCGTAACCTCTGCACACGGAAGCCCTATCAACGAATTGAGAATTTCAAGATTTGATTTTGCTAAAGATCCGGGCTCAAACCCGCCTTCAAGTTCAACAACAATTTTTCCTTTGCATAGTTTTTCCGCTGCACCTTTCATCAGTTTCGTCATTGCACCATAGCCCGCTTCTGTGAGGCACAAACCCGACATCATATCGTCTTTATGCGAGTCCTGCCCTGCTGAAATAACGATAAGCTCGGGCTTAAAACTTTCTGCAACAGGTATAACAAAATTTTTCAAAATATAAACATAATCGGCATCAGATGTGCATTTTGAAACAGGAATGTTTATCGTATAACCTTCGCCTTCACCGGCTCCCGCCTGCCTCATAAATCCTGTTCCCGGAAACGATTCATCCGGGTCCTCGTGTATTGAAATATTTAAAAGCCAGTTGTCGTTGTAAAATATTTCCATGGTGCCGTTTGCAGCGCGGGCGCCCCAGTTAAGAATCAGAATTTTCTTTAAATTATATTTTTCCTTTAAGTACGCTGCCATAACAGAAACATTATTGAAATAACAAAAACCCATCCCCGTGTCTTTTGTCGCGTGACTCCCCGGAGGTCTTATCAATGCAAAAGAATTCTTATATTTCCCGGAAACCACATATTCGCCCGCGAGCATTACACCTCCTGCCGCAAGTTTTGCAATTTCATAAGTCATTGTTTTTACTTCCGTATCCGCATCTATTGCACCTCCGCCGAAAAAAGAGAGGTCTTTTAAATAATCAACATATTTTTTTGAATGCACCCTTAATAAATCATCTTCGGTTGCTGGCTCTGGCGTTCGTATTTCTGCGCTTTTCAAAATATTTTTATCTATAAATAATTTCAAGGTCTTTACGATGCGGCTCATACGCTCCGGGCAACCGCTTGACGGGAAATGCTTCAGGTAATCCTTGTGATAAATTATCGCGGTACTTTTTTTATTTTTCATTTTTCAATTATTATTTATATTTATATATTTATATTTATCTTTTTAATTATTTTTTTTATTTATCTAATATCAATATATAAAACAAAAAATGTCAATTAAAAATTAAATTTAAAATTTTAGATAAAATAAAAATGACAAGAAAATACATAATTGCAAGGCAGTTGGGTGGTAAAGCCGTTATAACCGCAAGCGGCGAGAAAATCGGACGATTGGACGATGTTGTAGTGAACGAAGTTACAGGCGGTCTTGTTTCTATTCTTGTAGAGCCGGAGCCGAGCGCAAAGGCAAATATGCCCTACCCGAAGGATGAAAGAGGATACTGCCAGATACCTTATGACCGGGTAAACGCAGTCGGTGAGATGGTTGTAATAAGGGATATTGATTAAATTTTAAAAAAATTTACAAAAAGAAAAAATTTATAAAAAATTTCCCTGCTTCAATTTTAAAAAAATTACAAAAAATGAGTTTAATGAACACTGCAAAAACAGGAATGCTTATGGCACTGCTCGGGGCAATACTCGTGGGAATGGGTTTTATGCTCGGAAGCGGCGACCCTTCGTTTGCATTTATTTTTTTGATAATTGCAATTATTTTGAATGTCGGTATTTATTTCTTCAGCGATAAACTTGTTATTGCATCAACCGGCGCGAAAAAAGCAGACCCGGTAATATATGCGAAACTCCATGCGATGGTTGAGCGTATTTCAAAAAAAGCAGGAATTCCAAAGCCGGGAGTTTATGTTATAAACAGGCGCGACCCGAACGCATTTGCAACAGGAAGAGGTCCGGGACATGCTGTTGTTGCAGTTCACACGGGACTTCTTGAAATCTTAAACGACAACGAGGTTGAAGGAGTTCTTGCCCATGAAATCGCGCATGTTAAAAACAGGGACATACTAATAAGCACGATTGCAGCGGTATTTGCAACCGCCATATCCTATCTTGCATGGATGTTTCTTTTCTTTGATTCCGGAAGAAGAAGCTGGGTCGGGATTGTAGGAAGCATTCTTGTAATGATTCTTGCACCGGTTGCAGCAATGCTAATACAGATGGCGATTTCAAGAACCCGCGAATACGGGGCTGATGCAGGGGGGGCAAAATACTCAAATCCGTTGTATCTTGCAAGCGCTCTTGAAAAAATCAGCGGCAACTACCAGGTTCACCCGCAAAGAGAAGGCAATAAGTCAATGGCTCACATGTACATTTCAAACCCCTTTGGCGGGGACAATATTAAAAGTTTATTCAGTACGCATCCCCCGATGAAAGAGAGAGTTAAGAGGTTGAGAGGTTAATGATTTTAATATTTATTTTAATTTTAAAGGGGTATAAATAATTTTGCAGAGTCCCGGAATTATTTCATTTTTTAGTTATTTTTCTATTTTGTTAATTTTTTCTTAAATTCCGGCTCGTAATTTGCATTGTCTAAAAACTTCCCGATATACAGCAAATTTTCATTTGCCTTTAGCATCTGCTCTGCAATTGTTATATATTTTTGAAAAACAGGAATGTTTGTTTTTATTGCTTCCGTTTCTTCAAATAAAAGCATACCCCCTGGATTCAACTGGTTGCCCCATTTTTTTATACACCCGACCGGATTTTTAAGATGCGTTAAAAGAAACCTTGCGTAAATCACATCCCCGTTTTTGCAGGGGAATGGAATTTTTGTCACATCATGTAACCTGTATTTGATCTGCCTGTAATTTTTACTTAATTTTCTTGCCTCTTCAATGAAATAATTTGAATTATCCAGCCCGACGCATTCAGCAGGGCAGAGCCGGGATGTTAAGTCCCTTGTCGTATGCCCTGTCCCGCAGCCGAGGTCAATGCAAACATTAACTTTTCGTTTTGCAAAATTCCTGACAAAAAACCCGGATGATTTTGAAAAGACATCATTCAATTTGCAAAGCCGCTCTGCTGCCTTCTTTCCCCCGGCAAATAAATAATTCATGTTAAATTAAAAAATCTATTTCTTCCTGTGCCTCATCTTTTTTCTTCTTTTCTTGAGTTTATGGTTTCGCATCTTCTGTAGTTTTTTTTTCTTTCCGCAAGGCATTTTTTAGTTATGGGTAAAAAATTTAAAAATTTTACAATGTTATAAATTAAATTCAGATTATAAAATTAACCTCTTTATAAATGCACTTTAAAATGCACATCAACAGGAAATTTTTTGGGAGAGCGGGAAATAAATTAATAGAAAATTAATAACTATTATAAAATGGAGAACATAAAATTTTACGAGATAAAAAAAGAAATAAGGATTCTTGGAATTGATGACGCTTCGTTCAACTTATACGAAGATAAAAAAACAATTTTAATCGGTGCGATTTTCAGGGGCGGTGAGTGGCTTGACGGCGTTTTAAAAACGGAAGTCACAATTGACGGAAATGATGCAACGGAAAAGATAGCCGGGATGGTTAAAAACACGAGGCATAAAGACCTGAGGGTTATAATGCTTGACGGCATCACATTCGGGGGCTTTAATGTCGCGAATATTAAAAAAATTTACGAGGAGACGGGGCTTGGAGTTATCGTTGTCGTAAGAAAGCTTCCCGATTTTGAGGAGATAGAAAAGGTGATTAAGAGATATGATTATTACGAGGAGCGAAAAGAAGGAATAAGGGCTGCGGGAATTCCAAGAAAGGTTGAGACAAGACCCGGAAATTTTATTTATATCCAGTGCAAGGGCATTAAATTTGAGGACGCAGAATATATTGTAAAATTATCTTCAACGAGAAGTTTGATTCCGGAACCGATACGGGTTGCGCATTTGATTGCATCGGGGGTTGCTCTGGGGGAGTCACGGGGTGGGGCGTGAATTGAAATTAAATTCTTTATTTAGTGACATTTATACATCCATCAACAAAGCGAATTGTGTTATTATATTTGATAACTGTTAGGGTATACCAAAATTAGGGACAGGTATATGAAAAACCCGGGTTATCAATTTAGAAACCAACAAAATAACCCGGGATTCAGTTAAAGCAATGTTTGGTGAATTACAATAAATTTAATAAAATTTAATATATAACATATAAAAAAACAATGGACTACAACAACCCAATTTCCGGAAAATTAATTTTTGATGCACTGAAAGACAAAAACGTTATTGTAATGGCAGCGAACATCCGAATCCAGCACGGCTTTCGCGGCGTTATGGAAGCTGCAAAAGAGCTGGATGCGGCACTATTATTTGAAATCGCTAAATCGGAGGTAGGTTACACCGACCAGCAGCCTGAGGAGTTTGCCCGCGTCTGCAGGGAAGTCGCGCATGAAATTGATTTTAACACGCCTTACTGTATTCACGGCGACCATACGACCGTTTCTGAAAACACACCTGAGGCGATAGCATCAGCAGAAGACCTTCTCAGAAAAGAAGTTGAAGCAGGATTCACATCCTTTGCGATTGATGCATCCCATAACTTTAACCTTGACGCGGAAACGACAAGAGAGCAGCTTGCAGACAACATTGAAATAACCGTTAGGCTTGCTAAATTAATAGAAAAATTAATGGCTGGGAAGGGCAAAACAAGAAAGGATTACGGGCTTGAAGTTGAAGTCGGGGAAATAGGAAGAATTGACCCGGAAACAGGAAAGCAGGAATTAACAACGGTTGATGAAGCGGTAACGTTTATAAAAGCACTGCATGAGGAAGGTATTTATCCGGATCTTCTTGCTACAAACAACGGGACAATCCACGGTAACGTTTACGACGCAGAAGGAAATGTAATCCCTCTTCTCGGGATTGATGATGCGCGCACAAGAGATGTTGCAAACGCAATAGCTCCTCTTGGCGTGAAAATAGCGCAGCACGGGATTACCGGAACGCCTCTTGAACTTATGCACCGATTAATTGACGCGGGAATCGTTAAAGGAAACGTGGGAACAAACTGGCAGAACATCGCTCTTGAAAACATGCCCGCTGACCTTGTAAAGAAAATGGAGGACTGGACGATGGAAAAATACGCAGCAGCAGTTAAAGCAAAAACACCTGAAATGTCTGATAAGGAAATCATCGGGAAAAACATAAAGAACGCCATAAAGCCTTTCAAGCAGGAAATAGCAAACATTGATGAAGAACACAAGCAAAAGGTTTATGCGGCAAGCAAGAAATCAGCCCTTGAATTCATTGAAGCATTCAACGGGAAAGGCAGCGGCAAGGTTGTGAAATCGTTTTGTTAGGCATTAGCCGATAATCGTGTTTTAAAGTTTAACGAGAAACTTGCACCGGGTGGTTTGACATTTAGATGGCGGTATATAAAGTCCGGGGTTGCCGTTGAATTTTCTAATTCTTTCGCCTATTCCGTTTATCCCATCCATAGATATTTACGGATGTGTTAATTGATATACCCGGCGACCCCTTCGGCAGAATCTCGCTCATATCGTCGCTCGATGCTATCGCACTCCGGTAACAAGAGATAAAAGACTCCATTTCATACACCCAAATTCGCTTATCAGCGAACTTCTTTTATTCCACTCAAGATAAAATCCCAAAACCCGATAATCAAAATTTTAATAATATTTTATTGAATTTTAATTTAAATCACCCATCACCCATTTTTGAGTAGAAAATCATTTTTGGGTATTTATTTATTTATATTTAATAATTAAGATGAATAAAATAAATGAAGCGTTAAAATCCCTGGAGAAAGGAAATTTTGTATTAATTCACGACTCATCGGGAAGGGAAAATGAAACCGATTTTGTTATTGCTGCACAGTTTGCAAAACCTGCGCACATAGCACAGATGCGAAATGACGGCGGCGGCTTAATCTGTATTTGTGTTGATAAAAGAATTTCCGAAAAATTACAACTTCCTTTTTATGTTGACATACACAATGAAGCATCCTCCAGATTTCCCGTTTTAGACCTTCTTAAAGCAAATGACATTCCTTATGACGAGAAATCCTCCTTTTCCCTTTGCATAAATCACAGGAAAACATTTACCGGAATAACCGATAACGACCGGGCAATGACAATTAAAAAATTTGCAGAATTATGTAAAAATCCTTCGGCAGAGGAATTCGGAAAACAATTTCGCTCGCCGGGGCATGTCCACCTGCTCATTTCATCAGGGCTTGAAAACAGGGAAGGACACACGGAACTCTCAACGGCACTTCTTGAGATGGCAAACATTGCCCCCGTATCGGTTCTTTGTGAAATGATGGATGATGAAACACATAATGCAGTCACAAGAGATAAGGCATACGAGTATGCAAAAACACAGGGTCTGGTTTTTCTTGAGGCAGGCGAAATTAAAGAGAAATTTTATAAATTTAAAAATTTAAGGAACGAAAAATGGCAAAAATAGGAATCGCAGACACTACCTTCGCGCGATACGACATGGCAAAATCAGCAATTGACGAAATCAAAAAAAATGTTTCAGGAGTTACAATCGTAAGATACACAGTTCCCGGGATGAAGGACTTGCCTGTTGCGGCAAAGAAACTTATCGAGGAAAAAGAATGCGATATCGTGATGGCTCTCGGCATGCCCGGCAAAAAAAAGATAGATAAAACCTGCGCCCATGAAGCATCCCAGGGAATAATCCGGGCGCAGCTTATGACAAATAAGCATATTATTGAGGTTTTTGTCCACGAGGATGAAGCAGAAACAGACAAGGAACTTGCGAAACTTATGGACAGGCGGGCAAGGGAGCATGCGTTGAATGTTATAAATATTTTGTTTTATCCTGATCGGCTGACAAAAATGGCAGGGACAGGGCAACGGGAAGGTTATGAAGATGCGGGGGCGATCGAGATTTGAAAGTAAATTAATTTAGTTTTAATTATTAATAATAATTTTACACTAAATCAAATATTTAAAAAATACATTTAAAAATGATAACTCAAAAGCAGATAAATGAAGTGGTTGAGGTGATTGTAAGTAAATTTAAGCCCGAAAAGATAATTCTTTTTGGTTCCTATGCTTCCGGAACACCAACAGAAGAAAGCGACCTGGATTTACTGGTAATCAAAGACAGCGATGTTCCTTCGCGTTTACAGAACAGGGAGGTTCGGAAAGTAACATCCGGCTTAAAGATTCCAATAGATGTGATTGTAAAAACCAAAAATGACTTTGAGAAATATAAGGATATTGTCGGAACAATTATATATCCTGCAAATAAATTCGGGAGGGTTGTCTATGAATCAAGATAAAATTATTAAAGATCTGGTTTGCAAATGGATCAAGAAGGCAAAAAACGATCTCTTGAGTGCGGAAAGGGAATTATCCTTTGAAGATCCAATTACAGATGTGGTGTGTTTTCACTGCCAGCAATCAGCAGAGAAGTACCTGAAAGCGTTTTTGGTGCATCACCAGGTTTATTTTCCTATGACACATAGGATACTGGAATTATTAGAACTATGCGCCACTATAGACCTTTCTTTCAGGGAAGAACTTGAGGACGCGGACATTCTCACGGATTATGCTGTAGAACTTCGTTACCCTGACATCTGGCTTGAAACAGGCATAGAAGAGTCAAAAGAAGCCCTTGAAATAGCAAAGAAAGTGAAGGAGTTTGTGTTGAAAAAATTAGGGGTTGAAAGTGATAAAAATACTAAACAAAATCAAACATAAACAAGAAAGTGAACGAAAACGAATTTGTTCCGGAAGAGGTCTCAAAGGGATATATTTTGAGAGAATTGTATGGGAAAAAATCAGATTTAGATTTAGAATTGAAAACCACAACCGAAAAGAGAGAAATTGAAAAACGGATTGAAGAAATTGAAAAAGCAATAAAAGAAGTTGAAGGATATAAAGAGCCATCCGGTATAATACGATAAAAAGGTTAAATTTAAAAAATAATCAAAAAAATAAAAAATGAACCAGCAAAAAATAAACATAGGAATAGTTGCCGCGGAATTCAACTACGACATAACCTTTGCCATGGTTGAACTTGCAAAAGAGCATGCAAAGTTTCTTGACGTAAATATTTCAAAAATCGTTAAAGTTCCCGGCGTCTTTGACATGCCATTAGCGGTTAAAAAAATGATCTCCCGAGACGATGTTGACTGCATCGTAACCCTTGGAACAGTAATTGAAGGGCAAACCGGGCATGATGAAATTGTAATACAGCACGCATCAAGAAAAATCGCCGACCTCGGCGTGGAATATGAAAAGCCTGTTGCCCTTGGAATTGCAGGTCCCGGGATGAGCCGCCTTGAAGCACACAAAAGGGTTGAATACGCGAAGCGCGCGGTTGAAGCAGCCGTTAAGATGGTGAAGGTTTTAAGGGAAGTTTAACCTTAAAAAACCATTGCAGAACAGGGCTACAAAATTTAATTAAAATTCAAAGTGTATTCCTGTAAAGGAATACGCTCCGCAATCGTCGGGGGGTGTTGCCCGACTTGAGTATGCGAAGCGCGCGGTTGAAGCAGCCGTTAAGATGGTGAAGGTCATGCGGGAAGTTTAATAAAAGTTTAATAAACTTTAAACGTGAATTAAAATGAACTACATTGGGGCAAGTTCCAATGTATCAAATAAATTTTATTTTTATTTTTTAATCTGGTTTTGGTGTCGTCCCGGTTGCCATGCCCCTTAATATTTATTTTTATTTTTTAATCTGGTTTTGGTGCCGTTCCTGTTTGACCCCGATGCTCTGCATCGGGGAATACTTGATTTAACTGTCGTTTAAGTTCTTCATGAATTGTATCTATATTGTTCTCAATACTCTTTAATACTCTTTAATTCTTCATTTACCCCATTAGATGTCACTATTACTTATTTTTAAGTTATTAACATTCAGAGATAAAAAAGGTTATTTTAACTTGTTTCACAATTTCATATAATGACCATTAACCAAACTTTTTACTCGTTCAACCCATTATTCCAGAGTTAAATCAAACTTTCTGTAAATTAAATATATACATTATTTAAATATTAATACGAGATTTAAAAATAAAAATCTTTCACCTTAAAAAATGTACGACACCTACGCGAGACCAGAGGAACACATAATTGCCGATTATTATGTTGAAAGCACCTACCCGTTAATGAAAATCGGCAGGATGATTGCAGCAGAGGAATCAACCGGCTCATGGGTAATTTCAGAGCGCGAGACAAAGGAATTGATAGAAGAATTAAAAATCAATTTATTTTCTCAAAATTAATAATAATTATAATTTGAAATAATGAAACAAGAGATTAAAAATTGGCTAAAAAAAGCAGAGCATGATTTTGTTACATCCAAGGTGAATTTTCAACAGGAAATTTACGACGCATCTGCCTTTTTCTGCCAGCAGGCAGTGGAGAAGGCACTAAAAGCGTTATACATCCGGAAATTTGAGAAACTCATCAGAACTCATGATCTGGTCTATCTCGGAAAGAAGGTTAACCTACCTGATGAATTATTGGAATTTTGCGATGAAATATCATCATTTTATATTGAAACAAGGTATCCCGACAGCTACGCTGAGTTTGAAAAGGACTATGTGGAGGATGCCATAAATAAAGCTGAGGAGGTGATAAAATGGGTGAAAGAAAACATTTAATAGAAAACATAAGAAAATTTAAAAACAATTTAAACAGGGAAAAAAGAATTGATAAAATCATATTATTCGGTTCAAGAGCCACCGGCAGGTCCCAAAAAGACAGCGATGCGGACTTGATAATCGTTTCCCCGTTTTTCAGGGAAATGAAATCCGGGAGAGCAAGAGGACTCCACAAATACTGGAACCTTGACATGCCGGTGGATTTTATCTGCTACACGCCGGAGGAGTTTGAAGAGAAGAGAAAACAGGTGTCGCTTGTTAGATTAGCTGTTGAGGAGGGGATTGAGATATGAGAAAAGTTTTGATAATAATATAACTCAATATATATATTTATAATTACTAAGATAGTTATTTTGATAGAATATGGCACTAATTGATATATTAAAGGAACCTTGGAATCTACTTAATAAACATTCGGCGGTAGGTGTTTTGATTGGGATAGTGGGTGTTTTGGTAGCGATTATCTCGCTTGTCCTATACATATTGAATAGTACACCAATAGATCCAATTTATGCTACAAGCCCATCGGAACTAATAGCAAAGACAGGTGAGAATGCTCCTCGCATGACTATCCTATGGGATGGTTCAGAAGTTTCAGATGTTAGGTCTGTAAAAGTTGCCTTTTGGAATTCGGGGTCTGAATATATAGATGTCAAGAATATTCCAAAAGATAATCCAATTCAATTTGTACCTTCAGAAAAAGTTGAAATACTATCTGTAGAGTTATTAAAGTCAAGTAGGGAAAATTTGAAATTTAACACTTCAATCAAAGATGACTCAACATTGGGGCGACAAGTAGTTCAAGTTGACATTGTGGGTGATGAGGCGATTGAACGACTGGATGGTGGGCTTTTTAAAGTCTTGTATACTGGAAAAGAAGAAAATGTTGAGTTTTCTGTAAATGGACGCATAAAAGGCGCACCTGAGGGGTTTAAGAAAAAGGATTGGAACGAAATTCAAAGATCTAAATTTATTAATTTTGGCTTTAGTTTTGTTGCGGGTATTTTTGCTATAATTGGTATCTCTTGGTACATTATTAGCCCACTTAAAAACGAAATAGAAAAGGGGTTGGATTTGTTTAGCTGGGATGATGTCCCTGGAAACGATAGTGAACACATGATAGAATTTTTAAAATATGATATGAAAATAGAATGGGTGGAAAATGCAGAAATCAAAAAAAGCGATGATGACAAAGTCATAACTGTTACAAATAGAGAGAACTCCATCGCATTCAACCTTAAAAAAGAAGAAAACAAAGTAACTCTGAAAATCAATGGTGTGAAGAGTCATGAATACATTTTGAAAGAAGATAAAGGTAATCTAAATATATACAATGATTTCTCTCTTAAAAACATTAGAGATGATCAGGACACATTCGGAAGATTATTGATATCTGCCCTAATATTATTATTTTTCATATATTTATCTGGCTCAAATATTATTGAATACTTTCATTATTTGGACATTCCCACTTGGCTTATTCACTTGGTATAGAGGTTCATACAAATTTATTAACTCATAAGATGGTGATTTATTCCAGCGACTTCTCAACATCTGGAAACTGATTAGTACTAATTCTGATGAGAAATAAACTTGTAATTTCAATTAAATTCAGATTCTTTATTTTTGTTTAAAATTAAATATATTAAAAAATGTACGACACATACGCAGACCCCGAGGAACACATAATTGCCGATTATTATGTTGAAAGCACATACCCGTTAATGAAAATCGGCAGGATGATTGCAGCAGAGGAATCAACCGGCTCATGGGTAATTTCAGAGCGCGAGACAAAGGAATTGATAGAAAAATACGGTGCTAAAGTTGTGGAAACAAATGAAGAGAAAAGCACTGTAAAAATTGCATACCCGATTATAAATTTAAATCCCGATGACGGTGTTGCACTGCTTCTGTCAACTGCTGCCGGGAACATTTTCGGGATGTCGGCGATAAAAAATATAAAACTGCTCGATCTAAAATTTCCAGAAAATTATGTAAAGGAATTTAAAGGTCCGAATTTTGGAATTGATGGAATAAGAAAACTCGTTGGAACGGAAAAGTCAGGGCGTCCGCATGTCGGGACAATCATAAAGCCGGATGTCGGTCTTGAACCAGAAGAATTTGCAGAGACCTGCTATGAAGCGGCAACCGGCGGGTGTGATTTCATAAAGGATGATGAACTGCTTGGAAGCCCGGTTTACTGCACGAGAGAGGAAAGGGTCGCAGCAGTTATGGAAAAACTTGACATTGTAAAAGAGGAAACAGGAAGGAATGTTCTTTACGCCTGCAACATCACGACACGGGTTGATAAAATTCTTGATGCAGCAGATATTGTCATGGACAACGGCGGGAACTGCGTGATGCTTAATTTCGTGACAACCGGGTTTTCCGCTCTGCGAGTCCTTTCCGAAAATACAAAACTCCCTGTACACTGCCACAGGGACATGCACGCTGCGTTCACAAGAAACCCCAGGCACGGGATTGAGATGATGGTTGTTTCAGAACTTGTGCGTCTGTGCGGCGGCGACCAATTACATACGGGAACCGCAGCAGGTAAGATGAGTGCTTCCGAGTACGGCGTCTTGAATTATAATAAATTCCTAACACAGGAATGGTTTCACTTCAAAACGGTTTTTCCTGTCGCATCAGGCGGCGTTCACCCGGGAGTTGTTGAAAATAATATTAAAATTCTTGGTAATGATATTGTGCTTCAGGCAGGCGGAGGAATCCACGGGCATCCGAGAGGAACAAGAGCAGGAGCTGTTGCGATGAAGCAAGCGGTTGATGCGGCAATGAAAGGGATTAAAATTGAAGAATATGCGAAAAGTCATGAGGAGTTGAGGTTGTGGGTTGAGAAAATGAAATAAAATTTATAATTTAATTCTTAATCATAATTCTTAATATATACTAAAATGGCAATGAACGAACAGGAGGTCTATTCAAACGCGGGAAAAATTTATAAAATATTGCGAAATGAAATAGGAAAGGTTATTGTCGGGCAGGATGATGTCATGGAGCAGTTGATGATTTCAATTATAACGGGAAGTCACGCGCTTGTTGAGGGTTTCCCCGGGCTTGGTAAGACAATGATTATAAGCACTATTTCAAAGGTAATGGATTTAAAATTTAAAAGAATTCAATGCACGCCGGACATCATGCCATCTGACATTACAGGGACATATATCGTTGAAGAAAGTGCGGACGGCAAAAAAAATTTCAGGTTTGAAAAGGGACCGATTTTTGCAAACATTATTCTTGCAGATGAAATAAATCGTGCGACTCCAAAAGCACAGTCCGCGCTTCTTGAGGCAATGCAGGAAAAGCAGGTTACGGTCGGGAACACAACCTATAAACTTGATATGCCCTTTTTTGTGCTTGCAACCCAGAACCCGATAGAAATGGAAGGTACATACCCGCTGCCTGAGGCGCAGGTTGACAGGTTCCTCCTTAAAATTTTAATTGATTACCCGACCCCGGCAGAAGAGGAAAAAATTGTTGATTTATACACGGGTGAGGAGAAACATGAGGTTAAAAAAATCCTTGACCGTGAGCGTCTTCTGGTTTTGCAGGGGCTTACAAGAAAAATGCCTATCGCAAATGATGTTAAAAATTATGCCTTAAAAATTATCACCGCAACAAGACCTGCAAACAGCAGCACTGCAAAAAAGTACCTTGAATACGGCGCATCCCCGAGAGCGTCAATAGGAATAATTCTTGCTGCAAAAGCAAGTGCATTGGTTAACGGCAGGAATTATGTCGGCAAAGAAGACATCAAAAAAATGGCGTATCCTGTCCTGAGGCACAGGATTATATTGAATTTTGAGTCCGAGAGAAAGGGGGTTTCTGCTGATAAAATAATAAGGGAAATTATTGAAGGGGTGAAGTAATTTTAATGAAATTCTTTTAATTGTTCGTGTATTAAATTTTGAAATTAAATTTTAATTGAATCAAAATTTAGTGAGTGGTATTAGTTAAAAAGTCCTGTTGCAATCCTGATTATGATGTTTCGGTTGTTTGGCGTTATTTGAATTGAATGAAATTAAATGTTCCGTATGTTCCATAAAAAACATAAAAATTTCAAATAACTTTTAAAGATGTAATTTATTTATAATCTGTAACTAAAAAATTAAAAATTTTAATATCTGCTCGTATATGCTTCACTATCGTTCGCTATATCTCATCGTGTGACTCTGAGATGGCTCGCAGATGAGCAACTCATTAAGGAACGAAAAGGTCCGTAAAATTTTCCATTAAATTTTGATAAAATTTAAGGATCCTAAAAGGATAGTAAAATTTTGGGCTCCCGGAGGATGTAAGGATATGTTTGACAACCACTTAGATGTGTATGCTACAATAATCTGATACGGATTAATTCAGGATTGACTATAAAAACAAAGAAAGGCGAGAGGAATATTAAAAGGACACCATGTATGGCGGAGGGAATCACGAAACATGTATGGTCCTGGAGAGAATTACTAATGTTTAAGATTTTACCAACTATGGATTAGGACACTACCTAATTGCGGGACTGAACAATAATCTTAAAAATCAAAATTTTAATTTTAATTCTAAAGTTATTTCCTTCAAATCTAAATTTTAACATGAATTGGGAACTTCCCGGATTACTCACAGGAGCAATAACCGCGTCCGGTTTTTTACCTCAAATATGCATGGGTTACAAAACAAAACATCTAAATGACCTGTCGTAATTCATGTTAATCCTAATTTCTGTCGGAATGTCGCTCTGGTTTTTATATGGAATCCACCCGAACTCACTCCCGATTATTCTTGCAAATATTGCAGGAATCACATTTACAACAACCCTGATTTTAATGAAATTTAAGTATGGTAATTCCAAAAATAAAAAGGCATAATTTAATTTCTAATTAATTGTATTGAAATCTAATTTTTAAAAATTAATGCACGATGAGAACACACTATTCAAAACAGGTGACGCCTGATTTAGCCGGTGAAAAAGTAACGCTCTGCGGCTGGGCGCATGAATCAAGAGACATGGGAAAAATAAAATTTTTAATTTTGCGAGACCGGGAGGGCGTAATACAGGTGCTCGGTAAAAAAGGCGAGACAAAAGAAGAGATGCTTTCAGCAATTGACAGCATTTCAAGGGAGTCGGTTGTGAAGGTTACGGGAATCGTTAAAGCCAGCAAAATGGCACCGGGAGGTGTTGAAGTCCTGCCGGAGTCAATTGAAGTAATAAGCGAAGCACTCTCGCCGCTGCCGCTTGATGTTACGGGAAAAGTCCAGGCAGATCTTGACACACGGCTCAACATGCGGTTTATGGACATCCGAAAGCCGGAAATTACCGCGATATTCAGGATTAAAGATAAAATTCTAACAGCAGGAAGGGAATATTTTGAAAAACAGGATGATGAATTTATTGAAATTCACAGCCCGAAGATTATTGCATCCGCATCCGAGGGAGGCACGGAATTGTTCCCGATCGCCTACTTTGACAAAGAAGCATTCCTTGCACAGTCGCCGCAGTTATACAAGCAGATGATGATGGCAACCGGATTTGACCGGGTTTATGAGGTCACAAATTATTTCAGGGCGGAAGAACACGACACATTCAGGCACTTGAACGAGGTTACTGCGTTTGATTCGGAGCAGGCATTCATCAATGATGAAAACGATGTCATGCAAACGGTTGAAGGGCTTGCGAGAGCCATGCTAACATGCGCCGCGGGATGCGAAAATGAGATTGAAATTATAAATAATTATTATAAAAGAGCAAAAATTAAAGATAAAAACGGGCAGACAAAGAAACTTGAAATTAACGCCCCAAAAAAGAATTTTAGAAAAATTACCTACGACGAAGCACTTGACCTTCTTTCAGCGGAAGGAAAAGAACTCCCGTGGGGCGAAGACCTTGACACTGAAAGCGAGAAAATATTAGGCAGAATAATCAGGGAAAAATTCAAAGACGATATTTATTTTATAACAAAATACCCTCTAAAAATTAAGCCGTTTTACACGATGCCTGGTAAAGCCCTTGATGACGAATGCGCCGATGATTCATATTCCCGCGCGTTTGACCTTGAATACAGGGGTGTTGAAGTGGTTTCCGGGAGCCAGAGGATTCATGATTACAATTTATTGAGCAGGCGACTTGAGTATCACAACCTGAACCCGGAGAATTTTAAATCATATTTAAATTCATTCAGGTACGGGATGCCTCCGCACGGCGGATTCGGGCTTGGGATTGACAGGATTTTAATGCAGATGTTTGAGGTGAATGTCAGGGAGGTTGTGCTGTTCCCGAGAGACAGGCACCGGCTGACGCCTTGATCATTCACAAAACATTTTTTAAACTTGTAATTTAATTTTTAATATAGAAATGTATGATGAAAAAATTCTGGGTTCACAAGGCAGATTCATTTAAGGAAGCCGAGGAATTTGACGGGAAATATTATTCGGCAATGTCAGGGGAAGAGCGATTAGAGACAATGCAGTTTTTAAGGGAAATATACTATAAAATAAAAGGAGTTGAGAATGAAAGTAGAAAAGGACTACGAAGAGTTATTAGGGTTGTTCAATAAGAATAAGGTGAGGTATTGCATTGTCGGCGCTTATGCCGTGGCTTTTCATGCTGTTCCCAGATATTCAAAAGATATGGATATTCTAATTGAACCCGATGTAGAAAACGCTAAAAGAATTATTAAAGCACTCAATGAATTCGGGTTTGGAAGTTTAGATTTAACGGAAAAGGACTTTATTCAGGAAGGCAAAATTATTCAATTAGGTTATGAACCTGTTAGAATTGATATTTTAACATCTATAGAAGGATGCGGCTTTAAAGAGGTCTGGGAGAACAAAACTTGCGGCATGTATGGAAAACAAAAAGTGTTTTTTGTCGGAATAGATGAGTTGATAAAAAATAAGAAAGTTTCAGGGCGTAAGCAGGATGAAATAGATCTGGATATTTTATTATCTGGTAAAAAATAAATAAGATGAAGACATACAGATAAGAGTATGTGTCCAAAACAATTACTGCCATGTAATGTCGGGGAAGTTGTGCTGTTCCCGGGGGATCGGCACCGTCTGACGCCTTAAAAATTTTAAAAGCCGATTAAATCACGCCAAATAATGTGATAACAGAATCAATAAAATGAACCTATCAAAAATCATAAAAAAATTCGCGGTCCAGAACCGGCTGAAGCACGGCACGGCAAATGAAAAGGCAGTTATTGGAAAGGTTCTTGGCGAGATTCCCGAAGCAAGAAAAAACATACCTGAAGTTATGCGGGAAATAGGGGAAGTGGTTTTCCAGGTAAATAACATGCAGGATGCGGAATTAAAAAATTACGAACTCGTAGAAACCGTGAAAAAAGAAAAATCAGAAATTCAGTTAAAAAATCCAAAGGAAGTTGTCATGCGTTTCGCACCGAACCCTTCGGGACCCCTGCATATCGGGCATGCAAGAGCGGCAATCCTTAATAATGAACTCGTGAAAAAATATAAAGGAAAATTAATTCTCCGGGTTGAGGATACCGATCCGAAGAGGGTTGATGCTGAAGCGTACGGGATGATTGAGGATGACCTGAAACTTCTTGGAGTTGTTTGGCATGATAAGGTTCTTCAAAGCGACAGGATGGAAATTTATTATAAATTTTGCAGAAAATTAATTGAGCAGGGGAATGCTTATGTCTGCTGCTGCAATGAGGATGAATTTAAAAAATTAAAATTAAAATCACTTCCATGCCCTCACAGGAATACATCTCCCGGCAAAAATTTAAAACTCTGCGATGAAATGAAATCATGGGCTGAAGGTCAGGGTTCCGTGAAATTGAAGACGGATTTGAATCATAAAAACCCTGCTGTTCGCGACTTTCCGATTATGCGGATTGTTGAGAAAAAACACCCGAAATTGCAGGGCTGTAAAATTTATCCTTTAATGAACTTTTCCGTTGCCGTGGATGACCACCTGCTTGGAGTGACGCATGTATTAAGAGGGAAAGACCATATCATAAATACCGAGCGGCAGAGATACATTTATAAATATCTCCTGTGGAAAGAGCCGGAGTTCATTCACTACGGCTTGATGAAGGTTAAAGAGGTTTTAAGTACCAGCGAAATGCGAAAAGGAATTGAAGCCGGGAAATTTCGCGGCTGGGATGATCCCGCGTTGTGGACAATCAAAGCACTTATAAAAAAGGGCATCAGGGCTGATGCAATTAAAAATTATATTATAAATCTTGGAATGAAGGAAAAGGATATTGAATTCTCGCCTGAAAATTTGTATGCGGAAAATAAAAAGATTGTTGAGCCGACCGCTGACCGCTACTATTTTGTCCCGGAGCCAATTGAACTTATCGTTGAGAATGTTCCTAAATTGAAGTTGAAAATACCTCTTCACAAGGATTTCCGGGAGCGCGGCAAGAGAGAATTTAATTTTAAATTTCGCGAAAGTTACGGGAATTTAAATTTTTACATTTCAAAAGAAGATGCCAGGGGATTAAAGGTCGGCGATTGCATAAGGTTGATGAATTTTATCGGGGTTAGGATTACGGAAGTAACGGTTGAAAATAATGAAAATAAAAAATTAATTTCGGGATATATCAGAAATTCCGCGGGACCCATGGTTGAATTTGTTAATGAGGAAAAGGACACGACAGAGGAGAGAGAACATATCGCCGGTGCAAAAAAAATCCAGTGGGTTTATGCCGACGGTGCGGTTGGGGCTGAAATCCGGACGGCGGGTAAAACCCTGGAGGGAGTGTGCGAGTCGGCATGCGGTAAATTGAGGGTTGATGATGTCATCCAGTTTGAGAGGATTGGGTTCTGCCGGCTTGATGAAATTAATGAAAAATTAATTTTCTGCTTCGGGCATAGGTAGGAGAGGGAAGGTGAATTTTTAACCTGATTATTAACGATTTTGGTTTGTTTGTTGATGCTATGATTTTGATTTTGCGAGGGCGAGGATTGCTTTGGTTAACCCGTTCACTGCCTGTGTGAAGTTTTCCTGTTGCGCGGTCAGCGTCTCAAGTATTTTCTCTGTTTTCTTTGAGGTGTTGTCCATGCTTGCAAGTATGTCTTTCATGGTGTCGGAGATTTTGTCGTATTTCATGTCAAGATGCCGGAAGTTTTCGTTCATCTCCGTTCGCATGCCCTTCGTCTCGTTTTTGACTTCGGCAACGCCTGTGTTCAACCTGGCAAAGTTTTCACCACTTTCTGTTCTGAATTCGTGCATTTCAGTTCGCATGCCCTTCGTCTCGTTTTTGACTTCGGCAACGCCTGTGTTCAACCTGGCAAAGTTTTCACCACTTTCTGTTCTGAATTCGTGCATTTCAGTTCGCATACCTTTCGTTTCTGTTTTGACACCTTTCATCTCATTCAACATTCCATGCCCGACATTGACGAATTTATACTGCTGCTCTGCCATAAACCCCGTCCTAAAGGATTCAAAAGATTTAATCTCGTCCGTATAATCTTGAATATCAACAGAATCAACATTTGCATGTTCCGGGCGGTTTTCTTTATCTTTTGCGAAATCAATAAATCTATTTACATTGTCTTCTGATGATTCAATCAAAACTTTGACGCATTGTTTTCCGTCCTGTTTTATGTTCTTTGCGTCAAAGTTTTCAATCCCTAAATCCTCGGCTGAATTCATCAAAAACAGTCGGTATCCGATATCATGGACTTTCATACCTTTGATAAAAATTTTCTTTTTCATGATCTTTTTAAGATATTATACTTATGGGAATAATAATGGTGCCTGTGCAATTGCGGCAGTTTAAATCGTTAGATACATCCAGGTAGGTGTTCACACCCCTGCTCAAACCAAGAATTAAAGAAAAAATTAATAACCCATATACAAATCCTTTAAACCCGCAATTTTGTTTAAATTCCCCCTCCCCGACGGATTGGGGTTCGTTTTTGTTCCCGGTTTTATTAATTATTGTTGCCATTTTTCGTTTAAACTTTCGTTTAATTTTTATTTAAAACATATCCGGGGTCTCCGGCATGCTCACCTATCGCATAGAAATATTACGCAACAGGTCCGGCACTAAAATCCCTTGTTATATGTAATTTATAGGAATTTAAAGTAATTAAATTAATAATGAGTTAATGATGTGATAAATTAATTTTTGAATACATTAAAAATTCCGCGGGACCCATGGTTGAATTTGTTAATGAGGAAAAGGACACGACAGAGGAGAGAGAACATATCGCCGGCGCCAGGAAAATCCAGTGGGTTTATGCCGACGGCGCAATTGAGGCGGAAATCCGGACGGCGGGAAAAAACCTGCACGGATTCTGCGAATCGGAATGCAGTAATCTTAAAGAATATGATGTTATCCGGTTTGAACGACTCGGCTTCTCCCGGCTTGACAAAAATGAATAATAAATTAATTTTCCGCTTCGGGCACCGGTGAATTTATTAACAAACCCCGTATAAAATCTTTATCCCTGTTTCATGATTCATGCCTTAATTTTACCTTAAATTTAATATTTAATAATAGAAATGGCTTCTGATTCAAATAATTCCGACGGTGAGGAAAACAACGAGAAAATCATCCCCCGCAACATTGAAGACGAGATGAAGAAATCCTATATTGATTATTCAATGTCCGTTATTGTCGGAAGGGCACTTCCTGATGTCAGGGACGGCTTAAAGCCGGTTCACAGGAGAATTCTTTACGCGATGCACGAAGCAGGTATAACTGCAAGTAAGCCGCATAAAAAATCAGCAAGAATTGTCGGTGATGTTCTTGGGAAATATCATCCTCACGGCGATGCGGCTGTTTATGACACAATGGTTCGTATGGCACAGGACTTCTCACTGCGGTATCCGTTAATTGACGGGCAGGGAAATTTCGGAAGCGTTGACGGAGATGCCGCAGCAGCAATGCGTTATACGGAATCCCGGATGGCAAAAATTGCCGAGGAATTACTTGCGGATATTGAAAAAGAAACAGTAAATTTTATGCCGAATTACGATGCCTCATTAAATGAACCTGTTGTTCTTCCGGGAAAACTGCCAAATTTATTAATCAACGGCTCATCAGGGATTGCAGTCGGTATGGCAACCAACATTCCGCCTCATAATTTAAGTGAAATTATTGACGGAATTATAAAAATCATTGACGAGCCGGAAATAGCAATCTCGGAATTAATGGAAATTATTAAAGGTCCTGACTTCCCGACAGCAGGAATCATTCAAGGAACATCCGGGATTATGTCTTATTATGCAACCGGCAGGGGAAGAATACGACTTCGGGCAAAAGCAGACACAGAAAGTGAGGAGGGAAGAATCATTGTCACAGAACTCCCATACCAGGTGAACAAGGCAAATTTAATTGAAAATATCGCGCATCTTGTAAAAGACAAAAAGATTGAAGGGATAAGAGACCTAAGAGACGAGAGCGATAGGGAAGGAATGCGAATTGTTATTGAATTAAAAAGGGATGCTCAGGAAGAAGTTGTTTTAAATCAATTATTTAAACATACTATGATGCAGACAACCTTTGGTGTGATTATGTTAGCACTTGTTGATAACCAGCCAAAGATTATGGGTCTGATTGAAATAATAAATCACTATTTAGAACACCGGAAAGTTGTTGTTCGTAGGCGAACCGAGTATGAACTAAAAAAGGCAGAAGAGCGCGCCCATATACTTGAGGGACTGATTATTGCACTTGATAATATTGAGGAAGTCATTAAAATTATCCGCAGTTCAAAAACAGTAGAAATTGCAAAAAATGAATTAATGATTAATTTTGAACTCTCGGAAATCCAGGCAAAGGCAATTCTTGACGTGCGGCTTTCAAAACTCACCGGGCTTGAAATTGAAAATGTCAAAAAAGAATATAATGAACTTCTTGAATTAATTAAAAAATTAAAAGAAATTTTAGCGAGCGAGGAGAAAATTTTAAATATAATAAAGGAGGAACTCGCGGAAATTAAAGAAAAATATTGTAAAAAAGATGCGAGAAGAACAAGAATTGATGAATTCTCGGATGATGATGACATTGATGATGAAGATTTAATTCCCGATGAGGATGTTGTTGTGACAACCACAAACACCGGATACATCAAGAGAATCCCGATAGACACTTACACAATACAGAAAAGAGGCGGCAAGGGCTTGATCGGCATGAAAACAAAAGAAGAGGATTTCATTGTTGACCTTTTCATTGCATCAACCCACGATTATATTTTATTCTTTACAAACAAAGGACAGGTATTCTGGCTGAAAACATATAAAATCCCGGCAAGCGGAAGGCATGCGAAAGGCAAAGCAATAATCAATTTAATTCCCCGTCTTGAGGATGATGAAAAAATTAATGCAACAATTCCCGTAAAGGTCTTTGATGACGAGCATTATCTTATTTTTGCAACAAAGAAGGGAGTTGTAAAAAAGACCGCACTCTCGCAATTCCGGCACCCGAGAATTAACGGGATTCGCGCGATAAAACTTGACGAGGGCGACGAAGTTATTGCGACCCTTATGTCAGACGGAACCCGCGAGGTAATAATCGCAACGAAAAACGGGCAGGCATGTAGGTTTAGAGAGCAGGACACAAGACCAATCGGGAGAAGCACAAGGGGAGTTCGCGGAATACGGCTCAATAAAGGTGATGAAGTTGTCGGTATGGCGGTTGTTAATGAATCACAAAATTTACTGACAATTACTGAAAAAGGATACGGGAAGCAGTCAATGGTTTCTGCTTACAGGAAGACAAAGAGGGGTGGAAAAGGCGTTAAAACGATAATTACAAATGAAAGAAACGGTGGAGTTATTTCAATAATTCCTTCATCTGATGCTAATGATGAATTTATTATTATGAGCGAGCAGGGGATGGTTATAAGAATTGATGCGAGTAATATCCGTGTTATGGGGAGAAATACGATGGGCGTTCGGATAATGCGGATGAATGAAGGGGATAAGGTTGTTAGTGTTGCGAAGTTGGATTGAAATTTTAATTTACATTTTTATCTTCTGTTAGCAATTTCATCTGTTGAGTTCCTATTTTATTTATTTCAATTTTATGTTTTATTTCAATTTTATATGTTTTATCTTCAAATATCGTATTATATGTTTTATCTTCAAATATCTTACCAAACTGTTGGGGGTTCAGATATGCTCTTACTTTTTTAGTTAGTCCAAAAATTTCGGTGATTCTCGAAGGATCTATCGGCTCTGGCGTATAAAAAGATTGATCTTGTTCGTGTTGGGTGTCTGGATCAGGTAATACATTTAATCTCCTTACATTTATTTTTAAAATAACAAATATAGAACTACTGCTTTTCGGTCTCTTTTTTTGTAGATAAACACCTTTAGGAAAACGGTGGTCTACTTCCTTTTTATCCTTTGGTCTTTTTGGAATTAAACCCTTAACCATAATAGATGGAAGGTTTTCATACTCCGTTTCGTGATATAAATACCTTTCCATTTTAGATATTTTTTATTGGTCTCATTTTATTTATAAAATGTTGATTTATTTTGACAATTTGGGAAACTCTATAATAATTTAGAGATATACTATATTAAACATAGATTTAATTAAAATTCACAGTGCGGTATAATGGAGTATTTCAGAGCCATACGATGAAATCTTTGAACGAAACGCAGTGGAGTGAAATGATCTGATTTTCTTGTTATACTCCATAATTCCTCGCTCCGTTTCCGAGTCATACGAGGAAATCCTTTGAGACGAATGTCTCAAACGGACACTCGTCGGGGGTGTTGCCCGACATGGTGATAAGGATTGATGCAAGCAATATTAGAGTGATGGGGAGAAATACTATGGGAGTTCGGATAATGCGGATGAATGAAGGGGATAAAGTTGTTAGTGTTGCGAAGCTGGATTGAAGTTTGAGTTCAAGAATTTGTTTTTTCAGTTCTTCGTTTTCCTTTTTGAGTTCAAAAATTTCATTTCCCTGTTGTTTGTTTTCTTCTTTCAGTTCAAGATTCTCTTTTTTCACTTCAACTGATTTTCTGGCAAGTTTCTTTTGCTCATAGACATCATCTGTCCACCATTGGTTTTGCCTTCCGACTTTTTTAAGATACAATTTTCCTTCACCTTTCAGTTTGTCAAGATATTTTTTACCTTTATGTCGGACTTATTCCCCGAATCGGACAAAGTTTAATTTCTTGATTCTAATCCTCTCATAAAATATTAAAAATGAGAGGAGTTAATAAAAATACAATTTACGGACATCTAAAAAAGTTCCAAGAAAAAGCAGGCGGATATACAGGAAATGACATCTTCAAATTAGCCAAAGAATTTAATGTTAATAGGAAGACGTTAAACAGAAATATAGAAAAATGGGCTGAAACTGACACACGATTTTTGGATATTAAATATCTTGGAAAGCGTTATATTTCATTAACTCTGGATGAGGCATTTGAAATAGAACGCAATCTTATGGACAATCCGCTAATGGTCAAAAAATATTTGCTTGAAAGCATCAACGCAAATAGAGTTCGTAATGATTTGGTGCCTTTGCCAAAGACATCATTCTATGAGGGAAGTTTAAAAAATTATTCTGCAACATGAATCACTGGCTTGAGCAGTTAGGTGTTAAGCCCCGGGTGCATTGGTCAGGGAATCGTGTCATAGTCTTTAAATTTAAAGATTTGAAGTAAATTGGATTATGTCATCAAAAACTCTGCTAATAAATTATGAATTATTATAAAAATTAAATTTTTTAATCACGGATGCCCCCCAACCACCCCAAGCCCCTCTTTCTCCCGAAACCCGCACATTAGATTCATATTCTGCACCGCCTGCCCTGATGCACCCTTAATTAAATTATCAATTGCTGACATCACAAGAATTTACCAGATATTTTTATAATTATTTGTAATATATTATATAATACACAGATAAAAAATGGTATACAAAACAATAAGCATCTCAGGTGAGGTTTATTCAAAACTTCTGGCATTAAAGAGAAGCAATGAATCTTTTTCGGATTTATTTTTAAGGGTTACAAAAAAGGAAAAACCGAAGTTGAGAAATTTTTACGGAAAATGGAAGATGAGTGACAAAGAAGAGGAGAGTATCTTAAAGGACATAAATAGTTTGTGGAGCAGTTGGGAAATGGATTAATAAAAAGATGAAAATTTTAGACACCGATATTTTAATCAGTATTTTGAGAGGAAAGAAAGATGCAGAGGATGTTTTGGATTATTTAAGCGGAGAGGATATTGCAATAAGTTCCATCACCGCATTTGAACTATATTACGGTGCATTTAAGTCAGAAAGAACATCCGAGAATATCAAAGAGGTTGACAGTTTGCTTTCCTCTTACCAGGTTATCAATTTTGATAAGAATGCTTCAAAAGAGGCAGGAAAAATTCATTCAAAATTAGAAAAATCGGGGAAAGGTATCGGAATAAGAGATGTCATGATCGGGGCAATCTGCCTGTTGAACGATGCGGGTCTGATAACCAGAAATGTGAGGCATTACAGCAGGATTGAAGGGTTGAGGATTGAGAAGTGGTGATTTCGCAGCGATACTTTAAAGCGACTCTTTATGCCTTTCAGCAATACCTTTTTTAATCAAGTTACCGATTTCTTCCGCACCCATATCGGTAAGTTCGCTTTTGCCTGTGATTTCATCCATCATTTTAATTTTCTGTGCATACTCAAGCATCGCCTGTCGTGCGACCTCACTCCATTTTATTTCAGGGTGTGTTTTTATTCTAATATTGTCTTTTCAGGTTATTTATCTTTCTTCAGCACCCCATTTGAGTTTAAATATACCTAAATTTAACTCTACACCAAAATGTCGCTTATAATTATCTTTATTTTCTAATATATCAAAACCAGGATTTGTTAGTCTAATATCTTTCCAATTTGATCTTGGAGTTTCGGGAGGAATTGCATCTATAAGCCTTTCATTATAGAGCTTATTCAATGCATTATTTGTCCTTGACCTATTTAATTTTAGCTTTTTGCGAAGAGCAATACTACTATCCACACTCGAATATTCTTCTCTTATATAATACAACCAAGCCAATATCTTGCCTGCATCCCTACCAGTTAGTTTATTTGCCATTTTAGATACCAAATTTTATGTGTGTTATTTATATATTTGATTATGCATGAAAATATTGAAACAAAAAATTTAAAGATGATAGAGATTTATGATAGATACGCATTTTTATTTACTATTCTTTTTTAACTTAGTATAGTAATAATAAATTCCAATAACATAAAATAAAAAGCTTAATACACCCATCCCTATCTTGTACATTATATCGAGGGGTATATAATATAAAACAACAGAAGTGCACAACATAAGAATAGTAGCAAGTAAGCACAAATTTTTATTTCTTTTTATCTTATTAGATATTCGCTTCATTTGATCGTAAAATAATAAATTAATAACCCAAAAAATAATAAGGAGTTCAAGTATTATAATCATTATAAAGGCATTGGTGTTAAGACCCTGTAAGAAAACTATACAATCAAAAAATATGATTACTAAAAGTAATAAACCAATCTTTAATAAATCTGTTGTTCGTGTTAAGTTATCTAATTTCTTATGAAAATCGTTAATTGTTTTATCTTTTTCACTTAACTTACCTGCTTGATCACCAATTGTTTTATCTTTTTCACTTAACTTACCTGCTTGATCACCAATTGTTTTATCTTTTTCACTTAACTTACCTTCTTGATCACTAATTGTTTTATCTTTTTCACTTAACTTACCTTCTTGATCACTAATTGTTTTATCTTTTTCTTTCAATTTTGATTTAAGTTTTTCATCTTTTTTTACTTTATTTTTGATTTCTTCCATTATTTCATTAGATCCTTCAGGATATTTTTCCAAATCAAAAGCATCGTCATCAGGTTTATCAGACTCTTTAGTTATAAGTTCCATGACATAATGGCTACCCATTGTTTTTGCAATTTCTTCGGTGGTTAAGTCTTCGTCATCCATCCAAGGTCCAATTAACTTTAATTTATCAAAGGTTATAACAGGAGGTACCCTCGTTAATCTGCGGATTAGCAAATCATTAAAAACTTCCATACAATCCTTATTAGCAATATCTGGAGCTAATAACGTGGAAATCATTTCTATCCATTTTTGAAAGTATATACTCATATGAACGGATCCTTCCCCAAAATATTCTCGGTTTACATAATATAAACTTCTATCACAGGTTATAAACCAGTAGTTAGGAATCACAGAGGATTCTTCTTCCTTTTCCCTTAATTTTTCCATTAATAATAAATGATATGCATCATGTTCTGCTGTTTTTTTGTTTTTCTTACTTCCCTGCGCTATCACCAATGACGTGAGTTCGTCCATTTCAGATTCTGTATACATACCCTCATAGGATTTTTCATCAATTGAGATATTGTAAACGTTTTTCAAAATTGATCTGGTTTGTTGCTTTAGTTTCATATAATAAGCATCCCATTTTAATGTTGGATTTTCATATTTTTTACTAAAAAAATCCGTAAAAAAAATTGAGGGGAATATCTTTTCAAGTTTGTGATATGTTCTATTATGTAACTTATTTATTTTTGTTTTATATTCTTGATAAGAATTATTAGAGTGATCTAGAACATCAAAATATTCCTCTTCAGTCCTTTTTGTATATAATACATTTATTCCTAAATCCTTCGTTAATTCTATTAATTTTTTGATTCCGAGATGAAAATCGTTATTGATTAATAGCGAAATTGTAACATTTGTATCCAAATATACCACATTTTTTGAAAAGTTCTCTTTTAGAAGCATATTACATTCAGGATCAAAATTCAATATCTCAAGTATATAATAACTCTGAGCCAGTGAATATAAATATTTGGACATTTCTATGTTCTGATTGAGAATTAAATCTTTGATAACACCCATTTCTATATTTTTTAATTCTTCATTTTCAGAACTTACAACTATTTTTTCCAATAATAATTGAAAATCCATACCAACAAAGTAATCATAATCATCAGTTTTATGATTTAATATCTTTCCTGCAAAACCAATATCTCTGATATTTGGCCCAATACCTTGCTCGCGAAATAGAATCCCCAATACATTTCGAAAATCTGATATAATCCCTCTTTTTTCTTTCATGTCTAATTTTCCGAATCGTTCTTTGATATTTGAAATTAATTTTTGCTCAATATCCATTCTATTCGTTTCATATTCCTCTTCATGTTCATCTAATTCTGTTTGTTTATTAGCAGATAACGAATATTTAACTCCACTATATGTTTGATTAGGATTTATATATTCCCTCTCTTCTAATCTTTTTAGTGCCTCTTTTATTTTGTCTTTGGAAACTTTTTTGATGCCGAGGTTATTCTCGATATTAGATATAATTTCGTTCTCACTTAGCTTCTCATCCGCACTTTTTAATGCAATCATTAGTAAATAGTCATATAACTCATCTCTTATCTCATCAGTCTCTCGGTTTAAAACAAAAACTTGTAATTTCATCAACGCCCTTTTGGTTTGCTCCACATCATACATTTTAAGTGATTTTCAAAATATTTAGGGAATGTTTGTATTTTACGTTAAATTTTGATTTGAATGAACTCGCTATTTTTCTGTTCCCCTAAACTATTAAAGTCCATTAATTAAATATTGAAAATCAAAGTAAAAATATACTCACCAAATGAATAACTCAGTAATTAAAATTCACGGATGCTCCTCAACCATCCAAAGTCCTTCTTTCTCGCGAAACCCGCGCATCAAATTCACATCACAATTCTGCAATCTCATGAGTAGGATAAACTTTTACAATATTTTGTTTCTTTTTAATGGGTCCGTCATTAGACCAGACCGCAATATTCAATTTCAATGCAAGTGCAATGTAAGGCACATCTTTAACATCCGGAGAGATCGCTTTTGCTTTCTCTATAAATGGTTCAATCTCTTCAAATGGTACAAGCACAATTCGTCTCTGGAATAATTCCAATAGTTCATCAAATTCTCCATCAGTTCTTTCTGTCTTCTTTTTGATAAGTTCTCTGTATTTTTCAAATTAAATGAAAATAAATTCTGGCGCATAGAGATGTAAATCATTCCTGAACAGAAGTTCAGATGTAATACCCCTCTTGATTAGTGCTGCAAAAAGTATATTTGCGTCAACAACAAGATCCATTTACTCCACCTCGCCTGAAACTGAAACATATCTTTTAGTAAGTTTTTTATTTAAATCCGCACCCAACTTCAATGCTTCTTCTTCCGTGAGTGTGCTTTTTGCCTTAAACTTTCTTAAAAATTCCAAATCATCTATTTTTTGCATAAATGATTGTCTTGCTACCTCAGACCAGTTAATTCCAGAGAATGACTCCATCCTGTGTTTTAGTTCACCCGGAACTGCTAATGTTATTGTCGCCATTTTTAATATATTTGTTTAAATTATGTGTATATAAATAAATTATGTGTGAATATATAAATATTAAATTTTTTAATCACGGATGCCCCCCAACCACCCCCAGCCCCTCTTTCTCCCTAAACCCGCACATCAAATTCATGTTCTGCACCGCCTGCCCTGATGCACCCTTAATCAAATTATCAATCGCAGACATCACAAGGATTCTTCTGCCGTGCAAATCAAAATCAATACCAATATCGCAGTAATTCGTGTTCACGACATTCTTCACATAAGGCACATCGGTAAGTCGTATAAACGGTTCATCCTTATAAAATTTTTCATAAATTTCAATTAATTTTTCTTTTTCAAAATTATCCTCCTCGTTTACAAAAACATGAATGTTATTTAAAATTCCTCTTACAATCGGCATTAATGTCGGCGTGAATGAGACCTTTAAGTCAATATTTGAATATCTTTTAAGCGCGCTTTCTATTTCAGGTCTGTGCCTGTGGTCTGTTGTCTTGTACGGTTTTAAGTTTTCATATACTTCCGAGAAATGGAGAAAATTGCTTAAAGCCGCTCCCGCACCTGATGTTCCTGACTTTGCGTCAACCACAATTTTATTTAAATCAAATTTACCTTTAAATTTTTCACTCAAAAGCGGGGCAATTCCAAGAACCGCTGCCGTGACATAGCATCCCGGATTTGCGACAAGAATTGAATTTTTTATTTTATCCCTGAAAAGTTCAGGCAAGCCGTAAGCTGCTTTATTCAAGAGTTCCGGGCATTTGTGAACGAGTTTATAAACCTTCTCATAAATTTCTTTTTCAAGCCGGAAGTCGGCACTCATATCAATAACCTTAATCCCCCGCTCAAGCAGCCCGGGGATAATTTCCATTGCTTTACCGTTTGGCGTGCAGGTGAAAACAACATCCGAATCAATTTCCTTGATTTTCGGGTTTACAAATTTTTCACCGTAAATATTTTTTAAATTCTCATGTACGGAGGAAACCGGTTTTCCTTTATACACTCTTGATGTGGGAATTATTTTTTCAATTTCATTATGATTCACCAGAAGCCGTAAAAGTTCGCTTCCCGTATAGCCCGATGCCCCGATAATTGTAACTTTCATTTTTAATTATATCAATCATCTTTTTTAAAGCCGTAAGCAATTCCGATTCGTTTTGCATAAACCGCTGTTCTTGTTATTATCATGAAAAATATCGCGATAAATACGCCGTTTAGAATCCTGTAAAGTTCAACATCCAGTTCAATTATCCCGACAGACACGCAAAAAGTCCATACCGCATAAGAAAAGGCATATCCTGCAATTGCGAATACATGCATAAAAAGCGTCCTTATAAGACCTTCGGTAAGATTTTTTATCCCCTGGTATATCCAGATTAAAGATAAAAGCCCCATACCTGCTATGATATAAATTACGATGTAGTATATTGTGTCTATCATTTTATTCTACTATTATAATTTTATCGCAGAATTGTGCAAGGAATGGAATAATTTTTTCCTCTGTTCCTGCGTTTAATGACATTAAAATTCCTTTTAAATTACTGATTCGCATTCTTATTGTTAAGAAATGCTGGAATTTTTTGGCGGTTCCCGAGGAATTGTAAATATATAATGCGGATACCGAGTCAACAAATAAAAATCCCTTCTTGTTTTTTGATGCCCGGATGGACTCATCTATCGCAACACCCAGGTCGCTTATTTCCTTCGGCGAGGGAATAAATAAACAATTTTTTGTTCGCTCATGATTGCCCTTTTTTGTTTTTGTCACAAGGTCAATAAAAAACAACTTACCCGTATCTACGCCTGCATCGTGCAGTGCATTTGAAATCAAATCAAAGGGTTTATCAAAAGTGATATAAAGACCTGAATTTTTCTCTTCATTACATAATAATTTTAAAATTTTAATGTTCGTGCTTTCATACCTGTCTTCCGGCGAGACGATTAAAACTATAAAGTCATCAGGAAGGTCTTTCAGGTGCTTCCCTAAATCCGCTAAATTAATTTTATCTTTACAACCCATCTTATAATTATAATTATTTAGGTTTTAATATTGTTATATTGCAGTGAAAAATTAAATATAATTTTTATTGAACACTTATGGTTTTATCGCAGAATTGTGCAAGGAACGAAACGATTTCTTTTTCCGTTTCCCCGGGCAGTGACATTAAAATTCCTTTTAAATTACCGATCCGCATTCTTATTGTTAAGAAATGCTGGAATTTTTTGGCGGTTCCCGCGGAATTGTAGAAGTATAATGCGGATACTGAGTCAACAAATAAAAATTTTTTATTATTCATTGAAGCATGAATGGACTCATCTATCGCAATACCCAGGTCGCTTATTTCCTTCGGCGAGGGAATAAACAAACAATTTTCTGTTCGCTCGTAGCTGCCTTTTTTTGTTTTTGTCACAAGGTCAATAAAAAACAACTTACTCGTATCTACGCCTGCATCGTGCAGTGTCTTTGAAACCAGATCATAGGGTTTATCAAAAGTGATATAAAGACCCGGACTTTTCTCCTCATTGCATAATAATTTTAAAATTTCAATGTTCGTGCTTTCATATTTATCTTCCGGCGAGACAATTAAAACTATAAAATTATCCGGGATATTTTTTAAATGTTTTCCTAACTCCGAAAGATTAATTTTATCATCATGTATCATCTTATTAATATATGGTAATATTATTAAATTTAGAATTATTGGAATATATAAACAATTTAACAATTTTATTTCTTAATAAATAATTGAATAATTTGTGATCGCTTAATCTTGTGATAAGGATTCGTTGTTTAAATACTGTTTTAGGGCACACAACAAAAAAACCACAGGATTAAGACGCTCCCCCGGTAAGCACCGCAGCAGAAGATGTATTGAACCAGGAGTTCTAAATCAAACTTGATAAATTTGAATATCAATTAAATTTAATAGTTAATTTATGTGCTTAAAAATTAAAAAACAAATTATTGCAGCCGGGATTATCTCCGCTCTTGTAATCTTTTCAGGTTGTATTTCCGATGATTCAAAAAAACTGCAAGACACCGAATTTGAACCTGCAAAAAAAGATAATCTGACAGGGTATGTGAATGTAAGTAA
Source organism: Candidatus Altarchaeales archaeon WOR_SM1_SCG (assembly GCA_001723845.1). Classification (GTDB taxonomy): domain Archaea; phylum Altiarchaeota; class Altiarchaeia; order IMC4; family WOR-SM1-SCG; genus WOR-SM1-SCG. The sequence goes on from MCBE01000217.1 coordinate 34,810, forward strand.
CACAAACACGGAGATTGAACCAATTCCCGGTAAAGAAGAAAATTTTACGGGTGAGAATGACACCTTGTTTACAGACGAAGAGAATCTTTCGGAAAGCCAGCCCGCATCAAAACAAAAACCCTACGGCGAAGATGCAATTTATATCAATTACGACCCTGTTATAATATACGGCTCCTTGCCCGGATCACGGGAGATTGAATATATAAAAGAAGATAAAGTCATATTCAAATTTTTATATTCCGAAAGATGCCCTGTTTGTAAAAGCGCGCTTCCTTCTGTCCCGGAAATAAAAGAAGAATTCGGCGAGCGAGTTATCGTTGAAGAGATAGACATTTACAGCAAAGACGCAGAAATCTGGAGGAACGGTGCTAAAGAATATATTGATGCCGAGAGATTCCCGTTCACGCTGTCAATCGGGATGAACAGTTTGATTGATGATGAGGTAGAATTGTATTTAGTTTCATACACGCAAGGATTTAACGCAGGAACTTACGAGCATTGGAAGAGAAACATCTGCGGGCAATTCCGGGATAAACCGGGGAATTGTGAAGGATTATAAAAATTAAAATTCAAGAACAAAATTACCTCATATATTTCCTTGCAAATATAGCAATGAACGCCGCCCACATGAAAGTTCCGAAGACGGCTTCAGAGGCAGCTAATAATTGATAAATTCCCTTGACTGGTTCGTAATCGCCGTATCCAAGTGTGGTGATTGTGACAATGCTGAAATAAACACATTCTTGAAAGGAAGACGCACCCACGACGGCATTTCCCTGCCAGTAGAGAAAAGCACAACCGAATACAACAGAAAACCATAAGATTAAGACGCCCCACCAGTAAGTGCCGTAGCCAAATATGTATTGAACCGGGAGTTCTAAAGTTCTTATGATTGTGTTCTTTTGTTTTCTTTTTGCTTCCATTTCACGGTAGAAATAGTAATCTGCTTCTTCTTGGTCCCTTAATTTTTCACAGATTATTTTTGCTTTTCTGCACGCTTCTTCTTGAGTTTTTGGAATTTTGAACTTTGTGTCTTTAAAAATCAATTTTCCTTTTATTTTGAGCCCTTCAAAAGAAGCATATTCTTTTATACTGGCTCTTTCAAACCAAGCATCTCCCCTGATATTTATTCCTTTAAACCAAGCACACCCCTTTATATTGGTTTCTTCAAACGAAATACCCCCACCGATATTAGCTCTTTCAAACGAAATACCCCCTCCGAGATTAGCCCCTTTAAACCAACTAAATCCCCCGATATTAGCTCTTTCAAACGAAGCTTTTCCACTAATATTGGCTCTTTCAAACCAAACTCCTCTACTTATATTCGTTCCCCTAAATAAAGCATTTTTTCTAATATCTGCATATTGAAAATTCAAATCACCTTCAATTTCCATCCCGGAAAAATCAACTTCAAATAATCTCGCCCCATCAAAATTAAAATCCTTGTCCTTTACTTTCTTTTTAACTTTCTCCTCTTTCAACTCATTTATCCTCTTGAATTCCTCGCTTCCTTCAGCTTCCGGCAGTTCAATATGAAGTATGCAGTATTTTGACTTTTCAAACGCCTCTTCCTCGCATTTTCTCCCGTTTCTAAATTTATACTCGCACATATTACCTGAATGAATTGAATTATAATTTTAATTAAAATCGCATTCAAAAAAAGAATTCATAAACATTCAGTAATTACTTCACTCTCCTTGCCATAAAAGTAGAATCATCCCCCAGGTGGAGTCGGATTTCACCCTCTAACAAATCCTTGTCTTTCTCATTTATTTTAACCCAGCCGCTGCCGCTTGCAGGGTCGCATTCATCATTCCCATCCCATGTAAATTCAAACCTTTTCCCGTCGGCGTAATCAACAACTTTCCCGTCTATGCCGCCTGAAACCAAACCGAACTGGAATTTTCCAATGCCGTCTGGTTTTATCCGGATGTATGCCTGAACTTCCATGTTAAAATAGTCCTCATCCCACATTTCCATTTCATAGATATGCCAGGTTCCTGTAAATTCATTTTTATCCATCTTTTTAATAACTCCAATTTTGTAGTTTCAATCCTTCAATTCGTTTAAAGTGTTTCTCATTGCCGGTCACCAGAACAAGATCGTTAGCCAACGCAATGCCTGCTATAAGTATGTCAATATCATCTATTAATTCTCCTTGCTTTCGCAGGTTATTGTAAATATCGGCGGAGATTGTAACTGATTGGGTTGTTAAAGGCAAAATGCTATTGTAGCCGGCAAATTTTAAAAAAGAGCCAATCTGCTTACGAGCATCTCTGTACTTTAAACCGCTTACAATCTCGTAATAAGTGATAATGCTAAAATTGAGAGTTTCATACTCTTTGAGATATTCTTTAAACCTGGCTACTACGCCTGGATGTTCCTTGAAAAATAGTGATAAAATGTCTGTATCAACCAATACTTGTTTCATCTTTTCCTGTCTAAAAATGCTTGTCTGCGGCGGCTTTTTACATCTTCGGTAAAACTATTGAATTTTTCATCCGGCATATCTTTCCAGCAGCCTGCAAATGATAGTATTTCAGTATCGTCTGCTCTTGATCTCATTAACCCTACTCTGAAAAAATGGAGGATATCATAGACCTCCGGCAATTTCTCTGAAGGAATGAGGTCAACTTCATTTATAATCCTTTCTTGTAATATGTGTTTTTCCATTTTAAACCATCTAAATTTACAAAGCACATCTCGCTCGCAGATTACGGGCACCTCAAAGTATAGTGATTTTATTAACGATGAGGGAGATGTGCGTTTTTTCCTCACCGACCCCGGCAATTTGCCTCTGGGCAGGGTCCAGCCCTTCTATCACAGGGAAAATAAATTAAAATTTAATTATTTATAATACCCTGTTAATAATAATTATTTAAATTTCAAAAATAAATTGTTTTTTAATTTTTTAACCACCCGAAAGAATTTAAACAATCTACATTTCACTTACATCCCCGTAATCGGATGCAGTCCTTCTGCTCTCTTTTGAACCGCAGTTTTTGCATTCCAGTAAATTTAAATTTTCACCGGATTTTATCAGGGGGTGCCTGCATTTCTTACAAAATGCCTTAACCACGCCAAAATTTCCCTTGGTTGTTAAATCAACCATTCCAGGTATGATTTTAATAACCTTTGCCTTTACAATATCGCCGATACCGAAGTTATCTCCTGCATTTTCCACATACTCATCGGCAATATTTGAAATATGAATACCTGTCTTAACATCAATCTTTCTTGAACTGCCCATAATTTTTTTAACAATTATCTGCACAACGCTTTCTCTTACAGTAAAAACTTCTCCAAAGACAACATCACCGACAGAAATATCGTCCTGTGATTTTCCCAGAACTTTTGCAACATGTTCCTTGCTGTCTAAAATTTTTTCACCCGAAATTGATGCATAAATTTTCCCCTCATCCGTGTAAGTTCCCTTCCCCGGGAGAAATTCTTCTGTTGTTCCTAAATAATCCCCTACTAATTTAATATCCTTCATTTTTTCATTTATATAAATTATACTGATAAAAATCTTTTTTTAATTACTAACTCTTACAGTTCGCAAAAGCAATAAAATAATTATTTAAATTATTTTTTCGGTGTCACGCTGAGCGTCATCCCTGCTGCAACCGTCTGACCCATATCCCTGATTGCGAATCTTCCAAGCTGCGGGAATTCCTTTGCCGCTTCAATACATAATGGTTTCGTGGGCTTTATTTTTACAATCGCAACATCGCCTGTTTTCAGGAACTGGGGATTTTCTTCCTTAACCTGCCCTGTTTTCGGGTCCATCTTTTTCTGCAGCTCAATAAATGTGCATGCAACCTGAGCTGTATGAAGATGAAACACCGGCGTATAGCCGACAGTTAGAGCGCTTGGGTGCTGCAATACAACAATCTGTGCTGTGAACTCTTCGGCAACCGTCGGGGGATTGTCAACAGGACCTAAAACATCTCCTCTTTTTACATCTTTTTTCCCGAGTCCCCTGACATTGAATCCGACATTGTCTCCCGGCTCTGCTCTTGGCAGCTGCTCATGGTGCATCTCTATTGTTTTAACTTCGCCTGTTGCTCCGCCGGGCATGACAATTACCTTCTGTCCCGGAGTCATGACCCCTGTTTCAACTCTCCCGACAGGAACGGTTCCGATTCCTGTTATCGTGTAAGCATCCTGGATAGGAAGCCGTAATGGTTTATCTGTCGGCTTTGGAGGCGCAACAAAATTATCCAGTGCGTCAAGGAATGTCTTTCCTTTATACCATGGTGTGTTTTCACTCTTTTTTGTAACATTATCGCCCACAAATGCAGAAATCGGGATGAAAGGAATTTCATCTACCTTATAACCGATTGGCTTTACTAATTTTATAAGTTCTTCTTTAACTTCATTATACCTGTCCTCGCTGTATTTCGCAGCATCCATCTTGTTTATTGCAAATATGAACTGGCTTATCCCAAGTGTCCTTGCAAGGAATGCGTGCTCCTTTGTCTGGGGCATAACGCCTTCGGGGGCTGCAACAACGATAACGGCTGCATCCGCCTGGCTTGTACCTGTGATCATGTTTTTAACAAAGTCCCTGTGACCCGGTGCGTCAATAATTGTAAAATAATTTTTATTTGTCTGGAATTTTTTATGCGCGATATCAATTGTCACACCCCTTGCCCTTTCCTCCTTCAAGGAATCCATAACCCATGCAAATTCAAAACTGCCCTTTCCGATTTTTGCTGCTTCGTCTCTGTACTTCTTCATGGTCTGCTCCGTAACTTCCCCTAATTCATATAACATTCGTCCTACCAGCGTGGACTTCCCTGCATCTACGTGTCCTATAAACACCATATTGATGTGTGGTTTTTCTGCCATTTTTCTTATTTTTTCTTATTTGATTTTTATTAATTAAATTTACTTAAAATTTAAATTATTTTGTTTATCTTTATTTGTTTATCTTTGTTTTTATATATTAGAAATATTTAAATAAAAATTAAATTGAAAATTAAATCATGATTCTGACAGAGCAAAAACCATTCCCGGAAATTCTTGAAATGCTAAAGGATGCGGGAAAAATCGCGATAATAGGATGCGGCGGCTGTGCAACGATAGTGCGAACGGGAGGCGAGCGGCAGGTTGAGGAGATGGCAAAAAAACTTAAAGGTTTTAAAAAGGAAATTAAATATAAATTTGTTGTTGATGCGGGGGTATGTTATACAACGGAATCAAAAAAAATCGTTGCAAAAGTCGCGGATGTTGATGCCGTGCTTGTCCTTTCATGCGGTTCGGGGGTGCAGGCAGTTTCGGAAATAATTTCAGGATTAAATTTAAATTTTACCGCGCTCCCCGGTCTGGATTCAAAGCATGAGGGAATAGGTCCCATAAAGGGAGTTATCTATGAAAAATGCACCGGCTGCGGGGAATGCGTGCTGCACCTGACCGGTGGTTTATGCCCCGTTACATTATGCCCTAAAAACAAGATAGGCACCTGCGGGGATGAAGTCGGGGGGAAATGCCAGGCAGTTCCTGGGAAGAAAGATTGTGTCTGGACATTAATTTATAAAAAATTAAAAGAGATTGACAGGGTTGAATTGATGGATAAATTGTATGCTACGGAAGGAAAAGATTGGTCAAAAGAAAGATTGAGGGAGATTGATTTGATGGAAAAGCAAAAGAAGAGGATTAGGAAAAATTGAATTATAATTATAGTACACGACACAATTAGTTAGAACTAAAATTAATAATTAATACCTGCACGGTTGAATAAATCCGCCAGTGTTTATTATTAAGATAAAATTTAAAATTAATTGATGTTGAAATTATATTTATTGATTGAAATTTAAATTATCAATAAGGATATAAGAAATGGGTTAATTTAAAGATGGGTGTGGGGGAACTTAGGGTTTTGATATAACCTTGTTATACGAAATTGCTAATTGAAAAATGTAGATACCTAAATACAAAAAATAAATTCAATACATATTTTATTAATTTTAAAATCTAAAATAATAAGGGATAACGAGATTATAACAATATTTAAAGATTAAAAACAAAAATAATAATATAACTGTGTTAATTATCCTTTAAAATGGTAAATGTTATACATTGCCCCCATTGTGGAGTTGAACTTGGATTGAATGCCAATAACGACAATTTTTTTAACGGTGAGAAAAGAATAACTCTGATGTGCCCAAAGCCAAAATGTAAAAGTGTATTTTCTACGGATGGAACAGATGAGGGTACAAAATTTGTCAGATTACGACAACGACATTGTGATCCCATGAGAGCACTGGCTTTGCATTATTAAAACTACTAAAATGTACAATGAAGATGAAAAACCTATAACAAAGGATTTTAAGATAGGTGAGGAAACTTACGGTCTTGTTTTGACTTTGAGCAACGATTATTCTTACATTGAAAGAGATTTTGATAAGTTAAAAAATAAAATTGAAAAATATGGGGGTGCAAAGATTATATGGGTGAACTCTCTTTTTGGCATACAAGACTCGGTAATTCTTCTACGCGCAACAGGAGATATGGACAAAGCAGTACATGTTTTTGATGAATGGGTCGTTACCAATTATAAAAACGCTAAAACCCCTGCAATTCCTTTACCATTTAAACATCTTAGTTATACTGCGGAAAAAGATATGTTAGAAGATGTGTTTAATGCGATAGAATCGCCTAAAAGCGTTGCAAAGTTTGGTCAAAAAGATCCTAAATTAGGATATGTAAATATTATGGGGGAGTGGGGAAGAATGACAAAGAGATATTTATTTAGCTTGAATGAGCTATCTGGAGAAAACAAAAATCAGTTTCTAAAATTCATTGAGAAAGAGTTAGACATACCTGTAGCGAAAAATCCAAAAATCATTAAATCTGATAACAAGGAAATAATTATAAGGGATGATAAAAACTGGATTAACCTTAAACTTGATATCAACACAGATGAGAAAAAGATAAATATAACAGTCTCTGGCGGAAAAACTTATGAATACGTTTTAGAAAAAGAAAGTGGCAAGCTAAACATATATACAAAAGGTGAAATAAGGAAAAAATTTGAAGTTTTTGAGTACTGGGTAGATCCACTAATTCCTATTTTTGTTAATGAACCGATATTAAAAGAAAATAATTCTCCTTTTGTAATAATCTATTTGAGATTTGATAAAAGAAAGGGATACTCTTTAAAAGATACGTATTCTGCGTTTAACACTCATGAAAATCTAAAATCTATGGACTTTTGGAAATGAGAACATTTTGTTAAATTCCTCATCTTTGATAACTTTTCCACAGAATAGCAAAGGACAGATAGATGATGAAGAATGTTTCTGCTTTTCCACGATGTTAAAAATCAGTACTATATCCGAAAGAGAGGGTATATGGAAAAATATAGAGAACTTTGGAAAAAGTATTGGGCTTGAGAATGTTCATATAGAAAAAGATAAAAATCTTCATGAAAATCCTTTGATTAGGCTTGGGCAAGGGATTATTGATATTCACATTTATTATAAGGCAAAAATATCTAAAATGAAAGAATTTGTGGATGTCATAAATACCTTTCCATTTGTTGAAGATACATCAACTGTAATCCTTTACGATATCGAATGCCTATCTCAGAAATTTAATTCATAATCTATTATTTTTAAAATGGAAAAAGTTGGAGTAACGCCATTTAACAACGCTATAGATACCTTAAAGCGATTGAAGATAGCAGCGAAACATATGGAAACGAAGTGGAAAATTTATGAGAGTAATGGTTATCTTCCACATACAGAGGTGTTTGATAAAATATTGAGGACCTTTCTTTTCGAATTGGAAAACAGGGAAAGTAAAGGAGTAGAGGAACAATTAAGAGCTTCAGAAATAGAAAGCAACAAAACGATTAAGAAATCCATAGAGAGTATATTTGGGGAACCATTAATCCCGCTCCTCAAAGATACAATGACGATGGAAGAAGGAAAAAGGTATGACTTTCTTGAATTTTTTGATGAGGATAATCGGTATGTAGAGTATTTTCAAATGTTGGTGAAAGATTACGAAGATATATCAGAAGAAGCTGTTCAATATTTTCAACAAATAAGTAAAGAGGAAGATGATGCTAATTATATTGGGGGGTTGACCAGTATTCATGCCCACATATATACTGGTGTAAAGATATGTTACGATATGATAAATGCTACAGAACATATATTTAGGAACAGATTAGTGGGTGTGTTTTCTTCTGATGTTATATATGGTAGGGAAAATTCAGTAAGGAAGTTTGGAGGTTTACAATTGATGTACAATGCATCAGAGTCTCTATTAAAGGATTATACTAAAAGTATAAACTGGCAAAAAACTAAAGTAAAGAGTACAGATTTTGAGGAGATATTGGGGAACGATTATACGGGTCTTGTCGGATTTGGGTTTAGGAACAGGGCATTAACATACTCTATACCTCAATTAATCATTCTTCCTCATTATGCATTAAGGAAGGTTAACTATTTTCCTATACTAGCTCATGAAGCGTTTCATATTTTGGACGCGTTCAATTTTAAAAGATTAACAAAGAGGAAAGAAGAGAGAAATATAGTAATAAAAGGAGAAATACAAAACCTTTTAGAGAATTCTATATTGGTTAAGGTATATGGGTCTGAAGAGAATCCAGATAGGAATACTCCAAAAAATGTAAGAGCACATGAATTAGCGAAAGAGATAATGGCAGATATATTTGCTGTGTGTGTTGCTGGAGACGCTTATGCCATAACAATGAGTAAGTATTATCTGCCCTTATTAGTTGATATGGAATGTGGAGATAGATTGGATAAAACATATGCAGAGTTTAGGATAGGTTCACTTAGGTTGAGAATAATATTGTCTGCAACAGAACATATATGGGGTAAAGTTTTATCTGAACCTGAAAAAGAAGCCATAAAAAGAATCAGAGAAGATATAAATAGGTGGGAAAATTTAAGTCTAAATATTCCAAGATTAGTTTTCGAAGAGAAAAAACTTAAAAAATATAAATTATTGAAGAATAATAAAAAAGAAAAATGGGATATACAAGACAAGATAGAGAAATTAGAAAAAGATATAAAGAATATGACTATTTCAATTAAAAAACAAGAAAGATTACAAATATACGATTACTTTTTTCACAGAGTTATAAATACCCCTTATTTGTACATTTCCGATGGCAAAATATTAAAGGAACAAAAAGATAGCATTAAAGAAGCCAAGGATGTGTTAACGTCTTCTCCAGACCCACTTGAAGTTTCAAAATTGTTTGATAAAAATGAATATCCTTACCTCATGCCAAGACACATTATTTCATTATTTGTCAAAGACGATAAAAAAATAAATGTAAACTCTGTTTTAATGTATTTAGCACATCATAAAAATATTTTAGATAGATTTGAAAATGGGAAATGAAAATAAAAAACAGAAAGGAAAACTTGAGAAATTTGAAGAAGGAAAACTGAAGAAGAAACTCGAAAAAAAGGAAAAAGCAAAACATAAGAAAAGAGAAAAAGCAAAGGAGGAACCGAAAAAAGAATCCTTGAGAGAAACTAAAAAAGAGGTTTCTAATAATCCAAATAAGAAAGTTGGAGAGAAACCAAAAGATGTTGAAGAGAAGTCTGAGGAAAAGAAAAATGAAACTGAAAGATATTATGTGCAAGTAGGAGAAAAAAGAATTTGGAAATGTTCAAAATGTGGGAATGAAATATTTACTGGAACAGATATTCCGGGAATATGCTCAAGATGCGGATATATGGAGGAAGCTGAATTTTCGCCAAAAAGATTAAATATAGAGATCCTTGAAGGGATAATATTTAGATTACCTTATCTTTTTGCAATATGTTTTTACTATTTGTTGATACTTGCAATCGTGTTTTTTATTTCCCACGATATTTTTGACCATTGGAATTCTGACCCTTGCAAAAATGTAATAATTCTTGTCACGTATGCAGTTATATTTATAGGTTTGATAGATTTGACCCATGCCGTGACTGATTATCACACAAAACCTTTACTTATCACTATGTATTTCTCTTGGCGGCCAACATCAAAAAAAGAAATGAAAGAATTCGGCGAAAAAACAAAACAAAATCTTAAAGATTATCCTTTACATTCATTAAAAATAGCATCTCTTATGATTATCATGGAGATTTTTATAATAATATTTGGAACATTTAAATCTAAAGAAAATCCACAAATTACTTTGGAATTTGGTCTGTTTATTTTATTTTCGCTTTTAGGTGTTGCTGCGATATTGTTTGTATTAAATAGATATAGATTTCCTGAAAAAATAAAAAATTAATGAGTATCAAAACAATTTAAATAACTTAAAACGCAATGCTATATAACAAGCAGGTATCTATCTTCGTGCTTTCAGCGCTACGCTCAAATCCTCACTTCGCCTGGACTTCAGATACCTACCCTCCGTTATCTAAACCCCCAATTTAAACAAGAACATTATAAACCAATCCCCAATTAATCAAAACCAACAAATAACATAAAACCAGAATACACAAACAATTTTTTGATTAATTCTTATAATTTTAATTTTATTATATCCACCCGAATTTAATTTTATAATTTATTTTCGTCTGATTTGTTATGACATCAACTATAATTTTAGTCCTCTCCCGTCTCCTTCCACCACGCATCAGGGCGGTCTGTCTTCCCATACACCAATTGTTCTGCAAGTTTAAACTGCCTCTCGTAAAGATGAATGTTTTTTGAAAAGCAAATCGTCTTTCCCGGTTCAACGCCGATTTCTCCTGCCATATATTCCTTCAGCAGCTGGAGTCCTGCAATGTTTGCGGGAAACCCGCCGTATGCGTCCCATGACCTGAAATAGACAAGAAAATGTAATTTATTATTTAAAATTTCCGTGTCAAGAACAGTTAAGCAGGGAGGATCAAGCGTGTTTAAATCCTCCGGTCTTCTTATGACCATTGTGTTCTGCCGGTCTTCAGGGCATTCTTTGTATTTTTCTATTACTGTTTCAATCTGGTCTATGGGCTTTCTCAGCCGTTCGCCGTAAGTGTATTCCTCGCCCTCGTGTTTGTCCCCGATAAAAAGATATTCAAGGGCATACTGCTCAACATACTTCATTGTAAAAGGAGCGTCTTTATGTCCCAGGGGGCGTGTTTCGGGATTTGTGATTTCCAGCCCGAGAGAAATTTTCTTTGTTGTCGTGATTTCAGAACCTCTCCCGACCTTAAATTCGTCGCCTTCTTCAAGGATTTTTTCTACAATCTGGAGCCAGGCATCGGGAATGTCAAATGCAGTGAGTGAGATGTATTTCATTGTGAATTTTAATATAATTTAATATACTTAAAAGTGCGTATGATAATTTAATTAGAATTCAATAGAAATATTAATTGATTATTTAGTGTTTGGGATGTTGATAACAGAGGGTAGATATGTGAAGTTTGTCCGTTAGGACAAATTTTGATGGAGCGATAGCGGAATCGCATATCTGTCTGTTATGTGAACATTGACGAAGAGACATTAAATTATCTTTCAAATAGTTTGGTGTATTCTTCTTTTGATAATTTATCCAAAAATGTTTTACCAATAATCACTCTGTTTGTCAGTGGGTGTGGAGATTCTGGTCTTGTGCATTCCTCTTCTGACAACATTGGACGCTTATAACTCCCCCTGATCTCAACAATTAGTCCATCCACTGCATATTCTTTCTTTCTATATCTACACCTTAATCCGGTTAAAGGAACATTTAACGGCTCACCCATCTGCCAAAGATGTAGAATACCATTTGCATCTAAACCAAGAGCATCTGCTATGGATTTTTCTATGACGCAATAACTTGATCCCGTATCTACCAACGCTTCAAACAACTCGTATTCTTTCTTTACTTCATTCCACAAATTAACATCTATCAGGATCATAGTAGGTATTCCTCCTCACTTTCCGGAAAATATGTATAACACCATTTTTCTTTGCATATCTCTCTTGCCACTTCATTTATTTTTAATGGATCTACCGGTCCGCCATAAGCTTTTATCACTTTGTTATCACAGACGATGATGGTCTTTCCAATAAACTTACTTCTCAATTCCTTTATGTGTTTATTTATCCAGTTTCGTGGTTCCATTTCTTATTATTTATTTTTAATCTTATAAAATTAGATTTTGAAAATACACGGCAAAAATTCTGGATATGCCTCCTATAAATCCCAAATATTAATTAATCATCAGATTAATATTGATTGAATATTAAAATTTTATTTCTATTTCTTATTTCCTTTCAACAAACATTGACGACCTTGTAGCACCAACGCCCGGAGCACTGTGTTTTACAATGCCTCTTGTCATTGCAAATTCTCCGAGGTAGTGTCCTATCATCTCAGGGGTTATTTCAACAGGCGTAAATGCCTTTTTTCCTTTTTCAGCCCCGCCGTTATAAATCTCAAAGTTAAGACCGACCATCTCGGGAAGTATCGGCATGTTTCTCCTGTGTGTTTTTATCGGCTTTGCCCTGCCGCCCTTATCAAGAGTTTTCCTTGCCGTTCTTATCCTGGTCATTAAATTTGCCTGTGAATCACTAAAGCCGCGCATCAAACTTCTTCTTATTCTGGAAGGCATTATTTTTACAAGTTCATCCATGGACATTGCCTGTAATTCTTCAATCGGCATTCCTCTGTATTCAAATTTTTTTCTTGCCATTTTATATATAATATTTACTTTGATTTTTATTAAATCAAAAATATAAAATATTATTCTGAATTTTTATTTTTATTTATTTTTTTTATTTATTATTGCCGCCGTCATACCTGATATTCAGATACATCAAACACAGGTATCCCATGCCAAGCGCAAAGAAATAAAATATAAACCTGTCCGCAAGAGATACCATTGTTGCGATATTTACATCAATTCCCGATACCGTATAAAGGGCAATCATTGATATCTCCGTTGACCCGATGCCTCCCGGAACAATCATAAGCGAACTTAAAAGCACAGATAAAGTCACGACAATTACAACAATAACAAATCCCGGGTTAAAGCCGATGCTTAAGAACAGCAGGTAAGTTTTAAAATAAATCAAAAAGCACATAAAAAACGCGAGTACGAGGTCTTTGTGCAGCAGTTCCCTGTCCCTTGCTAACTTTTCAAGCGAGTCCGCAAAATTCCCGAGTTTCTGGATTACATAGTCCTCAAAAACACTGTATTTGTGAAATTTTTTCCTGATAATTTCAAACAGGTGAAAATGATATATTCCCGGCAGGAATCTCATAATATAATATTTATTCATTTTTTTTTCTATCTCCTTTCTTATAAAAAATCCTGAAAGAACAACGGCTGCAAGTATTAAAACAACCGCTTCAAAGATGAGTTTCATGTGCTCAGGTATGTTAAGGAACAGGAATACAAAAAGTATTGAAAATATTGTAAAAGAAGTTATTGCTATCGTATTTGTCACATTATCAACCGTAACGGAAGCATAACACTCGGATTTATACCTTGATGTCATTTTTGACAGGAAATACGCCTTAACAGGTCCCCCCCCGGTTCTTACGCCGGGTGTTGTGTTGGTTACAAATTCCCCTGCAAGAAGAACGGGAAACAGGGGCAAATAAGAAACCTTTTTTATTTTTCCGACCAGTGATTTAAATTTGAAATTCCAGACAAGAAGCTGCGCGAGGTTAAGTAAGAACGCCGCAAACAACAATTTTGGGTCTGCCTGCTTTAAAACGACAATTACCTCTTCTATGCCTATGTAATAAACCACACCTGCAAGCAGTATTACGCCTATAATTAAAAATATAATGTTTTTATTCATTTTTATGCCTCATCACCCCCCCGTAAATTTAAATAATATCACTAAAATTTCCCCCGCCCCGCCTGCAAAAATAGGAATTATCAAATTATCGTCAATTTTATTTATCGCCGTCTCAACCGCGGTTGCGGTAAGTGCCATAATTATTATAATTATTCCGGGGTGCAGTAATCCTTGCGTGAAATGTATAAGCACAAGATAGCCGATGAGAAGATTAACAAAAAATTCTGCTGTTGAGCCCTCAATCGTCTTCTTTTCAAGTTTCGGTATTTTATGCTTTCCAAACATTTTTCCAAACAACGCTCCTGCCATATCACCGAATGTTGTCATAAGTATTGCTGCAATTGCAATTTCTTTTGTAAATACCGCTATTGCGATAAACGCTCCTGTCATAAAAAATATTTCCCCGCCTAAAACATGTTTCTCGTGCGCCCTTAAGAATCTGTCAAGCACAGGTAATTTAAACCCCCATTCTATCCTGAAATATTCAACAATCAAAAACACGGAAAGGACAAAAGCCATGAAAGAAAGCACAATTTCTTTTCCGTAATAAACATACACTAAGATAATTACAATGGATGTCAGGTGTATTGCTTTTCTTCCGAGCTCGTGTTTCAGGTCAAGTTTGTCAGGGTCATGCATTTTAAATTTTAAGATAATGAATTAAAAATAATGAATTAATTAAAAATTAAATTTCGGGTTTATTTACATGCCGGGAAAATTTTAAACTAATTCCGATTCAAAGAACTTTCATAGATTTCAATAATTTTATCAACGCTTTTTTCAATATCGTGCCGCTTCACCATCTCCAAACCGTTTTTCGCCATCTTTTCGCGAACAGCGGGATTTGCAAGAAGTTCAATTGCCCGTTCGGAAAGGTGTTTGACATTATGCGGCTCAAACAAAAATCCTGTCTCGTTTTCTATTACGATTTCGGGAAGGGCTTTTGCGCCTGCGGCAACAACAGGTGTTTCGCAGGCAAACGATTCTAAAACCACCAGCCCCTGCGTATCAATTGTTGAGGGCGTGACAAAAATGTCTGCTGCCGTGTAAGACGAGATAAGTTCGTGCTGCTCAACCCTTCCCGTAAAAATAATAATAGTATTTAAATTTAAATCAGATGCCAGTTCCTTTAATTTTTCAAGGGAAGGTCCTCCCCCGACGACTAAAAATTTTGCTTCCGGGATTTTATTTAAAATAAGAGGGGCTGAGCGAACAAATTCATCAACATTCCTCTCCGCGGAAATCCTGCCCACATGAAGAATCAAGGGGTTGTTATTTATTTTGTAATTTTTCCTGAGAATTTCCGCCCCCTTCCTATCCGGCTTGAATAAGTCCAGATCTATTCCGTTACTTAAAACATGAATCGGCTTCTCAACGCCGTATTTTTTTAAAAGTCCTCTTGTGTGCTCGCTTGGTGTAATGACCAGGTCCATCCGGTTGTAAAATTTCGTGCCGAATTTTTCGGCGACTTTGCCTGTAAGCCGCTCAGGAACCGGTTTTAAGACATGACCGAAATCGGAAATTACCGTGTGAAATGTCCCTACAAGAGCTATTCTTTTGAATTCCGGTGACCTCTTTCGTATCCTGTTCAATTTAGAAGAAATCCTCTTTTTTGCATTCAAACTTTTTGCGATAAATAATCCCGACAGACCCATTGAAAAGGGAGTGTGGCAGTGTATTATATCAAAGTTGCCCTGTGAAATGTAACTTTGAA
The DNA here is from genome assembly GCA_001723845.1 of Candidatus Altarchaeales archaeon WOR_SM1_SCG. Lineage (GTDB taxonomy): Archaea > Altiarchaeota > Altiarchaeia > IMC4 > WOR-SM1-SCG > WOR-SM1-SCG. Next base: position 50,294 of record MCBE01000217.1, read on the forward strand.
TTTTCGGGATCCACGGGAATGCTATATCATAATCGGGGTACGGTCTGAATCTAATGGATTTAAACCTGTGGGTCGGAATTTCATTATCAAGTTCATAAGGTTCTTTTGATTTCGGTGCGAATATCTCAACTTCATGACCCCTCTCAATAAGCTTTTTCGCGTGATTTCCGACAACGAAACTGACACCGTTTATTTGAGGGAAATATGTGTCCGTAAATAGTGCTATTTTCATGGTAAATTCAGGGTAAATAATAATTTAATTTTTTATTTTTTTAAAATTTATGTTTTAATAATAATTGTTTGTTTTAATTAAATTTACTTTAAAAGAATTTATTTTGTTGAACTTTCTTTTTAATCACTCTAATCACTCCCGAAATGCAGCACCATAACATCCTGGTTGCTTAAATTCATAACAGGAACTCTTGCAGGTGTCGGGTGATGCCCTAACCTTTCCTGGTATTTCGTCTGTGCCTGCCATGTTCCCGCGTTTATCAGATGAACGCCCCTGTATTTAGCGTAACCGTTTGCATGAACATGCCCCCCGTGGAAAATGTCGGGAATATCCCTGATTAGCATGTAATCCTTATTCTCTGGCGATATGTCATGGTAAAGCGGCGCAAGATGCCTTCTCTTCAGGTATTCGGTCATTGCCTTTTCAGGAGCAGTGTAACTCAAGCCGCTTAAATGCCCTATAACGCCGTCCATTGAATCCCCGTGATAAATTAATGTTTTAATTCCGTGCGCAGAAACCATTGCAGGATTCCCGACAACATGAACATTCGGTATTTCGTAAAGAGGGGCGCCTATGTCTTTATCAAGCGTCGGCTCTGGTTCTGCTCTTCTTACAGCATCATGGTTCCCGACAACCATGACAACTTCAATGTAGTCCGGGATCTGCTCAATCATGCTGCCAAGAAAATCATACTGCTTGTAGATGTCGGGAATTGAAAGTTCACCTTCCTGGTCCGGGTAGATGCCGATGCCGTCAACAAGGTCGCCTGCAACAAATATATATTTAATTTTCTCTGCAACATCTCTCCTGTTCCCTGATTTCAGGTTCAGCCAGTCAATGAATTTTTGAAATTCTTTTTCAAGGAAAAGATAACTCCCGACATGAAAGTCAGATAGAAACGCGGCATGTACCGGCTCATCAGTTGTTTTCGGCGCCTTTGTTATCGGCAAATCCGGCTGCACAATCTCGCGGGCAATAAATAAATTATTTCTTAATTCACCTCTAATTCCTATAACTTCATCTAATAAAACCCGGCTGTAAATTTCATTTAATTCCTCGTTATCCTTTGATATAAAAACCGTTGCATCGCCTGTAGGGTCCTCAACATCAAGGAATCTAAAGCCCCTCCTGCTTTCCCGCTTCTCGGTAACCATCGCAACAATACTTGCCGCACCTCCCGACTTTTTTAAATTGTTTATTGCGACGGTTCCTATAAAATTTTCCCTTCTCCTTATTATTTTTTCAATTCCCCTGTACTTCTGGTTAAAATACTCTACAAAGTCCTCAAGTTTTCCCTCGCATGTTGATTTTCCCGTCACATCCCACGAATCGTCAATCTTTAACTCGGAATCAATTTCCTTTGCAAAAATATGACTTCCCTTCCTGACTTCTACTTCCGGTTTTTGCGCAGGCTCATGTTTCTCTTCCTTTACCTCAATAAATTCCTTTAAAAATTCATCGGAAATTAAAAAAATCCCCTTGTCTTTTGCAGTGGAAATTACTCTGTCAACATCAATCCCGTTTTTTATTAAGTCATCAAAGCCGTGCGATGTTACAAGTAAGCCGCTGGCTGTGAATTTTTTTATTATTTGTTTTTTGAGTTGGTCGGTTATTTCGCCTGTCATCTTTAGTTTTGATTTAATTTTTTAATTATTTTCCAATTCATCTATCGCAAAAATTACTACTTCTTCCCAGCAATCAAGCCCCCATTCCACTCCTTTTTTAACCCTGTCTAATTCTTCGGCGGTTAATTCCCTGTTTAATTTTTATATGCCTTTTCAAGTATCCTGCTATAATCTTTTTTAGTTATATTATCCATTCTGTTATCGCGTTATTTATTTTAATTTCTTTTAGATTATTAACTGCACTTTTACAATAATTCTGGTTTATGTCAAATCCGATGTAATTTCTTCTTAATTTTTTGCATGCAAAAGCAGTAGTCCCTGACCCCATGAAAGGGTCTAAAACAATGTCTCCCTCCCGCGTTAATAATTTTAATAACTCCTGTATTATGTACTCAGGATAAATTGCAGGATGTTTAGCGCCTTTTATGGTTTCTACCGGGCTTTCAATTACATCTCTTTTTATGGAGTTGCCGTGTAATTTTATAATGGTAAATCCCTTTTTTAATATCTGTGTTTTTCTTCCGCCTTCCTGCCCGCCAAAAGGTAAGGAGTGAATACCCTTTATTTTCATACGAAAACTATATAATTTCCCGCTTTTGACTTCTTCTATCACTTCCTCAAGTTCTTTTATAGCCCTTCTTTTCTGTTCTTCTAACAACTCAGAGTTTTCTATTAGTCCAAAATATTTTTTACCAAGGTTATTTCCGTTTCCGTTTCTTTTGGTTCTGGATTTATCTAACAAATTCATAAATTCATCAATGTTATAATAGTAATCATCACTTTTAACAAAATGGAAAAATGGCTCGGTGCTGCTCACCAATCTTCTTCTAAATTGTCTTGGAGTCGGGTTTAATTTAACCCATGTAATGTCATTTACAAGTTTTACCGGCAGTTTGTTTAAAACTTCTATGGCAAACCTGTAAGGTACCAACAACAAACTGCTGTTTTCATATTTATCTCCTATGTTAAAAACAATACTGCCGTCGTTTTTAATCACCCTGAAACATTCATAAAACAGTTTCAGGAGGTTCTCAACATACTCTTCCGCCCGGTTTTCATTTCCAATTTCTTTTTCGTATCCGCCATAATCTCTTTGCTTGAAATACGGCGGCGAGGTTATGATAAGATTCACGGAACTGCTTGGAATTTCTTTTATTAATTCCAAACAATTGCCGCAAATTATTTTATTTACGAACTCGTTAATTGGTTTTGCCATATTCTATTCTTATTATTTGAATTAATTAAAATTTGAGGATTTATTTTTTACTTTAATCTTTCACTTTTTCACCTCTCCCTCTTCTCAATAACCCTCGCCCTTCCTCCGAATTCAACATAAGTAACATCATCGCCTTCATTGACTTCATTTAAAAGTTCTGGCGTGATGTCCGCATCAAGCATTTCATAATTATCCATTGACATTACCTGAACTTCATTACCCGTCTTTGCAATCAGCTGCCCGTGCCTTTTTATTATTTCAATATCTTCAACCCTCTCATGAGACGACATTGTTAATGACTCTTTTTTTCCTGAAAATAAACCCGCCATTTCAACCTTTGTTTTTGTATGGCTGTGCGTTCCGACAACAACCAGACCTATTTTTTTAATCCTGTACGGCTCGCCCTTGTGTGCTATGTAACTTCCTCTTGACAGTTTTTTAATTTCAATCATTTTTTAATTTTTTTTCAGTTAAATACAAAGAAATAGTTTTTTAATCAAATTCAATTCAATTTTCCATGAGTTCGGGCTTAACACCCTTTGCCAGGTCATCGTACATTCTTCTTATTGTTGCCTCAGGAATTCCTGCAAAAGCGATAATGTCTGACGGCGCATTCTCATCCCCGGTTAATTCACCGGCAATGTGAAGTGCTGCCATTGCAGCCCCGACAGGTGCTTTTCCTGATGTGATTCCCTTATCTCTTGCAATTTCAAGTACTTCTTTTGCTTTATTCTGGGTGTTGCCTGAAATCTTTAACTCGCTTGCAAGCCGCTCAACATAATCCATCGCGGTAATTACAGGCATTCTTAAGCCGAGTCCTCTATAGACCGTCCTGTAACTCCTGCCTATATCTTTCTTTTTTATGCCCGATGCTTCTTCAAGTTCCTCAAGTGTTTTCGGCAGGCGGTGCTGTCTTGAAACAAGATAAATTATTGCCGCGACAACCGACTCAATACTTCTCCCGCGAACAACGCCTTTACTTACGGCTTTTCTGTATGTCTGGGCACATTCCTCTTTAATGTTATTCGGGATATTCAGGTGCGCACACATCCTGTCAAGTTCCGGCAGTGCCATTGATAAATTCCTGTGCACTGAATCGGACATCCTTGTTCTTTTCTGCCATTTCCTGAGACGATATATCTGGGCTTTGCTTTCCGGCGGAATTGCACCGCCCCTGATGTCGCGATCGTAGCGGTCAATTTCAGTTGTCAGACCTTTATTGAGTTTTGCAAATTTTAGAGGACCTCCCGCCCTTGCACGCTTTGCTTCCTGCTCATCGTCAAATGCCCTCCACTCCGGACCGTGGTCAAACATTTTTTCTTCCATAACAAGACCGCACCCGGCACAGATTCTCTCACCGTGTTTGTAATCGGTTATTATCTCTGTTCCGTTGCATTCAGAACACATCTCCTTTCCGTTATTTTCATTTAACGCTTCATTCATTTTTTACCTGTGTTTTTTATCTATATCTTTAATATTTTTCTGCTTAATAGTAATTATTTAATTATTTACTTTTCAGGTTTAAATACCTGCACAAAATTTTTTTATAATTTTATAAATTATTGAAACAAACACGATGCAATATACTTATGATATTTCCGGGAAATATTTTTTATATTAATTTCCATTCCCCTGTCCTTTGCTATCAATAAAATCATTACGGCGTCCGTGCAAACAGGTAAATCGCCTGTTTTCGGGAGGGACCTGCAAAATGATGATAAAATTTTGTTGATTCCCTTAAAAAATTTTTCCTTGTTATTTTCCGAAAGCCCGGCTAATACATCTTTTGTACCTTTGTAATACCCTGAAACATTACCCTTTTGCTTTTTTTCGGACTCGGAAAGTTTTTTTACCTGTTGAATTAGATGTTTATGCTTGTATTTACCTGAATTTTTACTGCAAATTATAAACAGGGATAATGCAAGAACATAGTTGTATATTAAATCCGAACCGAAAGCTTCCGGTCTGTTTTCAATGATATAATCAGTTATTTTATTTATTGATTTTTTATTTATTGACAGGACACAACTTTTAATTACCTGGAGTGCGGCGGTTTCGGTAAATGTTTTATTGATCCCGAAGTATTGTTTTGTTTGAAGATGCAAATCAGCGCACCTTAAATAAAACCCGGAGGACTTATTAAACCAGGACACTGCATTCTTTTTGTCATTTAACACCAGATAACCTAATGAAACAGCGTACGCACTTGTGCCAAAGCCCCACAACCACCTGGACTTTAATTTTTTATCATGGGTTTTTATTTTTTCACTGTTTTCGTCAATAAATTTTTTATGAAAATTTATAAAATTTATAATTTCTTCTCCTGTTTTTAACATTTTTAACCTGCCGCTCTTAACATATTAAAATTTACATTTTGAAATTTAATTAACTAATTAATTAGAAAATGTCAAAACAAAAAATAAAACTTGTTGCATTTGACCTTGACGGCGTTTTGGTTGATTCAAAAGGCAGCTGGAGGGAAGTGCATGAAGCATTGGGTACTGTTAAGCAGGCTGAGCCGCATGAACGGCTTTTCTATGAAGGTAAAATAAGTTTTGATGATTGGGCGGAACTTGACACGAAATTATGGGCGGGAACAGACATTGAGAAAATAAAGGAAATTTTATATGAAATTCGCCCGATGCGTGGCATAACTTACACACTCAATAAATTAAGGAAAAATTATAAACTTGCAATTATTTCCGGGGGCTTGCAGATACTTGCGGATAAAATTAAAAATGATTATGGAATGCATCATGCGGTCGGCAACGAAATATTGACAAACGGCGGGAAGGTTTGCGGGATAAAGCAGGTTGTTGGGTTCAAAGACAAAAGTGAATTTTTAAGAAAATTTGCAAAAGAAGAAGGGATAACAACCGATGCGTGTGCCGCCGTCGGCGATTATATCAATGACATCCCGATGTTCAAAGAAGCGGGCTTAAGTATCGCTTTCAACCCGAAACACGCGGATGTTGTTGACCATGTTGACGAAATCGTTTATGAAAAAAATTTAATTAAAATTCTTGAGTTTTTATGAGGCAGGAGAAATTGTTGAAAAAATTTTAAATCACCGAAACAGAATTTTCTCAACCTCTTCTAACTTTTCAAGCCCTTTTATTTCATAAGAAAAAGACGGGATTTTCGTGACCTCTATATCAATTTTATCTTTTATTTCATCAATTCTTTTTATGTTCCCCTCTTGCATTAACATTCTCTGCCTGTGAAATTCGCAGCACGCCTCATGTATTACATTATTTATTACAATATAATTTATATTCATATTATTTTCATGCAATTCAAAAACAAGCCGTTCTGTCTGCATTGTACTTAATGTCTCGGGAATTGTCACCGCGACAATCTCTGTTTCATTTTTCAAAAATTCCACGATTTCTTCTGCAAGTTTCTTCCAGGAATCAATTATATCAAAAATTGACCTTTTGCCCCATTTGATGTTAAATTTCATATAGACCTTTACTGCCTGGTTCAGGTGGTCAATGAACCGGGACGGCAGGTTTAAAAGCCGGAGCGTGTGTCCCATCGGCGCGCTGTCCCAGATGATTCTTTCGTATTTTTTCCGCATCACGAGTTCATGAATGTAATATAACATAAATTCCTCGTCAATCCCGGGAGCGGTTCCGATATAATCAACTATTGATTTCTCTGTATCAACAAACGAGGAAATCACTTCATAGATTTCATCGCCGAATTTTTGTTTCCAGAGACGAAGAACTTCCCCGGAACTCAATTCAAGAGCATATAAATTTTCAGCTAATTTTTTCTCCTTATCCCCGATTTTCGTTTCAAATATGTCTGAAAGAGACGGGGCAGGGTCTGTGGAAATAACAAGTGTTTTTTCACCCTGCAGTGCAAAATGAACAGCGGTTGCGCATGATACGGTCGTTTTCCCGACACCGCCCTTTCCTGCGAACATGACGACTTTTTTATTGATTTTCATGGTTATTTGAAAAATATTCTAAATATTATTTAAATTTAGAATTCAGAGTAAATTATTAATCCACTGCTCCTCTCTCCTTTAAAAATTTAATCTGAATTCTATTTAAATTTAGAATTCAGAGTAAATTATTAATCCACTGCTCCTCTCTCCTTTAAAAATTTAATCTGAATTCCACTTAAACCTTTCGCACCTTTTATTTTCATTCCCCTGCATTTTAGTTTCTGCTTTATTCTTCTTATGTAGTCTCCACTATCAAAATCCCATATTTTTATCACACCACCCTTACTTCCAGATACAAGGGTAATTTGCGGCTTAAAGTTTCGGATCATGCCGATTCAAACAGTATTTGTGCGTTCCTTTTATGCATCATGGCAAACTTATCTGATTTATTTACGGTACTCACAGATGATTTCACAGCATATCGTTTTTTAGATAAAACATGGATACCACACGAGACGGTAAATCATAGTAAAAAAGAATATATGTAAAATTTTAATAAAATTTTGATATTTCCTCGCATGCTCGGAAATGCAAGAGGTGAAGTGCATAATAATACAATTGAAGGTTACTGGTCTGTCTTCAGGCACTGGGTGGACACATACGGGGGAGTATCCAAAAAATATCTTGCCGAGTATGTACTCTTTTTTGAGTTTGTGGAAAACAACAAAAAGGCGGGCTGGATTCCGATGTTTCATAAAATAATTTTTTTGCCCTGGGTAAGAATTGGGTCAACAAGCAATTATGTGCTTCATAATATGCTAAAAAACATAAAATCACAATTAATAAACAGTAATCAAATGCTCATAGCAACGGTTTCGTTCACATGAGCGTTTATTTTAATTATTTAAGTAGTTTGAAGCATGGTGCGCGGCTAAGTCGGCTAAGTTATGCCGTGTCCTGCAAACGGTTGGAATACCTGCCCGCATAACATGCAGATTGCCTCTTATGATTATTCCAGGGGGTTGCAATGATTAAATATGATTTAATTCTAATTTTATTATTAATAATTGAAAATGAAAGGAACACTTGTTGAAAAAATATTTGGTAAGAAAACCGGCAAGAATGTATCTGCAGGGGACTTAATCGTATCGGATATTGATTTTATCATGGGTCAGGACGGAACAACACCTCTTGCAATTTCCGCTTTTAAAAAGATGGGTGATAAGGTTAAATGCCCGGACAGAATTGCTCTTGTAATTGACCACAGCGCACCTTCCCCGAATGAAGGCGTATCAAAACTTCATAAGATGATGTATGATTTTGGCAGGGAGCAGGGGATTGAAAATTTTTATGATATCGGCGACGGCGTGTGCCACCAGGTAATGGCTGAAAATCATGTATCTCCCGGTGATGTTGTTGTCGGCTCTGACTCGCATACCTGCACTTACGGGGCATTGGGCGCGTTTTCAACGGGTATCGGAAGCACGGATGCTGCGGCGGTCTATAAAACACAGAAATTATGGTTCCGGGTTCCTGAGACCTACAAATTCAATATTTCGGGCGACCTTCAAAAAGGGGTCTATTCAAAGGACATGATTTTGCATATCATTAAGGAAATGACCTCTGATGGTGCAACATATAAGTCATGCGAGTTTCACGGGGATGCAATTAAAAAGATGAGTGTTGATGCAAGAATGACTATCACGAACATGGCAGTTGAGATGGGCGCAAAAAACGGGGTAATTGAGCCGGATCCTGCTATCGCCACATACATAAACAAGCACAGGAGAGGCAAGACATCGGATATGAATTTCAGGCACCTCAAAAGTGACGGCGAGTATGAAGAAGAATTTGTGTTTGAAATTAATGAACTTGAACCGCAGATTGCATGCCCCCATACCGTTGATAATGTATGCGGCGTGTCCGAAATCCAGGGGCATGAAATTGACCAGGCATTTATCGGGACATGCACAAACGGCAGGCTTGAGGACTTGAAAATTGCAGCGGAAATCCTGCGGGGCAATAAAGTTAAATCGCGGCTTATAATTGCTCCCGCCTCGCGGAGAATTTTCATGGAAGCAATAAATGAAGGAATTATTCAAATATTTATGAAATCCGGCGCCTGTGTCGTGAACCCTGGATGCGCATGCTGCGTCGGAACACACCAGGGCGTACCCTCGGATAATGAAATTATAATTTCGTCCGCGAACAGGAATTTCAAGGGGAGGATGGGCAACTCGTCAGCCGAGATTTACCTTGCGAGTCCCGCAACGGTTGCCGCAAGCGCGGTTGAAGGTAAAATTACAGACCCGAGAGATATTTTATAGTATTTATACTTGAGTTTCAAAGATATTAGATTTCTAACATAATAAATTTTATTTACCCCATTTACTGATGTTGGTTTTTGTTATCTCACTTTTTGTATTTTGTTGCCATGTCAAAATTTTAAATAAAATCAGTGTGCTTTAATACTTTAACTAACAAATGTTGCCATGTCATTTAATTTATTTAATATCTAATACAATAACATGGAACTAACAACTAAAGAAATAATGGCAATAAAACCCTACATTGAAATCATTAGAAAAAAAGGTAGAATGCCTCAATATACTCTTGTAAGAAAAAAACGGGTAAATGGAGAAGTAAAAAGAGTGTGGAGTAAGTATCTGGGCACAGCAGAAACGATCGAGAAATTCTATAAAAACTGTGAAGAATGCACTGATATGAAACTCAAAAGTTTTGAGTATGGAAGAACGGCAGCACTAATGAAAATAGCAGAAGAACTAAATTTTGTTGAGATCGTAAATAAACACACAACCAAAAAGAAGATTGAAGGGCTGACAGTTGGTGAATACATGCTATTGATTATCCTTAGCAGAGCCGATGAACCAATAAGCAAAAACGGAATCTCCGACTGGTTTGACGATTCTTTTCTCGATTTAATGTGGGTATTTTCGCACAAACTGAACACTCAAAATTTTACGAACCACATGGATTATCTCACAGATGAAGTAATGCGAAAAATCGGGGATGACCTGGGAAAAAGACTTGTTGAGCTTGGTGTGGCACCAACAAAGTTATATATTGATATGAGCAATGTCTTCACATATATGGAAAATGGGGGAACGTATTTGTTTAGCTGGAATAATATTCCCGGAAACGACAGCAAGCGACTCATAAACCATCTTTTGGATAATCTAAAAATAGGTTGGGTAAAAAACGCAACAATCAATAAAAACAATGACTGTAAAATAATAACAGTTACGGAAGGGGAAAACTCAGTTGAACTAAAACTTAACGAGAAAGAAAACAAAGTAGTCTTAAAAATCAGTGGCGGTAAAACCTATGAATATATCTTAAAAGAGAAGAAGGGTAAGCTAAAGGTATACGGCGGGGAGATGCCTAAAAAAGGTAGGGGTAAAGAGAAACGATATGATAAAAATATAATCGGCATAGGAATAGTAACAAGTGATGAAAACATCCCAATGCTTCACGAGTCATATCCCGGAAACAAGCACGATTCACAAATATTTGCCGGGATTTTTATG